>DBTJ01000203.1:0-19530 GCA_002306985.1 Verrucomicrobia bacterium UBA1319
TTCGAGGCGCTGTTCATCCTCACCATCATCGATGCCGGCACCCGCGTGGGCCGCTTCATGTTGCAGGATCTGCTGGGACACGTCTACCAGCCGCTGGGCCGCACCAGTTGGATGCCGGGCGTGATTGGCGCGAGCGCCGCGGTGGTGGCCGCCTGGGGCTACTTCCTGGTGCAGGGCGTGCGCGATCCGTTGGGCGGGATCAATTCGCTGTGGCCGTTGTTTGGCATCTCCAATCAACTGCTAGCCGCCATCGCGCTCTGCGTGGCCACTACCATCCTGCTCAAGATGCATGGTGCGAAGTACCTGTGGATCACGTGTGTTCCCCTGGTGTGGCTGCTGATCGTGACGTTTACGGCCGGCTGGCAGAAGATCTTCTCGCCGCTGCCCTCGGTCGGGTTCCTGGCGCAGGCGGCGAAACTACAGGCGGCAATCGATTACGGCAAGGTGGCCGACGCGGGGGTTGCCCGCGCGCTGATCTTCAACGCGCATCTGGACGCGGCCATTACCGGCCTCTTCATGGTGCTGGTGGCCGCGATTCTGATCGATTCGTTTCGCGTGTGGTACGGCATTCTGGCCGGCACGGCAGAAGTACACTCCAGTGAGACGCCGTTCGTGGCGTCGCAACTGCGGCCGGAGGACGTATGAAACTGCTGCGTCAGGTCCGCTTCGTGGTAATGGGGTTGCTGCGTGAACTTGCCGACGAGAGCGCCTATGAGCGTCACCTCGCCGCGCACGGCCGGGTGCGTAGCGGGGAGGAGTGGCGCCGCTTCAGCGAAGAGCGGCTGCGCGCGAAGTACTCCAAGCCGAAGTGCTGCTGAACGGGCGAATGCGCTGAGCCGGCAGGCTCTTGCCTCGGTTCGCATTGCGAGGCGGGTCCCTCGTGGACCCGCCTCGTGAACGCACCGTGCGGTGTCCATACCCTGGCGATCCTCCGCGCCACGGGGCGGTGGGGCTCAGTCAGACTGTGTCCACGATGAGTAACGCCGCCGGTTACTGCGCCGTTGGCGGTGCGATCCTCGTTGGCGGCTGAACCAGTGCCGTCCACGGTCGATTACTGGTGACAGAGCGCCGGCCGCCGCCATGGGGAGGTAGCCTATGCAAATGCGCAGGTGGCTAAACCAACACCGTGGGCAACGCGCTGCCGGGTCCAGCGGCGATGCCCGTCTGGGGTGGAAGTGTGCCAGCTACGTTCTGCAGCAACTCTTTGTGCCACTTATCCTCCTTCTTGCCTCGGCTCCGTTCGAGCCGAAAGGAGTTCAATCATGTGCGGCGTCGCTGCCATTTCTGGTGCCCCTGACCATCGCACTGGGCTTTGGTGCGATCGTCGGGCTCGCGCTTCCGGGACGCGCCGATGCCGGGCGCTTCGTGTGGTGCGGTCCGGCGGCAGTCTGGTTGTGGGGCATGGGCAAGGATCTTCCACTCAGGGGCCCATGGCAGTATATTAGGATCAGTATTTGCGGCGATCCTGCCAATCCCGACAGTCTCAATCAAGGGCTATTTGGTGTCCCACTTGCAGCTTGCCTCCTGTACTCCCTCGGAATGACCCTTGTTATCCGGTCACGACAGCGCCGGGACTCGGCGAAAGGGGAAGCGCGAGCGGCCGAAGAGAATGGGAGTCAGCCGGGCTAGAGCGTTTGGCAGTTGGCGGGCGAACTAGCGCTCTGACCACCAGGAGCGATTAGGCGCACTGAGACGCCAACGTCGTTGCCTCGGTTTCGAGATTCACCCGGGACGCCCCGCACCCCTTTTCGCCCCCCATCCCTTGTGCCCTGGGGCAATTCGCCCATTCCAGACCGCAAACTCTGTAGCAAAAACCCGCAACCCTTTTCCTTTCAACCACACCCCAATGGCAAACTGATTGCTACCCTATAGGTTTCACAACTTTTGAGCCCCCGGCGTGTGCGGCTTCCCCCACGCCCCATGAGAAAGGACTGCATTCCATGTCAACCACGGCATCTACACCCAAATCCGAGTTTCTTCGAGCCCTCCCCGGCGACGATGTTCGCCAGATTCAATGGCGTTTCGCCGACCGCTATGACCTGCAGATGCTCGTGCAGTCCGTGCGCGCCGTCGCCCGCGGTCCGGTAGCTCGCCTGGTAGCCGCCGGCGGCCGCAACACCCACGAATGGACGCCCGAAAAGAACGCCCTCCTCAAGGCCTTCGATGAAAGCGGCATTACCGCCGTCTTCATGGAACCCAGCGAGGGCGGCTTTCTCGAAGGTCCCAAGAACCTGGCCCTTTCGCTGGTTTCCTTTGAACTCGCGTGGGTCGATGCCGGCGCCGCCACCGGCAGCCTGGCCGGATGCCTCGCCCTCTCACCCATCCACGAGCGCGGCACCGATGCGCAGCGCAACTACTACATGAGCAAGTCTGCCCCCGCCCAGCCCGGCGAGGACCGGGAAACCTGGCGCGGCGCCTTCTGTCTCACCGAGCCTATCCCGTACGTCGGCGTCGAGACCGGCACCTTGGGCGGCAAAGTGCGCGTGGCCGAGTGGGAGGAAGGCCAGGAGCCGATGCTCCAGGTGGAGAAGCGCGGCCGCTTCATCACCAACATGGGCTTCGCCAACTTCGTCACCGCCGCCGTGGAGTCCACCGACCCGCGCATCAAGGGAAGCTGCATGATCATCCTGGAGGAGACCGATTCGGGCACCTTCGACCGCGGCGTTCCCACCCGCAAACTGGTCCATCAGCTTTCCTCCACCCGCGACCCTGTGTTCAGCCTGCGCGTCCCGGCCAACCGCATCATCGGCGGGTACACCGTGCAGGACGGCGTGATCGTCCCGCGCTTCAGCCACGGCGAAGTGATCGAAGCGGTCTTCCGCCGCACCCGTGTCGGCGTCGGCCTGATGACCTCGGCCAAACTGCTCTCCGCCATCGAGCCCGTGATCCGCTACCACCGCAGCCGTTTCCGTGGCAGCGAGGCCGCCGCACCCGGTTCGCCGCGCTACGAACAGGGCATCCAACTGAAAGCCGACGCGTCGCAGCGCCTGGTGGACGTTTGGTCCACCGGCGAAGCCTCCGCCTCGCTTGGGTTCGCTACCGCCCGGGTTTTCGACGAACTGGACCCGATGGAGCGCAAGCGCGCCGATATCCTCGCCGAGCGCGGCTTGAAGGGCACCGCCGCCCTGAAGGCCCACCGGCAGGTGCAGAAGGACGCCATCGAATTCCTCGCCGGGAAGCGCCCCGAGTTGCAGGACGACGTGCTCGTGCAGTACGCCATCCTCGATTCCGTCGCCAACGTCATCTGCCCCGCCTGCAAGGCCTGGAACACCGGCCACGGCGCCTCCATGATGCGCGAAGCCGTCAGCCTGATGGGCGGCTACGGCATCACCGAGGATTGTCCCGGCTTCCTCGGCCATAAGTGGATGGATTGCCAGCTTGAGGCCACCTACGAAGGCCCCGAGTCCGTACAGCGCCGCCAACTCAGCGTCACCATGACCGACGATCTCTTCCTGGCGCAGTTCCGCCAGTGGATCGGCGAGATGCGCGACATCGCCAACGAGCGTGCCGGCTCCGGCGCCTGCGCGCTGGCCACCGCCATGCAGATGTGGCTTTGGACGCTCGAATATTTGCAGAAAGCCACCGATGCCAATGGGGACAAGCTTTACCATGGCACCCGGCAGGGAGTCACCTTCTCGCTGGCCGACGCCCTTTGCTGGCTGCTGGCTGCGCGCTGTTTTGTCATGGATATCTTGGAATTGGAAGCCAAGGGGCCGGCCAACCCGGTGATTGCCGACGGCTTGAAAGGCATGTTGAATTTCTACCAGGATCTCTGCCATGTGCAGTGCGCCCGCGCGTCCGGCGAAGTGGGCCGGATTTGCTCGGAACTCGTCTTCGGCTACCAAAACCATCCCGCCTGGGGTGATGGGGCCGCGATGTACAAAACGCCCGAGCTGGATGTATTGGAGGGGATTATCCCGGGTATCGCCAGCGGCGCCAAAGGCTGCTGTGAAATCGACGATGGGGTCCACGCCAAGGCCGGCCCTTGCGCCAAGCTGGGGGTGTTGGAGCCTTTTAGCCGCTTGCGCATGCAAATGGATTGCTGTTTGACCGGTTCGCGCCTGGCCAAAGATCGGGCCGCGGAGGCGCTCACACAAGTCATGATCCCTGAAGCCTTGGATTACCCAGCCTAAGCGCATGATTTGGCATGGCTGCCGAGTCGGGTTGCGCGCGGGAGGTTTTGAACAACGCGCGCGGATTTGAATCGAGGCCGGAACTTTTGAGGTTACCAATGTATGTCCGAATCCACCGTTAATTCCGAGCCCGCCGGCGCTCCCGCCCTCGAGCGGCAGCGCATGGACGTCGATATTGTCTGTGTGGGCTTCGGTCCGGCCATGGGCGGTTTTCTCACCACGCTTTCCCGGCGGTTGATGAACGCGGATGGCACGCCCAAAGTGGAAAGCGCCTCGATGCCCGGCATGCCGCTCCAGGTTTTGTGCTATGAACGCGCCGAGGGTTTGGGATTCGGGGTGTCTGGCGTGGTGACTCCAGGCAAAGGGATTCGCGAGTCGTTTCCCGATCTGGACATTAAGGAAATTCCGATGGCGGCGCCGGTGCGCGAGGAGAAGGTGCTGTATCTGCTGGATCCGATTGGGGCTAGCCGTCGCGCCACCACGCTACGGGTGGCGGATCGTCTCATTCGCGCCTGCAAATGGGCGTTGCCCGTGAAAGAACAGGCCTTCGAGTTGCCTTGGACCCCGGCCTTTTTGCATAAGCATGGCGGTTTTGTCTGCTCGCTGGGACAGTTCAACCAATGGGTGGCCAACCAGCTTATGAGCAGCGGCACGGTGCAATTGTGGCCGGGCACGCCGGTGGCCAAAGCGCTGGTCGAAGGTCCGCGCGTCCTCGGGGTGCAATTGATGGATCAAGGCACGGGCCGGGCGGGCGAGCCGACCGATGGATTCATGCCCGGCATGGAAGTGCGCGCGGCGCTGACGGTCATAGGCGATGGCCCGGTGGGGCCGATTGGTCAGCAGATGGACCGCGAGTTGGGCCTGCCTGACGGCCACGCTCAGCACGATTGGGCGGTGGGTGCCAAAATGGTGATCGATTTGCCCGAAGGCGTGGATTTGGAGCCGGGTACGGTGCTGCATACCTTCGGTTATCCAGAGCCGGAAATATTTGGTTTTTTCTATGTCCATCCCGGCCGGATCGTTTCGGTGGGCATCTTCGTGCCTTCGTGGTTCGACAGCCCGGTGCGCTCCACGTATCGCTATTTGCAGCACTGGATGATGCATCCTTACATTTGGCGGTATCTCAAGGGCGGGCGCTTGCGTTCCTGGGGGGCGAAAACGCTGCAGGAATCCGGCCGCCGCGGCGAACCACATCTGGCGGGCGATGGTTTCGCGCGCATCGGCGAGGGGTCCGGCAGCACCAATGTGCTCACCGGTTCCGGCGTGGATGAAGCTTGGACCACGGGCGCGCTACTAGCCGAGGGGGTGCTTCAATTGCTCCAGGAGAAGCAGCCTTTCACTCGCGAAAATCTCGACCGGGTGTATGTCCGGAAACGGCGCGCGCATCGAATCGAGGCGGAGGGCCGGATTGCCGAAAAATCTCGCGATGGGTTCCAGCGAGGCGTCGTCACTGGCATGCTCGGCATGGCGCTGGCGGGATTCACTAAGGGCAAGCTAGCCATGCCTGGCAAACCGCTGCCGCCTTATCGGCGCGTACCCACGATAGAAGAATATTATCGGGACAAAATTTCCGAGGTCGAGATCGCGAAAATCCGCAAGGATTGCGTCGCGCGCGGGGTGTCATTGCATCAAACTTTGATGGACCGCGCGGGTTGGCCCGCGATCCCCTTCGATGGTCAGTTGCTGATGACGCACCAGGACGCGCTCTTGCTGGGCGGCAAAGTCCAAGCCCCGCCCGGATACGCGGATCATGTCGCTTTCTTGTATCCGCGCATTTGCGAGAAGTGCGAGAACCAACTCTGCGTTGAGGTGTGCTCCGGGCAGGCGATTACGCCCGGGCCCAAGGGCGTGCCCGCGTTCGATCGCGAAAAATGCGTTCACTGTGGCGCCTGCCTCTGGAATTGCACGCAGCCGTTATCGCCGCGGTCCGAGCAGACCAATCTTCAATTCCGCGCGGGCGCGGGCGGTTTACATTCGGCGGAGAACTAGCGAGGCGGAGTCGCGGACTCCACGACAACGGTTTTTTGAACTACAAGGAGACTCGTGGTTCATTGTTCCGGGTAACGCCTTTGAGAGGTGGCATCGAAGGCTTTCGGTTCGATCGATGCCTCAACTTGCGATCAATTTGACGGACCTGGGATTGGTTTCTTCCCCGGCCATCCGGCTTAAAGTGTTTCCCGTTAGCTATTCGTTTAGGGGCGATAAGAGGGTTGTAAAAGTAGCCGGAAAGGCTAGGTTGCTTCATCCCTGAATGTGGAACCTACGGCTGGATCAGTAAGCGTTTTAAACCTATGAAGCCTCGCCTAATGCTCGTTTTGCTGCTAACGTTGGCGACGCTGGCGACGCTAGCCATGCCGGCAACGCCCGCCGGGTTCGTTTCGCGGGCGGGGGACCGGAGCATCGTGTTGCATTGGGATCGCAATTCGGAAACCAATGTCACGGGATACAACGTGTATCGAGCCGCGACGAGCGAAGGTCCGTTCCTGCGGCAAACGCCGCAATCGTTGTCATTCCCCAGCCATGCCGATTTCGATGTGACCAACGGGCAGTCCTATTGGTATCAAGTCACGGCGGTGACCCAAACGGTGGAAAGCTCCGCTTCGTCGGCGCTTGAGGTTACGCCGCATCCCTTCGCGAGCGATGATGAGTTTTTGGAGTATGCGCAACAGACCGCCTTCGATTTTTTCTGGTACGCCGCGAATCCGAATAATGGCATGGTGCCCGATCGCGGCACCGTGACTTCGCCGTGCAGCGTTGCCGCGGTGGGTTTTGGGTTAACGGCCATTGGCATTGGCATCGATCATGGCTGGATTACCCGTGAACAAGGCCGAGAGCGGGTTTTGACGACCTTGAAAACATTTTGGGAAACCCCGCAAGGGACCAATCGTTCCGGCACGATTGGCTATCGGGGTTGGTTTTATCATTTTCTCGATATGAAGACGGCCACCCGGTACACGCCGTTCAGTAACGTGGAGGTGTCGTCGGTCGATACGGCCTGGCTTTTGGCGGGCGCGCTCTACAGTAAACAGTATTTCAACGCGACCAACGCGGACGAAGCGTCCATTCGCGACCTTGCCGACGCGATCTTTCGGCGTGTGGATTGGAATTGGATGGCGCGGAATACGAATGTGCTGTCCATGGGCTGGGTGCCTGGCTCGGGATTTTTGGCTTCAAATTGGATCGGTTATAATGAGGCTATGGCGTTGGTCATCATGGGGCTGGGAGCTCCCGCGAATCCTTTGCCCAGTTCGGCCTGGGACCGGTGGACGAGGGGTTATACTTGGAAGACCTACTACGGCCAGAGTTTCATTCCGTTTCCGCCGCTATTTGGCCATCAATACTCGCATTGCTGGATCGATTTCCGCCACGTGACCGATGATTACCTGGGCGCCAAAGCCAGCACCTATTTTGAAAACTCAAGGCGGGCGACGCTCGCGCAACGGGCCTATTGCCTCGCGAATCCGGGCAAGCAATCCGGCTATGGCGAGAACGTGTGGGGCTTGACCGCTTGCGACGGTCCCAGCCCGAATGGCTATGCCGCGCGCGGGGCTCCGCCGGCGGAAACCGATGACGGCACGATTGCTCCCACCGCGGCCGGCGGTTCCATGCCTTTCACGCCGGAATACTCCGGGGCCGCCTTGCGCTATTTTTACGACCGGTATCGCACGAATATCTGGACGGGTTTTGGTTTTCGAGATGCCTTCAACTTAGGGTTAAAATGGTGGGATACCGACGTGCTTGGCATTGATCAAGGGCCCATCGTGATCATGATCGAAAACCATCGCACTCAAAAGGTGTGGCGTCGGTTCATGCAAAATGAGGAAATTCAAAGAGGGCTGACGCGCGCGGGATTTGTCAAACTTGCCTATGCGAATCCCCAACTGGAGCGCGTGCCCGCCGAGCATAGGATTCGCTTGTGGTGGGAGGCGGGCGCGGGCCGCGGTTATCAAGTGGAGTATTCACTGGATTTGGGCGATTGGCGCCCGTCCGCCACCGGTTTTTTAATGGCGACGAACGCGTGGCTGGAGTGGCTGGAGGCTAATGGCCCCGCGAGCGAGGACAGCCCCGTTCTCGCCCGCCAGCGGTTTTATCGCGTGGTGCAATACGGCCTGCCATGAGTCGGGAGCCCGGTTCAGGTAACGCCAACTATACGGCGGCTTGGAGCGGGACTTCGTGGATATCGTGATTCGGTAGGCGCTTTTTTTCGAACTCCTGGCACCAGCCTTTGATTTCGGTGTCGTTGAAAATCTTGCCCATAACGCGCCGCAGCAAGCCTTTCAGATTGGGGTTCTCAACATCCCGAAGGCAACGCACGGTTTCTTCCTTGTACGTTTCCAAAAGGGTTCGCGCCCGTTCATCGGCTTTTAGTTCGCGATATATAGCCGCAACGGCGGCGGAATGGACCCCTTCGGGCAATTGGCGATGCCAAAGCGACTTCAATAGTTCCTGCTGCGCGCCTTGCGCTCGCTCGTAGGCGATGGCTAGCAGCAAGCTGGGGCGCAAGCCGGAAATATCGTTGGTTTCGCCTTCCAGGTCGCTTAAGTCATCCCGGATCTGATACGCAATACCCAAGGCCTCACTATACCGGGTGAGGGTTTCGGAGGATTCGTCGTGCAAATCCACGCCCGCGTAGAGAGCGCCCAGCCGCAGGGCCACTTCGAAGGCGGGCGCGGTTTTGCGCCGGAAAATGTCGAGCACTTGCAACGCGGTAAGCGGGCCGGGATTGCGGGCCCAGCAAAGTTCGGCCCCTTGGCCCTGGCAAAGTTGCCGTTGCCCCTGCGCCGCCACCAGGGTCATGCGGGCTTTCTGCGGGTCGCTAACGCCAGATTCACTAATTAATCGATAGCCCTCGCCGATTAATAAATCACCCACATTCAACGCCACCGGAAGGCCGTGCGCTTCATGCAAGGTTTTTTCGCCGTAGCGAAGCGCGTCGTTATCCTCAATATCGTCATGGATCAGCGAGGCCTTGTGGAAGCATTCGACCGCCACCGCGATTTTTCTCAAGTCCACCGGCAGGTTGCGGCTGGGATCCGGTTGCAGGGCTTGAAACGCGGCGACCGCCAGGAAAGGCCGCCAGCGTTTGCCCGCCCGGCCCAGCCACTCGCGGGCGATGCGTTCGGTTTCGTCCGCCGCCGCGCCCATGATTTCCCCCAATGTGTCAGCCGTGAACCAGGAATTGACTTCCGCGCGCAAGACGCCCAGGTCGAGTCGGCGCGTGCGGTCGTCGCTGGTCAAATGGATGTAGTCCCAAATCCAGTCGAGATCGACCGTCGTGTCGATGCAGTCGTCCTGGAGCAGGGGAATGGCCACGCCGGGGATGGCGCCCGCTTCCATATACGGGAAGGCGCGCTCCAGCACGCTTAGGCAGCTCACGCCGATGATCGCGTCGATCTTTCCCGCTTGGACCAATGACATGACGATGGCCGATCCTTCGGCGACCAGTACTGCGTAGCCCAGGCGTTCGGCCTCGTTTTGCAGGTCTTGGATGGAGCACAGGCCGCACTGTTTGCAGAGCAAGCCCAACTCATCGAACGGCGCCGGGCATTTGCTTTCCACCCGCAGGCATTTGGGCAGCAACAAGAGGCGGCGTTCATAGGGGACCGTGGCCAAGGTTTCCCGCCATAATTCGTTGTTGATGAGCACGCCGATGTAGTCGCGATAAATCGATTCGCATTTCAACTGGGAGGTGATGCGATCCGCATGTTCTTTTAGCTCCGCCATGGGCACGGGGGGCACGGGATTAAATTCAGCCACGTATCGGCGCACCGCCTGCAGGATGCGGTTGCGCTCGCCCAGCGTTTGCGGGATGTTTTTCTTGGGAGCGCGCCAGCGGGTGGGCGGGGCCAAACGGGGAATCGCGGTGGTTTGCATGCGTCAATGGGATTATAGATTAGGGTTTCATTCATCCGCCGTTACCAGTGGCGGCCGTGGTTCCCGCGGTGAGGCTGGCGCTTCAGCCGCCGGTAATGCCCGGGTTGTTCCTGGAGGGGGCGCCGGTTGGTAAGCCCCAAAATCATTGAACCAAAATTTTTTCGCGAGCCAGTACAGCCAATGCTGTTCCGGAATCTCCGCGTCCGGCAGCCATTGACTGGAGCGGGGCGTCATGGCGTCTAATTCAGCCAGCGCGGTGCCGCGCCGCGTGGTGTCGCGCGCCCCGTGTTTGGCGACCAGCGCCTTCACCAGGTCCGGCCGCTCGAGGACGACGCAGCCGCGAGTGGCTTGGGCCGAGAGCTGGCGGAAATCGCGCAAAAAGGCGGAGTCGCGTATCGCCACAGAGGCCCCGCGCGGGTCGCGGATATTCTCCACCGCGAATTGGATAATGGGGCAAGGCTCCACCTCGCCGCCGGGATTAATGTGATGGCTGGCGCCGGTGGACATGGGACAGAGTGCCTGCCCGCGGTGATCGTAATAGGCATCGATGATGGCGATGGGCACGCGGCCGCGCATTTCGACCACAAAACGGCGCGCGCGGGCGATTTGTTCGGGGCTCAACGCCAGCTCGGGATGCATTTGGGGCCCCACCGGCCGGTAAGTGTGATACCACGCGTAGTGGACGCCGCGCTTGACCAATTCGCGCAACCAGGATTCCGTGAGTAATTCCTCGATGTTCGACTGGCACAGGCTGGTGGCCACCCCGGTGGGTAAGCCCGCTTTCAAGCAGTGATCCAAGCCGCGCAGGGTTTTGTTAAACACATCGCGCTTGCCGCGCCGGAGATCGCTAGTGATTTCGCGGCCTTCGATGCTGATCAACGGGGTTGAATTGCCCAGTTGTCGCAAGCGTTGGGCAATGTCCGCCGTGATGAATTGGCCGTTGGTGAATATTTGGAAATAGCAACCCCGATGCGCGGCGAGCAAATCGAGCAAGCCCGGATGCATGAACGGTTCGCCGCCGAGGATGCCGAAGAAACTGTTGCCCTGGCGCTGCGCGTCCTTGATCAGCCGGTTGAGCGACTCCAAATCGATCAGCTCTCGTTCGCGATCCACATCCACCCAGCAGCCTTGGCACCGCAGGTTGCAGCTATTGATGATCGAGAGATACAGGAAGGGCGGAAAATATTCGCCCCGGCGGATGCGCCGTTTGAATCGTTCCACCGAGAGCGCCCCTTTAACGCCAAAATTCCACAGGAACTTCCACAAACACCGGGGAGCGATGGTTCTGAGACCGCGAATGGCGAGTTGAGGTAACATGGTGGTCGCTCATGGTTGCATGGCCAGGGCTTGTTGCGCTTTGGCCTTAGCGGCCCGCGCCTTTTCCTCAATTTCCTCGCGCGAGGGCAGCGCCATCAGAACCTCCGGCGGGATATCCCCCGCCTGAGCCAATTGCACCAGGCATTTCTGACGCTCTTTCAGGGCTTTTTCCGAATCCCGTTCCTTGCTGAACCGGCTTTTGGCTCGCTCGCTCCGGTCCCGCAGCATTTGGTAAATATCCCCGCCCAATAGCGCGGAGATATCGATTTTCATCTTTTCGCGCTGAAGATCGTCACTGCTAACCGCGTCGCCATTGATCGGTCCCGATTTGTATTTAGGAAACATGATGGCTGCCTCCGGGCACACCCGTGAGCAGGCCGGACAGTTCGTTTTGCAACTATCATGGTTTTGCACCTGGATTTGCTGTGCCTGATCCACTCCGTACACACCAAATAGGCAAAAGCTCAGGCACTGCATGCAATTAGTGCAGCGGTCGTAATCGATGACCGGGAACCAGGGTTTCCATTCACCGGTTCTATGGGCGTGAATTTGCGCGCGCAGGGTTTCAGCGGCGATGGCGGTTTCGCCGGCCGTGGAGTTGCTCAAATCGTGGAAATGAATGGGCACTTGGCCGTCGACGCTTGCGCCGGCCGGCCGGGCGCCTTGATCGAAGCGACCCAAAACGAGGAGTTCGGCGCCGTCGTTCGGCGCGACCTTCCTTTCGCCGGTAACCCGAGTGATCGCAAAACCCTTTTCAAGGAGCGAGGATAACGTGGCGAAGCGTTCTTCCGCGGCCAATGGTTGGACCCCATCGCCTTCGTAGAGCACGACTCGCAAACTGGCTTGATCGGTTAGCGACATATGCGTTCTTTCTGGCGGAGGCATTTCATGCCCGTGTTTCCTTTGGGACCAGCGATTCGGAGGACGCCGTTTTGTCCGCCGGTAAATTCGGGTGCGCTTGCGGATCGAACAACGCCGCCGTCACCGCTTCGGCTGACAAGGTGCGCATATTGATTATTTCGGCGCCGTCGATGGGCAGGGCGGACTTCGCGCCTGCGAAGAGCCATTTAACGGCGCGCGGGTAGCAAGCCGCGATCTTGATGGCGCCCGCTTCGGCGAGTCGACGCAAAGCGGGATCTTGGCGCGCCGACATTTCGCATAAATCCGGCACCGCTTCAAAGGCGAGTCCGGATTCGCTCAGTTTTTTCAACACCGCCTCCTTGACCTCTTTGGGCACTACTTGCGCGTAAGCGCAGTGGCAATATAAAATGCGCGGCGGGTTCATGCGGGGTCCTCCGTCTTTTGCCGGGCCATCAGGGTGTCAATCGTGCGGTCGAGCAGTTGCCGGTAGCCGTCGACATCCACGCATTGGGCGTCCGGCGCGCCTCTTACGCCATAGATCCAGCCGCGGCCGAACGGGTCCTTATTCACCAGTTGGATTTGGTCTTGCAGCGCGGGATTGCCCCCGGCGAACCGGCCGTCAGCCACGCAGTAAATATCCGACATGGCCTTGAAACCCTCGATCCAGCCGATGATCTGGCCGGGTTTTACCGCGGCATCCGGCGGGATTTCAAACCCCCGATCCACCGTCTCGCCCAACATGCGCACCGCGAACTTGGTGAAACCGATCCGCCACAAATCGTCCCCTTGCCGGGCCAGCCAGCAGTGCGAGGCGCTGTACAGGCAATCCGGCGGCAGGCTGGTGGTAAAGCGCGCGCGCTGGTAAAACACCAATTGTGTGCGATCAGTAGTCATTATACACTTGATCAAATATACTGATTGAAGATGACGATGCAAGTTTCTTGTCCGCAGCTTGTCGAAACGACGGAATCCGACGGCCGCCCGGAGCGCGAAAACGCGGCCGCCGGCGCCGCGCGGGGTCTTCGCTATTTCGATTTTAACGCCACGGCGCCGATGTTGGCCGAGGCGCGGGCGGCTTGGCTGGACGCCGCCGATCATTATTTTGCGAATCCGTCCAGCCCGCACCGACTAGGGGCGCGCGCGGACGCCGCGCTGGAACAGGCGCGCGCGCGGTTGGCGGCCCTCCTCGGTTGCCAGGCGCCGGATTTGATTTGGACCTCCGGCGCCACCGAATCGAATAACATGGTCCTGCATCACGCTTTCCGCCGCGCGCCCGTTGACGGCGAGGTTTGGGTCTCCTCGCTGGAGCATCCGTGCGCGCTAGCCGCCGCCCGCCACTGGTTTTCCGGCCGGGTGCGCCTCATGCCCGCAACCTCCGGCGGCGTGATTGAGTTGGGCTGGCTCGAACAGGAATTGCGTCGAACACGTCCCGTGTTGGTGGCGATGATGGCCGCTAATAACGAAACCGGCGTGTTGCAACCTTGGCGCGAGGCGATGATTCTATGCCGCGCCTGCGAGGCGCCGTTTTTTTGCGACGCGGCTCAATGGGTGGGCAAAATGCCATCCCCAGGTTTGGGCGAATGCGATTTTGTCAGCGGTTGCGCCCACAAATTCGGCGGCCCCAAGGGTATTGGTTTTCTGAAATGCCCGGCTAAAGGCGCGTTCCAACCGATGCTATTGGGCGGACGACAGGAGCGCGGTCGCCGGGCGGGCACGGAGAATGTAGCCGGGGTTTTATCGATGCTGGCGGCGTTGGAACGATGCGAGGATTGGCTGCGCTCCGGCGGCCACTTGGCGCGCGCGATTTGGCGGGAGGCTTTCGAGAAAACTATTCTGCGGACGCTGCCGGGTTTGGAAATTGCCGGAGCCGGCGAACCTCGGCTTTGGAACACGGTGGCCGCCCTCATGCCTGAGGCGGATTGCCGCCAGCGTTGGGTGGTCAAATTGGACAAAGCCGGGTTCGCGGTTTCCACCGGCTCGGCGTGCGCGAGCGGACGCGAAGAGCCATCCCACGTGTTGGCGGCCATGGGGTACGCCCCTTCAACCTCCAGCCGGATGTTGCGCTTTAGCATCGGCTGGCCAACGGCCGAAACCGCTTGGCAAGAGCTGGCCGCCGGTTTGCAAGCGGTTCAGGCTCAGCTCGCGGCTAAGGCCCCATAGACTTGCCGGCTTGACCGCGATCGGAGCGAGGCGAACAAACTGGCGGCCGGGTTGCCTTTACGTTTGACTTGAGCGGCCGTTGAGCGTAATCGGAAGGGCATGAAAAATGCGAATATCTCACGCCGCTCGTTCTTAAGGCAATCCGCCCTCATTGCCGGAGCCGTGGCGGGCTTCCCTTATTTTGCGCGTTGCGCCAGCCCCAACAGCATGGTGCAAGTGGCCGTCATTGGAGTTAACGGTCAGGGCTTGTCCGATCTGTCGGAGATCGGCTCTCATTCCAAAGTCAAATTTGTCGGGTTTTGCGACATCGACAAAAAACAATTTGAAAAGGCGGACGCCAAGTTTCCTAACGTGCGCCACTTTGCGGATTACCGGGAAATGCTGTCCACCCTCGGCGGCACCTGCGATGCCGTTCAAGTATCCACCCCGGATCATACGCACGCGCCGGCGGCGATGACGGCTATGCGGCTGGGCAAGCACGTATACTGCGAGAAGCCGCTGGCCCACACGGTTTGGGAAGTGCGTCAAATGCGCTTGCTGGCCGCGAAGAAAGGTTTGATCACCCAAATGGGCAATCAAATCCATTCGCGGATGGAATACCAACTCGGCGCCCGGTTACTGCGAGACGGAGCGATTGGCAAGATCAAAGAGGTCCATTCCCATATCGGCGTGAGCGGTTTAGGTTATGCCGGGCTTTCCGCCCGCCCACCGGAAGCAACGGTCCCCGAAGGCGTGGACTGGAATCTCTGGATCGGCACCGCCCCGATGCGGCCCTATGCGGCGGATGCCTATCATCCTTTCAAATGGCGTAGCTGGCAGGATTTTGGCGGCGGCGCCCTGGGCGATTTTGGCTGCCACGTTTTGGATCCCGTTTTCATGGGCTTGGGGTTAACCGCCCCGATTTCCATTCGGGCCGAACACGAGAACAAAAGCTCTGAGCTCTGGCCGGGCCCCGAAACGGTTTATTACATTTTCCCGGGCACGCCCTATACCGCCGGTAAAGAAGTCGCCGTGACTTGGCGAGATGGCGGCCTTTTACCGCCGCTGGATAGTCCGTTCCTGCCAGCCAACTTCAAGTTGCCTAAAGGTTCGGGCGGTTCGTTGATCATTGGTGAAAACGGGGCGATGCTCCTGCCGCACTGGGCCAAACCCCGTCTTTATCCGGAAAACAAATTTGCCGATTTCAAATATCCTGAAATCGAGAGTCATAGCCATTACCACGCGTGGATCGATGGTATCCTCGCCAACAAACAGACCAGCGATGGTTTCCATTATGCCGGGCCGCTGGCGGAGACCGTGGAACTGGGCAATGTGGCGGCGCGGATGTCGGGCAAGGAATTGAAATGGGATGCCCAGGCGCTCAAGATAACCAATTCGTCCGAGGCCAACGCTCTGATTACGAAATCCTATCGCGCCGGTTGGGAAATTAAGTCGGCGTAAGGATTCAGGCCGCTTTTGCCAGCCGGGGAGTGCTGGCGGGTTGGAAGATTAGCCTTTATCCAATGGTTCCCCGCTGTTTTTCATAACGGCGGGGAATTTTTGTTTATCCCGTCGCGGCTGAATTTCTGCTCGCTTATTTCGGTATATCGGTGTAAATCCACGCGCCATAATGCCGCATATCAAGGCGGCGCCGATTTATTATGAGTAATGGTTATCATATCGTGGTCTGTGGCAGCATTGTCCCGGATCCCCTGCAGACGCTCGAGCCGGTGAGCAGCCCAACCGGGCCGGCTTTGAAAAATGAAGTTATGCTGCCCGCCGTGCTGGATCCGTGGGCCGGCCATGCCTTATATGAGGCGGCGAACCTGGCCGCCAAGCAGCCCGGCGGGAAAGTCTGGCTGGTAACCCTCGGGCCCAAAGCCAAATTGCAGCAAGTCCTGATGACTGTGGCGCAAAAAGTTCCCTTCGAACTGGTGGCTTTGGACGGTTCCTCCGGTGGTTTTACGGATGCTTTCGAGACGGCGGCGCAACTGGCGGCGGCCATCCAAGCAATCCCGGGATTAGACCGTAACCGGCTGCTGGTTTTCGGCGGTTGGGAGTCCGCTTCACGCGGCGCCGGCGCCACTCTTCAAGCGGTGGGCGAGATTTTAGGCCTGACGGACCAATTCCAAGGGGTCGATCAACTGACGGTCGAGGCGGATGGCTCGTTCACGATTCTGGAGCGCATCGAAGGCGGCAAACACCAAGTTTCGAAGTGCGCTGGCGCGCCCGCCTTGCTGGGCTGGGCGACGGGTAACCTGCCCGAGCCGCGTAATAATCCACAGGTCGGCATGGCTAATATGCGCACGGCGATGCCGGCCTTGCAGCGCGCCAAGCCGGTGAAGGTCGGGGCGGAGGGAGTCACTTTCGCTAGTGTCACCTTGCCGAAGCAGCAGCGGAATACGCAAATCATCAAAGACCGTTCCGAAGACGAGATCGCCCGCGAGATCGTCGAATGGATCACTGGCAAACACTAATTTTATGGAAACGATACTTTGTCTGGTCCATGTCGAAACCGACGGCACGCTGGCGAAAGCTTCGCTCGAAGCGGTGAACAGCGCCGCCACGTTGGCCAAATCTTTGCCGGGCTCGGCCTTCGCGGTGGGTTTGATCGGCGAACTCGTTCAGGCCGCCGCCAACGCCATCGCCACTTGCGGCGCCGCCAAGTTTTATGCGGTGTCCGGCGCCGATTTCGCGTCCCCCCGTTACGCCACGGATGCCGCCGCCGCCGAGGCTATTTGCCGCGCCGCCAACGCGACGTTGATCATTGCCTCCGGCGGGTCGCGCTGGGCGCGCGTGGGCGCGGGTGTGGCTCAGCGTTTGAAGGGTCGCGCCGATACGCATGTGACCGCCATTTCAGTGGAAAACGGCGCGCCTCGAATCAGCCGTTGGTATTACCGACAGCGGATTGAAACCATCTTGTCACGCGCGCAACGTCCCTGGCTGATCCTGACGGACCCGGGCTCGGCCGCGGCTTGGAGCGGGGCGACGGGGACGGCGACGGTCGAATCCGTGAAGGTCGCCATCACCGACGCCAATCGGCGGACCACCGTTACCGGAATTCGCGCTCCGGCCGCCGACGCGCAAACGATCCGGCCCGAGGCGGAAGTGTTGTTCGTGGCCGGCGCTGGCTGGACCAAGAAACAAGCCAATGGCCAGCCACGGCTAAAGGAAGCGGAAACCTTGATTTTGGATTTTCTCAAACAATCGCGAGCCTCGCTGGGCAGTAGTAAATCCCTGGTGGATATCAGTGGTGAAGGACAGGCCGTGCTGTCGTTCCTGACCCATTTGAACCAAATTGGGCAAACCGGTTCCACGCCGAGGCACGCCAAAGGTTTGGCCACTTGCTGCCATGGGGAGGAGCCGCATAGCGTGGGCTGGCGGTTTATCAACGAACGACGGGCCATCAACCTGGATGCCAATTGCGGCTGGGCGCGGGGCAAAGCGGATATTCTCTACGTGGCCGATGCCTTTGCCGTCATGGCCAAAGTCAACGCGTTGCTGGCGACCCGGTAAACGGCGGGATACGGTTTATAAAAAAGGGCGTCCTCATTACTGGGGACGCCCTGGTGATTGTTTAAAACTGGCGGCTATTGCTGGGCTACCGGTTCTTCCATGATTTTGATCACCCGGTTTTGCGAAGCGCGTTTGCGCAGGGTGTCATTGAGAATCTTTTTGCGCAAGCGCAGGTGATTCGGGGTTGCCTCGACATATTCATCCGGGCCGATGTATTCGATCGCGCGCTCGAGGGAGAACTTGATCGGCGGTTCCAGCTGAATGCCTTTGCCATCCCCCGTGGAGCGCATGTTGGAGAGCTTTTTCGCTTTGCACGGATTGACCGGGATATCCCCTTCGCGCGGATTTTCCCCGACGATCATGCCCGAGTAAATTTCATCGCCCGGTTCAATCATCAATCGGCCGCGCTCTTGGATGGCGTTCAACGCGTAAGCGGTGGCAATGCCGTTTTCCATGCTGACAAGCGATCCGGTTTTACGCGAGATCACTTCGCCGCGATCGGCGCCGTACTCGTGGAATAAATGGCTCATTACGCCCGTGCCGCGGGTTTGGTTCACCAGGTCGGTTTCAAAACCGATCAACCCCCGCATCGGCAGGATGGCTTCGATGCTGATTTGATCGTTGTGGTGCTCCATGTGGGTGATTTCCGCCTTGCGATTCGAGAGGTTTTCCATCACCGGCCCCATGCTGTCTTTCGGGATTTCCAGGAACATTTTTTCGATGGGTTCGAGGATGTTGCCGGCGGCGTCTTTGCGATAAATCACTTCCGGGCGCGAAACCAGGACTTCGTAGCCTTGGCGGCGCATCTGCTCCACCAAAACGGCAATCTGCATTTCACCGCGGCCGCTTACTTCAAAGACATTGGGCAGATCCGTTTCCGACACCTTTAAGCTAACGTTGGTGCGGACCTCTTTTTGGAGGCGTTCCCAAATGTGGCGGGCGGTGACAAGTTTGCCGTCTTTACCCCCGAGCGGTCCGTCGTTCACCGCGAATTCCATGTGAATGGTCGGCGGGTCGATAGGCACGAAAGGCAGCGGTTCGCGATCCATGGTGTCGGTGACAGTTTCACCGATGGCGACCTCTTCAAAACCGGTCAAACCGATGATGTCGCCCGCGCCCGCTTCCTTGATTTCAATCCGCTGTAAACCGTTAAAGTGGAAAATAGCGGTGATTTTGGACGCGGTTTTTTTCCCGTCGCCGTGAATGCAAACCACGGGATCGCCGACGGCGACTTTGCCGCCCAGGATTTTGCCCAAGGCGATGCGGCCCAGGTAATCCGAGTAATCCAGGTTGGCCACCAGCATCTTGAATTCGCTGTTGGGGTCCGCTTTAGGTGGGGGGATGTGTTTGATGATGGCGTCAAACAGCGGTTCGATGGTGTCGCAAGGCTTGGCCAAGTCCACGTAAGCGAACCCTTGTTTGGCACTGGCGTAAACGACCGGGAAATCCAGCTGTTGATCGGTCGCGCGCAAGGAAACGAACAAATCGAAAACCTGATCGAGGACTTTATGCGGGTTGGCGAATTCGCGGTCGATTTTGTTGATGACCACGATCGGTTTGGCCCCGGCTTCCATCGCCTTGCGCAGCACGAACCGGGTTTGGGCTTGCGGACCGTCCACCGCGTCGACCACGAGCAATACGCCATCAACCATATTCATGATCCGTTCGACTTCGCCGCCGAAGTCGGCGT
>DBTJ01000203.1:19778-27780 GCA_002306985.1 Verrucomicrobia bacterium UBA1319
CGCCGCCGAAGTCGGCGTGTCCCGGGGTGTCGACGATGTTGATGTGGTAATCCTTGTATTTGAAAGCGGCGTTCTTGGCGCGAATGGTGATACCCTTTTCGCGTTCCAAATCCATGCTGTCCATCATTCGCTCTTCCGTAGCCTGGTTGGCGCGGAAAGTGCCTGATTGTTTCAACAGGCAATCCACCAATGTGGTCTTACCATGGTCTACGTGAGCGATAATCGCAATATTTCTTATATTCTGCATAATCCAAACAAGCTTACTATTCTGGGTTGTCCCTCTGGAAAAAGCAAGCGGAGCCGGGATTTATTTTATTCGTCCCTATTTGGTTCCGCATTTCCGCTTGGCGAATCGGGGTCTATGCCCTTTAAATAAGGCCATGAACTCACTGGCCCGATTCCTGTTCGCCGGTCTACTATTAACTATGGCGTTTCCTTTCACCGCCTGCTGCGTTACTGATCCCATGCCCCTTTGGCCTCAAACCGCTCCCGGAGATACCGGTGCCATGGGCGAGGAAAAGGACACGACGAAATCCACGGATGGCCGGGTCGCGGGCAAATCCGTTATCCGCTTAGGAAACGTTTCCCGGCCAACTATTTCGGTGTCCCGACCGCCCCGCGAAAAGGACACCGGCGCCGCCGTCATTGTGTGCCCCGGTGGCGGGTATCATATCCTCGCCATGGACTTGGAAGGCACGGAAGTCGTCGAGTGGTTAAACTCGATCGGAGTCACGGGTATTTTGCTCAAATACCGGGTGCCCGTCCGCCCGAATCGCGAACGATATGATGCTCCCCTGCAAGATGTTCAACGTGCCATGAGCCTAACGCGCAAGAATGCCAAAGAATGGGGCCTAGACCCCAAGCGCGTCGGCGTCATGGGGTTCTCTGCGGGCGCGCACCTTGCCACTACCCTAAGCTGCAATTTTGAAAAACGCAATTACGATCCGATCGACGATGCCGATCAGCTCAATTGCCGCCCGGATTTCGTCCTGCTGGTTTACCCCGCTTATCTGACGTTGGAGAAGCAAATGGATGTCGTGTCGCCCGAACTGAAGGTCACTCGCCAGACGCCGCCGACGTTTATCGTTCAATCTCAAGATGATCCGATTCCCGTTGAGGGCAGCCTTTACTATTATCGAGCGCTGAAAAACGCCCAAGTTCCCGCCGAACTGCATTTGTATCCGGTTGGCGGCCATGGCTATGGCTTGAGGCCAACGGACCAAGCCATTACTCGATGGCCCACCTTGGCCGCTCAATGGCTCAAGGGTATGGGAATCCTGGAAGTTTCAAAGTAAATCGCTGATTGCCAGGCGTTACCAAGAAAAGGTGGTGAGCTTGCCTTGTAGCCGCCATTGGACGGGAGTTCGCTGTTCCATCCAATCGATGGGTTCGGCCAGCGGTTGGCTTTTTGAGGCGGCTAACAGGGCGGCGCGCAACGCGATTTTTTGCTCGGGAGTTACGGTGGCGCGCGGGAAGGAGATAAAAAGGGGCGTGCCACTGGAGGATAGTAACTTCAGCCACTGTTGGTTTTTATCCCAAGGAACCGAATTGAACGCGACTTGCCCGGCGCAATCTCCATCGATCGCGAAGAACGCGCCATGTTGCGGCGCGCGGAAGGCCAAGCTATTGATCCCCATTTTTCGGGTACGATCCCATTCTTTGCCGCTGGTGTCGTCGCCAATGCGTTGGATTTCGACATAGCCCGCCGCTAAGTGCCCGATGGTGTTGCAGCCGATGAGCAGGACGTCTTTGCCCGCGGCTTGCCGGATATTCCGGTAGAGATCGGCGATTATTTCCGCCGTCGTTTGGGTGCGGTTGGCAAAGGCCCAGCCATCGGTGGACATGCCTGGATTCCGCTCAAATCCCCAGTGGCCCGTGATATCGTAAGTGGTGAAATCGAATTTGATCAACTCATAGCCCCAGGTACGGAACTGGGAAATGGTGTTGCGCACCTGAGCTTGGACTGCCGGGAGGGTGGGATCGAGGAGCCGTGGATCGCGGGCTAGGCGCCAGTCTTTCGGATGCTCCGGATTGGCGATGAGTGGGCGATACCACAAGCCAGGCCGGGCACCCAGAGCCTTGAGCTGGCGGGCTAATTCCGGCATGGACATTCCCTTGCTGAAGCGCGCATTGGCCCGGTCCCACGGGCCAGGACCGCAGGCATCATCGCCCGAGTTGGTTTGCCAGCCCGCGTCGACTACCGCGAAGGGGCGATTGCCTCCGCGGGGTGCCAATGAAACGAGGTGCGCCACGTCGGCGAGAAAGTTGGAGGTGGTGTTCTGCCCATACGCGCAATACCAATCGTTGAAGCCATACACCGGCCGTCTGGGGAGAAGTGGTTTCGAGCACAAGCGATAGCACAATGCTCGCGCGGTGGCGAACGGTGTTTCCGGGGAATGTCCGGTGCGACAGACAACGGTGCATACTTGGAGTTTGCGTTCGCCTAGCCGCGTGCCCACCCCCCCGCTACGCACGTCCGCGTGCAACGTGATGCCGTTTGGGTCGCAGGTCCAGTGGCAGATGGCGTTCGCGCCGGTTTTCACACCGTAGCCGTGGGTAGACTGACCGTTGCTGGCTAAAAAATACCAGGGCATCATTCGCTCGGGGGCTAAGGGCAGCCATTCCATTTCGCCATACCCCCGCTCCCAGGTGTCACCTAAATACTTCCAATTGAGAGGCAGGTTTCCTAGCCAGCGCAGGGTCAAATGTTTCACGGCGGCAATGGGGGCGGCGAGTTCCACCGTTAACCCATTTTGCCCTGCGTGAATGGCGACCTGAATGTTTTCGGATTTCCATGTGCCAGCGGCCGCTTTTATTAGGGCTAACGAACTTGAATCCGTGGTCATGGTGACGCTGTCAGGCTGCCGGTTAAGATCGAGATAGGATGGAGCCGCCGCTTCCGTATGGCCCGTCCAGCAGACTAATAAAACAAAGGTCCAAGCAACCCAACGGATCTTGGTGGTGTAGGTACGTTCCATAAACATTTCCAAACTGGAGTGGAGATGACTTACTCTGCGCCGGTTTTTTGTGCAATAAGATTGAACCGAAAAAAGCCACTGGATAGTCGGCGATAGGGAGGAAAGCGAAGGCAAAACCGGCTCCAGACGCCGCCACGCCTGGAGCCGGTCTTTGTAATGATGACGGTCTTAGGAACGCCAGTCCGAACGGGCTTATGGCTCCGACGAAACCTTGGGTTCCTTGCCGCTGATTAAATAGCGGTTGACCGCATTCAAGTAGGCCCGGGCGCTGGCCTCGACGATGTCGGTGCTGGCGCCTTTGCCGGGCACGAGTAGGCGGTCGCCGAAATCCACTTTGACGGTCACTTCGCCGAGGGCGTCTTTGCCTTTGGAGGCGGCGCGCAAGGAGTAGTCCATCAAGGTGCCGTGCGTTTTGGTGAGGCGGTCAATAGCTTTGAGCGCCGCGTCCACCGGTCCATCGCCCGTACCCGCGTCCTGCATGACTTCGATTTCCTTACCCGCGTTTTCCTTGACGATGTGGCGGAGCCGGACTGTCGCCGTGGGCACCATTTGCGTGCCGCTGCTGACGCCCAAGTAATCCAAGGACCAGGTTTCCGGCACCTCGGTGATATGACCGCCGGCTAAGGCGGCGAGATCGTCGTCATAGACGAACTTCTTCTTGTCCCCGATGTCTTTGAACCGGGCGAAGATGGCGGCGACATCGCCTTCGGTCAACTTGAACCCTAGGGTTTTGAGCCGCGAGGCGACGGCGGCGCGTCCGCTATGCTTGGTCAAAGGCAACTCCGTGGCGCCCCAGCCCACTTCCTCCGGGTCCATAATTTCGTAGGTCTCGCGTTTCTTCAACACGCCGTCCTGGTGGATGCCGCTAGCGTGGGCGAATGCGTTCTCGCCGACGATCGCTTTGCTGCGTTGCACCAACAAGCCGCACATGCGGGAGACCAAGCGCGAGGATTTGACGATTTCGCGGGTGTTCACGCCGCAGTCGACGCCGGCGAAATAATCGGCCCGGGTCTTGAGGGCCATGACAACTTCTTCGAGCGAGGCGTTGCCCGCGCGCTCGCCGATGCCGTTGATGGTACACTCCACCTGGCGCGCGCCGGCGCGGACCGCCGCCAATGAATTGGCTACCGCCAAACCGAGGTCGTTGTGGCAATGCACGCTGATGACGGCCGCGCCACTTTGGAATTCGGGCACTACTTGGTAAAGTCGCGCGATTAACTCGCCAAACTGCTCGGGCATGGCCCAGCCCACGGTGTCCGGAATATTCACGGTGGTGGCGCCGGCGGCGATGACCGCTTTGCACACGCGGACGAGAAATTCGGGCTCCGTGCGCGAGCCGTCCTCGGGGGAAAACTCCACGTTGTCGACGAACGAACGGGCGAGTTTGACGCCTTCCACGGCGAGCCGCACGATTTCATCCTGGGGTTTGCCGAGCTTGAACTCGCGGTGGATTTTTGAAGTGGCGAGAAAGACGTGGATGCGGCCTCTCTTGCCCGCCGGTTTGATGGCGGCGCCGGCGGCTTCGATATCCTTAGGCACACAACGGGCCAGCCCGGCGATGTACGGCCCCTTGACTTCGCGGGCGATCGTTTGCACCGAGGTGAAATCTCCCTCGCTAATGACCGGGAAACCGGCTTCGATCACATCGACCTGCAAGCGCGCCAGTTGCCGCGCCACCTCAAGTTTTTCACGCAAGTTCATGGAGGCCCCGGGGCACTGTTCGCCGTCTCGCAAGGTGGTGTCGAAAATGACTATTCGATTATTTTTCATACCGTTGGTTTAAGGGATCGTTTCAGGATCGTTCGGAGTGATGGGGAAAAACAAAAACCCCACCGCCAGACTCTGGCGGTGGGGTTTGAAAATCCTCGATGGAAAACTACAACCCTGCCGCCACGCCGCACAACAGCAGCGAGTTTGCCAGCGACAGCCGATTGTTTCCATTAATCATCACGCCCCATATGTACTCCCGGAGGCGCGCGGTGTCAAGAAGCGCTTCTTGAAAAATGAGCCGCGCGCGCCCGCGGGAGCGCGCGATCACTTTTTCAAATCCATGCCCGGTCCGCCGTCTTTCCAGATCAGTTTGCCCGTATCTTTGTCCCAGCGGCGGGTCCGGTTTTTCATTTGGTGTTCCCCGTGGCATTCAGTGCAACGTTGCGGCGTCGCGCCGGCAAAGACCGGCTGGTGGTTGGCGTTTTGCCGGAGTTTTTCGCCGGCGTGGCAGGTCAAGCAAAACGGCGCCACCTTGGCGGCCGCGTACATGCGCTCCGGCGCGGTGAGATTATCCTCGTCGGCGCTGTGTTTAGCCGAGGTGCCGTGGCATCGCTCGCAGCCAACGCCCGCCGCTTGGTGCTGAGTAACCAGGAGCTCCTCCTGATAATTCACATGGCAAACATAACAGTAGGAATTATCGGCGGGTTCAGCTTTGGCGCTAGCAGGCGACGCCGCCACCGGGCCGGCCGTGACCGCTTGGGTGGCGGGCTGGGTTTCGCACCCGGCGAGGCCTCCCGCCAGCAAGCCTAACAAAGCGGTCAGGCAACGGAAACCGGCATAATATCCCGGCTGATGCAGCCAGCCAACGGGCAATATTTTTCGAAGAAACCTAGACATATTCCCATTCTTTCAACCATTGATAATCATGGGGAAGATTGGCCCACATTTCTTGCGACGCGTTGTCCAGCGCGGCGCGCTCGTTTTTATCCAATTCCCGGCGTTCTTTCACGGCTTGAACCGCGTTGTCGACTTGGTGCTCATTGGCAAGTCCCGGGATGGGCGCGGTGATGGCCGGATTGCTGAGAATATAGCGGATGGCCAGGCGCGCGCGTTGGTCGTCCTCCACGGCGCAAGGGCTGGTTGGCGAACCGTCGCCTTTGAAGAGCGAGTTGCTGGCGAAAGGTTTGATGCCAAGAATGCCCACGTCGTATTTCCGCACCGTTTCGAAAAGGCTGTCTTTGGGCAGCGTTTTGGAATTGGCCGTGTACGGCGTGACCAGCACTTGAATGTCATCCGGGTAAGCTTCGATAAGCTTTTTAGCCCAAGGCCGGTCATGGGTGGAGATGCCCGTGAAGCGGCACAGGCCTTTTTTCTTGGCGGTTCGCAAGGCCAGAATCATTTGCTCGATTTCCGCTTCGGTGTGCAGGCTGCCGCGTTCGTGGGCCATCACCCGCCACAAGTCCGCGTATTCCAGGCCGGTTTCCCGCAAGCCTTTTTCCAAAATGCCCACCAGCACGTCGGCCTTGCGGTGTTCCTCATGGCGCATCTCCTGGCCGCCCATCGACCAGCAAGTGTAGATTTTTTCGCGGCGGCCTTGAATGGCTTTGCCGTAGGCGTAAGGTTCCGCCGCCCCGGCGAAATCGATGCAATTAATGCCTTGTTCCAAACAGCGGGTGATGACATCCCGCCGGTTCTTATGGAAAGCCGTCAACTCGGCGGCGTTACCGGCGCTCAAGTTTTCACAATCGGCGAAGGACGATTGGGCGCCGATCGATTTCTCGATGCGCTTCCAATGGCCTCCCATGCAGACCGCCGAGACCCACAGCCCGGTTTTGCCTAGGCGGCGGTATTCCATTTGCGGATTATAGCTGCGGGTTTTTTCAATTTCCGATTGCGGCGCGGCCGCGCACAGCGAGGAAAAGGCACCCCAGCCGGCGGCTAGGCTGGTCAGAAGAGCGCTGTCGCGTACGAAGGCCCGCCGGGTTATGCGATGGGTTAGATTTTTCATAATTAGATTCCCTGCTAGTTCAGCGGGCGGAGCGAATAGGCGCCGCGTAGCTCGAACGAAAGGGACGAAATGATTATGGCAAAACCTGAGGCGATGTAAATGCGCGAATGCTCGTGAATGACGAGGCCGCTACTCTTTCATTCGCACATTCAACTCCAGTTTCCATTGGCCCGCGCCGTCTTTTTCCAAGCAACGCAGTTCGAGGGTGCCGAGTTCCGTCACGGCCGCCCGCAAGTTCACCGGAGTTAGTTTGCCATTCGCGCCCGGCTGGGGGGGCAGGGTGGTTTCTATCGGGGCAAGCTCCTCGAGCTCTTCGCTGGCGAGCGCATCCTCCAGCATGAATCCGGGGCGATCCTCGCGGCGCACCGAGGAGGCGAAAAAGCGGAATTGGGCGGGATCTCCCACCACCAGGCCGAACTCCTGCGGCGGGATGTCGGCGGAGGTGCCTTCTTCCATTCCGAAGGGCGCCACGCACAGGGCTTTGACGGGAGGCTCGAAACCGGGCACCGCCGGCACCGCCGACTCGACGCCGACATAATAAGCGCGCGCCGTGCCGCCGCGAATGCGGATGCCATGGCCTTGGCGGACCCAGCCGTAATAGGCGGCGCCTCTGGCCACCGCGAGATCAAGATGAGCGCCATCCAATTCGCGCGCCGGCTGCCCGCCATCGGCCGCCAGCCAGGAATTCAACACCGCCAGCACGCGCGCTTTGAGGATGGCGGGGTTGAATACCCCGCCGTTGAATAGTACGGCGGTGGGGTGAACAAAGGCGTGCCCGGCCAGGTGCGCCACCGGTTCGCGCGCTTGTTGCAGGGCGTGCGCTTGGCGGGTTAAAAAGGCGGCTAGATGGCGGGTGATGCCCGCGTCCTGGGCGTAGGGCAAAGCCATTTGCGCCAACCCCATGCGGCGGCCCGCTTTGGGTGTTTCCTGGACCGCAATTTGCGGGAAAAAGCCGTCGGTCAAGACCCGTTCCAAATCGGCCCGCGTCAATTCGGCGCGGAGGGTGCCGCCGATCAAAGCGGAGCCTCGGGCAGCCACGGCGACGGGCGCCGAGGCCACGCTCGGATCGGCGAACATCTTTTCCTTGGCTTGGCGGCAACCGAACGTCAGGGCGTTGAATTGCCAGGCGTCGAGTTTCTTGCCGCTGGCGGCCAGTCCTTGGTTGAGATGATGCGCCAGGGCTAAATCCATGTTATCGCCGCCCAACAGAATGTGGTCTCCAACCGCTAGCCGCGTGAGTTGGACTTCGCCATTTTGCTCAGTCACGGTCATGAGCGAAAGGTCGGTGGTGCCGCCGCCGACGTCG
>DBTJ01000023.1:0-21717 GCA_002306985.1 Verrucomicrobia bacterium UBA1319
ATGCAGGGACTCTGGTTAGGCATGAGAAGGGCTCATATCTAAAGTGATCTGCAACGGACGAATAACGACGCCAGAGGCCCGGAAGACAAGTGGATTAGTCCCAACTTGACAGCGATTTGGAATAAGCCAGCCACGCCGGGCTGGAGCCCTTACAGACTTCCACCAACGAAGTTAATTTTCTGATTCAAGCAGCCCGGTTGGCCATCGATACTTTGGGCCTTTCCGCCAACGCGGTGGAAAAAAGGCTTTATGACGCCGGGCTACGCGGCTTGGCGCGCATGGCGGAGCTTCGCAAAGCCGCCGAACCTGGCTTGGAAACCGGGCAGGTTTGCGATTTGCTCGGCGTGTCGCGGGAAACGATTCGCAAAAAGGTGGACCGCAATCAATTGTTAGCCATACCCAAGGGTGGCGATCGAGTATTTCCCGCCTTCCAGTTTAAAGACGGAGATGTCCTTCCCGGGCTGGGCGAAGTGTTGTCCGTTTTTGAATCCAGCTATCCCATTGTCGTGCTCTCGTTTCTATTGAGTCAAAGCCCCGAATTCGGCCGGCTAACCGCTTTGGAAGCGTTGGTAACGGGCAACCGGGTATCCGTCATTTCTGAGGCCAAAAACTTTCTACGGCATGACGGCTAATCTTTCTCCCGGGTTGCCTCCACCGCCGCCGGACATATGGCGTGCTCTACACCGCCCCGAAACCCGAAGCCGCGTTCGCCGAAGTCTTCCTGCGCCAGCTTTCGTGCGACAATCGCATCGCCACCGAAAACCCCTGCCAGCGCCTTGAATTAGGGTCGCGTGCGCTCCATGAACACCCCCAACAACCGGGTTGGCTTAATCTATTTGAGCCGCCACAATCCCCAATTCAAATACGTGGCGGTCTTCGGCCAGTGCTTGGGGCAGTTACAAGTTGTGCGCACGGAACCCTTGCTACAAGGCACCCGCCGCGCTTGGACTATTGGGCAAATTGACAAGTACCGGCTCGCGTTGGAGCCTTAATGGATATCGTTTTCCAGGACAATGCGATAGCGCGCTTTGCCGGAGCGTAAGCGCTCCAAGGCCTCGTTCACCCGGCTGAGCGGGAAAGTCTCGATCCACGGGGCAATGTCATGGCGGGCGCAAAACTCCAACATAGTGGCCACCGTGGCTGGGCTGCCAAGCGGTGAGCCGGAAATGGATTTCTGGCCGCCGATCAAGGAAAACGCCGCCACCGGG
This sequence comes from Verrucomicrobia bacterium UBA1319, assembly GCA_002306985.1. Taxonomy (GTDB): domain Bacteria; phylum Verrucomicrobiota; class Verrucomicrobiia; order Limisphaerales; family UBA1319; genus UBA1319. The sequence goes on from DBTJ01000023.1 coordinate 1,209, forward strand.
ATGGGCTCCAGCACCGCGCCCACCAAGTGAAGCCGGCCTTTGGGGGCCAAAGCGCCAATGATGGCCGGCCAATCCATCGTTACATTCACGGTGGAAAGGATAAAATCGAGCGAACCCGCCAGCTTTTGCAGTTGGGCGGAATCGCGCGAATTAACGGCGTGGCGCGCGCCCATACGGAACGCTTCATCCCGTTTGGAATCACTGGAGGTGATGGCATAGACATCGCAACCCCACTTATTCAGGAATTGCAAAGCCATGTGCCCCAGCCCGCCAATTCCAATGACCCCTACCCGATCGGTCGGCTGAATGCCCAATTGCACGATGGGATTGAACACCGTGATGCCGCCGCAAAACAGCGGACCCGCCTTGACGGGATCAAGTTGTTTAGGCAAAGGAGTGGCCCACACCCAATGGCAGCGGACCCGTTCGGCGAATCCCCCGTGGCGGCTGACGATGGTTTGCTCGGCATGGGAACAAAGGTTATGATCGCCTCGTAAACATTGCGGACAGGCCAGGCAACTGCCGGCGAACCACCCCATGCCCACCCGGTCGCCCAGCTTGACGGTTTTAACCTGGCTGCCAGCGGCGACAATAGTGCCCACGATTTCATGGCCAGCCACCAATGGGTACACCGAGTGGCCCCATTCATTGTTAAGCATGGAGAGATCCGAATGGCATATGCCACAGTGGCTGACTTGGATTTCGACCTGCTCATCGGGCAACGGGCCAGGCTCATAATCAAACGGTTGGAGGGGCTTTCCAGGAGCCAAAGCGGCGTATGCCTTAATGGTTGCGCTCATATGAATAATGCGAATTTCTACCCGGTGAAACTTAACTTGGGATAAGGTCGTCCAATTTGACGGAAAAGCAAGCAACCGCCTTTCCTGGCGGCCCCGGGAAGCCGTTCGCATCTACCGCGAGCTTGCCAAGCCTTCGAGCCATGTCATGATCGCCCCGGATAACATGGATATAACTCCTATTCAGTTGGCCGGAATGCTGCGCAAGAACATCGAGAGCGTCATTATCGGCAAGACCCAAACCGTCAAGCTTCTGGTCGCTTCCCTAATGGCCCGGGGGCATGTTTTGATCGAAGACGTCCCGGGAGTTGGCAAAACGGCGCTAGCCAGAGCCCTGGCTAAATCCATCGATTGCTCCTTCCGGCGAATCCAATTCACCCCGGATTTACTGCCCGCGGATATTACCGGCACGTCCATCTTCGACCAAAGCCACCGCGAGTTCGTCTTCAAACCCGGCCCGGTGTTCGCCAACGTCGTCTTGGCTGACGAGATCAACCGGACCACGCCACGCATTCAATCGGCGTTGCTCGAAGCGATGAGCGAGCGGCAAGTGAGTTACGACGGCAAGACGTATGCGCTGCCCGATCCATTCCTGGTGGTCGCCACCCAAAATCCTATCGAATATATCGGCACCTATCCCCTGCCCGAATCTCAACTCGACCGTTTTCTCATGCGCCTGACCATGGGATTCCCGAATCCGGACGAGGAAAACAGCATCTTGCAGTCCCGGCGAAAAGGCGACCCGATCGAATCCCTGAAACCCGTGTTAACCATCGCCGAAACGCTTCAGCTTATCCGAGCGACGGGGGAAATCCGAATCGACGATTCCGTGTCGCGATACATCGTGGCCGTGGCTCAGCGTACCCGCACGCACAGTCTGCTGTCCGCCGGGGTCAGCCCGCGCGGATCGCTGCACTTGGCCGCCGCCGCGCAAGGGTACGCCTTCGTGGATGGGCGCGATTTCGTCACTCCCGACGACGTGAAGTGCGTGGCGCCGCATGTGCTCGCCCACCGTTTGGATCTGCGCCCGGAAGTGGATCGCCAGAGCCATCCGCCGGAACGGATCGTCGCCGACATCCTGGCGGAAATCCCCGTACCCCAATAGCCCTTCGCCGTCTTGCCATGGCTCGTCTTGCCGCCTCGCGTTTCCAGTTTCGGGTTACCCCGCCTGGATGGATATATCTACTGCTGACGACTGCCTTTGGCGCGCAATCCATCCAGTCCGGAAACAACTTGGTCTTTTTGATTTTCACTTTGATGGCGGGATTTGCCATCAGCCTGCCGGCGGGCACGCTCATCATGACCCTGGGCTTGGCCGTCAGCCGCAAACTTCCCAAAGCGGCTTGCGCCGGGGAGACATTTCATTACCAGTTGGAGATCCGCAACACCCGGCGGTTCGGCGCGGTGGATTGCTTGCGCATTACCGATCGCCATTCCGGCCCCGGCCCGACCACCGCTCAAAACCTTCCCCGCCTTAACGCGGGACAAACCACGGTGGCGCCGGCAACTATCGAAGCGCCCACCCGAGGCTGGCTAAGCTTCGAAGGAATCGAAGTGCGGGCGGAACTACCGTTTGGTTTATTTGAAGTCCGCCGGCTCATCGCCAAGCCTCAGAAATTGCCCGTTTACCCGGAAGTCTGGACGTTTCAAAAACACCCGCCCAGCCTGGGCCTCGACAGCATCGGAGCGGACCCCATGGCGGGCTCGAACTCCGACGGCATGGATTTCCTAGGCTTGCGGGAGTTTCAACCGGGCGATCACCCTCGTTCGGTTCATTGGCGCGCCCTGGGGCGGATGCCCGATGCGATGCTCGTGCGGCTCTTCGAAACCCAGCGCGACCATAAAGTCACCCTGTTCCTGGATTCCTTTTTCCCCGTCGCGCAGGAGTCAGCCTGCCGACCCGCCTTTGAAGATAACATCTGCCTGGCACTGGCATTAATCGACGCGTTTCTGGCCTGCCGACTGGAAGTCGTTTTTGCGGGCTATGCGGGCGCGGCCCGGTCGTTCCGAGTGGCGGCGGATTCGCCGGTATTGGATGAAATCCGCCTTTGGCTCGCCACGGTGGAACCCGAGCGCGAACGCTCGCCGCAAGCGTTGTTGGAAACCATCCGCATCGCGCCCGGCACCCGCGCCTTTTACCTTGGTTTACCCCGGTCCTCACCGGCCGTTCCGCCCCACTGCTCGCGCCTAGCAGCGGAACAGTTAAAACCCTTTCTGAAAAAGAAAAGCCCGCTCAAAGCCCCAGCCGCCGTCCAGCCAAAGCCCCGCCCATGACCCGTCGCGCCACACCCCTAGTTGTCCCGACGGCACCCGCGAGGCGGCCGCTTTCCTTGCGTTGGGCGCCGCAATTCGCCACCGCCGCCGGGCTAATGGCCTTGCTCAACGAACGAAGTGGCATCTGGCTGCAATTGGGCTTGTTTGCGATCGCCGTCATCATCAATAACGGCTGGGTTATCCATCGCTGGCGACTACTCCGGGGCTTTTATTTGGCGGTTTCCTTGCCGGCCTTTCTCTGGGTGGCGGATCCTAATATCATTCAGGACGAATTGCCGGTGGTACGCGGGTTGTACTATGTCCTCTTGGTTACGCTTTACGCGCTGCCCTATTTGCCTTTCCACACCGCCAAGGATTTGCGCCGGGAAGCTTTGGTGCTGGCCGCCAGTTTCTTTATCTCCGGCATTTATCTGCAATCCAGTTTTTTTCTGGCGACGCTCTGGGTGGCGGCTTTCGCCCTGTTTCTCGCGTTTTTTTCGCTCGATCCGAGGCCGGCCAGCGCCCGCTTGCGATTAGCCACGGGCCAGCTCGGGGCGGCCGCAATCGTCGGCTTTACCCTGTTTATCCTCTTTCCACGAGCGTGGTTTGGCACCTTGCCACTCGATGAAAAAATCGCGACTAAAGCGCAAACCAAGCAACTTGGCCCGGGACAAAACCCGGTGGCGGAAGTGGGCATGTCCAGCCGCCGAGACATCCTGCAACTGGCCAGCTTGATCGATTTTCGCCGCGGCAGTTTGGAGGTCTTAACCGTAAAACTAACCGCCGAAGCTTCCGGGGCAAAGTACATGCCCATCCGCTCAACTTACTTGCGGGCCGCCACGTTTGAATATTACACCGGCGGCGCCTGGCACTCCGACCCTCAATTCCAAACCTGCTACGACGAGGACGATCTGGAGTGGGATGGCTGGATTCAACTGCCCGCCAGCCATACCAACCATGTCCGGGTGCGACAACAAATCCGGTCGCAATCTTTGGATGATATCTGCGTTTGCCTACCGGACGCGGTAGCCGTGAAAATACCCAAAATCAAGCACGATAACCATGGCGTGCTGGCGTTGCCCTACCGATTCAACGGCCCGGTGAACTACGAAGTAATCTCCGATTTGCCCGTGAGTATGGATTTCCCGGAACTCGATACCGCCTGGACGAATATCCCGCCCGCCAGTGCGCGGGCTTATCTGGAGGTGGAACCGGAACTGCGCCCCTTGCTCAACCGCCAGCTCGCGGCGTGGAATTTGCGCGGCGGAATGGTCAGCCAAGCGCGTCAAATCTGCCTGCTACTGCAATCCCAATTCGATTACGGCCCGGTGGCGTTCGAACCGGCGAACGGCGCCGACCCGCTCGTCACCTTCCTCACCACTTCCCGGCAAGGATACTGTTCTCACTTTGCCACCGCCTTGGCGCTCATGGCCCGATCCCTTGGCCTGCCTTCACGAGTGGCGTCCGGCTTTCATTTTAACGGCACTCCCGACGCGGAGGGAACCTACCATATTTGCGAATATAACGCCCATGCCTGGACCGAGATTTACTTTCCCACCTATGGCTGGGTTATTTTCGATGCCACTCCCGTCGAACTGCGGCCGGGAGAGGAAAAAACCGCCAAAACCCGATTCTGGCAACGGTTCCTCGAGCAATTCCAGCAACTGAACGGCATCGTATCCGAGTATAATGTGGCCGATCAAAAGAGCCTGCTTACGTCCGCGAAAGAATCATTAAAAGTGGCGGCGGCTTGGTGGCGCGCGCGATCCTTACCCCTCTGGGTTTGGCTGAGCTTAGGCTTTTGCTGCGTCGCCGCGTGGACGGGATTCCGTCGGCTCCCCATTCGCCAGCGGCGCCGAGTCCAACAGCTCTTGGCCGGGCGAACGGCGAGCAGCGAAGTGGCGTTTTACGCCGACCTGCTTTGGCTGTTGGAAAAACGGGGCCTCACCAAAGCCCCCGGAAACACCGGCGAGGAATTCGCCGCCTATCTGCGGTCCCAACAGATCTTGGTCCCGGAAATCGATGGCCTTACCCGGCAATTTTATCGGGTTAAATACGGCGGCAAATTGTTGTCCGCGGAAGAACAGCAAGAGCTCGCGCGGTTATTACAAACTCTCGAACAGACTTTGGCCACCCTGCGCGCCACCGCCAAGTCTTCGCCAAAACATTGAGCCGTTGCGCCATCACCATTTTTCCAGGGGTTCCACCGAACGCGCGCTCTCCGCGACCGGTCCCGGAGTGAATAAGATCGCTAACCGCAAATCTTTTACGGCGGGCAAATGCACGGCCAATTTTAAAAACTTATCATTACTGGTTTGGTTGGCCGGGTTCGGCGACGAGGCCAGCGGCTCGGCTTTCATTATTGCAAAGCTGGCGTTATCCGGAGCCAGAATTCGCGCGGTTAATTGTTTATCACCGATCTTCAGCACCGCGACGCGTCCTTCCCCCCTGAGTTCGGCCGTGGTATGCATGAACCACCAAATATCCGCGGCGGTGGCGGCCTGAATCTCGTCTTGCACTAAAACCTCTTTCCGATCCAACAGCGCGATCCCCCGGCGCACATTGGCCGCGTGCGGCGCGTAGGCCGGAGTCAGATCGGCGATCGCAAAGGCTCGCTCCGCGCGGGACTCAAAACGAACGATACGAGCTTCCGCTCGGGGGGCTTGGTCGGGGCCGAAGCCGGGATTTAGCAGCAACGTATTATGACCTTCGGCTCGCAAGCGATAATACGTCCAGCGCGCCTTACCGAAGTAACCGGGCAAATTATAATCCTCATGGCCAAAATCTATCGCCCAGCGTTCCCCCAAAGCATCCAGCACAAACGAACCCAAATCCAGGTGGCTATGGTTGACCGCGTTGCCGCCCGCTTTCAGCCCCACATAAACCGCGTCCGGATCACGCCAATCGCTCCGGAAAACCGCCAACCCGGTTTTGCGGTAGAGTTTGTCGAGCGGCAAACGCTGAATCGCCGCCGCATCGCCGCGCGGATCGAACCACAATAAATCTTGGGCATCGGGATCGGGGGTGGTTCGTTCAAAGGCGCTGAATTCCGGCCGGTCAAACTTTCGTCCCAGCCAGAATAACTGCGCGCCCCGCACCTGGTGGTCGCCGCCATCGGCAAAGTTAAAAGCGCGCTTCGAAGGCCCATTCAGGTAGAGGGGAAACGCGCCGGTTTCCGAAAAACCCGGCAGCGTTGAAAGACCAAAATCCGCGCCCAAAGCGCTGTCCAAAGCCGCCAGCAACGTGACATTATAACTGGTGGCGTAATCCCAATAACCAGGGCCTTCGCCCCAGGCGCCGTCGGGCGCGAATTCCGCCATGGGAATTTGAATGGAGGCCAGCGCCAGGCTGAGGAGTTCCCCCGCCAATTCCGGTTTTGCGTCGGCCATGGCCAAAGCCCCCATGGCTAGGCCGCCATTGCACACCTGATTCCAATTGTGCTTGGCCACAGACCACCATCCACCCTTGCGTAAGACTACCAGGCCAGGTTCCAGCCCTTTGACAACCATGGCGGCGCGCAAACTTTCGCGTTGCTCGGGGGTCCAGACGTCATAGAGCCAGTCATAGCCGATGGCAAAGGCGTGGGTCATTTCGGCCGTGTCCAGAAAATGCTTGGCATGGTTCCAATCGGGGAACCGCGCGGCGGCATCCAGTTCCCCCCAAGCCCGGTTCGCAAATCGCGAATCGTGCGTAATCCGATACATCATCGCCAGCAAGTAAACCCGGTCGAGCACTCTCCGGCTAGTGGCTAACAGGCGCAAACCGTCGGGAATTTCATAGCGCGAAGGCGGCTGTTTTAGTATCCCTTCCGCCTTTTGTTCCAGGCGTTGAAACCATGATTTGAGTAGCGCATTTGTCTGGGTTTCTCCCCGCAAACGGGCGAAATCAGACTCCGCGGCCAACAATCGGGGATGCGCCGGGTTCAACGTCTTTAGAATTATATCCCCAGCGGGAATGGGCAACGGCGCGGCCGTGGAAACGGTATTTATGGCGGCGACCGAAATGGCCAAGTATAACCCAATAAAAAAACGGCGGTTCATTAGAGTTACAGACGGCGGGACCGCGTCGCCCATTCAACGGATCACTTGTCCCGTCGATCTCAAACCAAACTATTTGGCAACCCAAAAACCGATGGCCGTGCAGGCTATCGCCAGGATCGCCGCCACCAGCGATTCGCCCGCCACAAAACCGCAGGCCAACGGAATGGAGAAGAGCTCGCAATTGCGCGACCGCCAACGTTGCCAAACCCAAACAATGACCGCCCCAATGGCAAAGGAGAAACAATTCTCGAACGATATAACCCAAGCCAACCCTAATCCCATAGTCGATGGCAAATAGGGCCGCCAGGCGGGTTTGAGATATTCCAATAATGGAATGAGCGTCCCGATTACCGCGCCGATTAAAATGGCCCCAATAGCGGACTGCGGCAGATGGTTCAATCCCTGCGTCAGCAAATCCGCCACGGCTTTCCACATCAATGTCATGGGCGGGTTGAAATTCTCCAGCGCAGCCTTGTCTGGCACCATGGCGTACCACGCGGGCACGATGGAGATCGAGCCGAAAAAGATGCCAATCCACTGCGCAATGAACTGCCGTCGGGGATTCGCTCCTAAAAGATAGCCACTCTTCAGATCGGTCAATAAATCGGCCGAACTGGAACCCGCGCTGGCAGTCGTGCCGGCGGCCATAAGATTAATCGAGGCCACGCCTTGCGCACCAGGCAACGCCGCATAGAGCAACTGCGTCACTTTGCCCACCGCGCCAATGGGGGTGGTGTCCGTTTCTCCCGTAGCCCGGCAACACACGAGCGCCGTGACGAACGAAAACACTACCGCGATAATGCCCAACGGAATGGAGACATGAAACGCCAGGTTTTGCACTATCACCAAGCCGATGCCAATGGGTATCAACCCCATAACCAGCCAGGAACCCGGCACTTCGATGCGAGCGAGCGGGTCCGCCTCTCCCGAGCGACCCGAGCGGCGAAAGCTGCGCAACGCGCGACCAATCGTCCGCCACTGCAAAGCCAGCGAAAGCAAACTGGCAAACACCATGACGGCCGAACCACCCCACAAGGCCCACCGGGTGGGCATAAACACGCCTCGGCCATTCACGGGAATTGACCGGACATAACCCGCCACGCCGTCATGGGCGAGGTCGAAATTAATCAAGGCGGGAGCCACGAAATAATAGAGCAGGATCGATCCCCCCAACATCGACAAACATACCCGCGCCCCGGTGATCATCCCCGCGCCAATCAACAGCACGCTCGGCTCGAAGGATAACCCCGCCATTGACCCGCGAGCCAACGGACTTAAAAACGCGGGAAACGCAAGCGTCTCGGGTATGTGCAGCCATTTGACCATCGTCTCGAGCCAAACTTGCGGCCGGCCCACATTGCGCAATTGTTCCGAAACCTGCCCATAGGATCGCAGCAACCCGATCCCCCCACCCACCGCCAGTCCCGCCACCAGGGCCCAGGCCTTATGCACGGCTTCCTGACCTTTGGAGTACAGGCTGCGCAAAGTCTCCGCCGCCGCAAACCCGCTGGGAAACTTGAGTTGCTCACGGTTGATCATCTGGCGTTTCATCGGGATCGCCAAAAACACACCGAGGGAAGCGGTCAAAAACACCATAGCCAACAGCACGTACCAGGGTTGATGCACCCCTTCAAGTAGCAGCAACGCGCCAAACGCCGTTCCCACCGTCGAACCCGTCGAATAACCAGCCGCCGAAGCGGTCGATTGCATGCAGTTGTTTTCCAGCAAACTCATGGGGGTCAGCCGATTGCCACTTATGAAACGCATACCGTTCCAAATCAGGTACGACATGACGCACGCGGTGATAGCGACGGAGAAGGACCAGCCCAGCTTCAGGGTGGTGTAAAGATTTGAAATCGACATCAACATCCCCAGGAAACCACCCATGAGCACCGCGCGCACGGTCAATTGAGGCTGGGAATCACCTTGGTACACGTTGCGATACCACTCGAGTTCGATGGCTTCTTGGCTGTCCGGACGGGGTGCCGTAGCCGGCGTTGGGTGGGACGGCGAAGGATCGTCTTGCATGTTTTATGGTTTTCTCTTTGCGCTGATCGTCATCTTGGCGTGACCTGAGCTAACACCCGAAAGGCGCCACCGAGGTGCTCTTCATGGGTCAGAGTCATAAACTGCCGGACTTTTGCCGGAGACCAACTCTCCAGGCCAGCCTGGCTCAATCGCTGAAAAATGCGGGTTAAAAAGCGGGCTTGCCGCTCATCGGCGACGGTGGTTAGCCCAGCCTGCTCCCCTACCCGCCTGATGCCTGAAAAATCCACCATGGCGGTAATATCTTGCTCCCCAGGGTTCAGCAAGACGTCTGGAACAAGATGATGGCGGTAATACGACCGCAAAGTGCCTTCCGCCCGATGCGGTTGGAAGAAATCCAGTGTTTCCAGGCCGTAATCCACCGCCACTAAGCATCCCCGCTGAAGCCGTTGCGCCATTCGCCCCCACCAAGCTTCCGCTTGAGGGCAGGTTTCCGTCGTAAAACCGTCGGGTAATACTTTAAGCAAACCTTCGGGGAGAATCGGATACGGAAAGAATCCTGGCAAGTTTTTATCCCGAGGGGCCGAGTTTGGCAGGCGAACCCATTCAAATCTCTCCTTCCCCCAACGCACCCCCCACTCGAACCATTGTTGCGCGTCCGCATCCCATCCAATCCGATGCCGAGGAAAAGCGTCGAGCAATTCATGCGCCAGAATCACTCCGGAAATTCCGGTTTGTGGGAGGGTTTGCTCGTTTGAAAACCAGCGTATCTGGGGACGATATTTCCCCAATACTTCCGTTTGCCAAGCCACCCGTTTAGCCGAAGGTTCGACAATCCAATACTCAACCGGCGTATGGTGGGCCTCGAAAGCGCTTAAAATATCCCCCGCCAACCGGCCGTCATGAGCCCCGGTTTCGACGATCACCGGTCGTTGCCCCCCCTCCAGCCACCATTTGAATTGGCTGGCCAGCAACTCGCCAAACAAGGAGCCCGTGCTCACGTTAGTGTAAAAATCCCCTTCTTTGCCGATGACATCCGCGGATCGTTCGTAGTAACCATACTCGGGATGGTACAGCGCCAACTCCATGAAACGAACAAACGGGATCGCCGCTTTGCCCGCCAGTTCCCGGCGCAACATTTCCGTGCCGCCTGTCATCTGAATCTTGCGGGTTCGATCATTCGTTTATTATTCCAGGCCAGCGATTTCAAATAACTTTAACGTAAAACCAGCCACGACGAATCCGGTCTCAAGTCCTCGTCACTTTTTGCCGATATATGCTTTACTTGACTGTACCGATAGTAAAACGTTGACCGTATATGGCAAAAATCGACGCTTTTTTCAACCTCATGTTCGAGCAAAAAGCCTCGGACTTGCACCTATCCTCGGGCAATCAGCCCATGTTGCGGATTAACGGCGAGTTGCATCGCGTGGATTATCCGCCTTTGGAGAATGACAATCTGAAGAGCATGCTTTACGAGATCGCCCCGGAATACAAGATCAAGGTGTATGAAGAAACGGGCGACGTTGACTTCGGTTACGAGATTCCAACAGTTTCCCGCTTCCGCGCCAACTTTTTCAATCAAAAGAACGGCATCGCCGCCGTGTTTCGGCAGATTCCATCTAAAGTGCTGTCGTTTGAGGACTTCGAGAAATTCGACGCGCCTCTGCCCCCGGTACTGAAGAAATTTGCCATGCTCCACAAAGGGCTGGTCGTCGTTACCGGACCAACCGGTTCCGGCAAATCCACCACCCTGGCCGCGATCATAGATTACGCGAACAAAAACCGCAAAGATCACATCATCACGGTGGAGGATCCCATCGAATTTGTGCACGAGAGCAAGAACTGCCTGGTAAACCACCGCGAAGTCGGCGTGCACACCCGAAGTTTTTCCTCCGCGTTGCGCGGCGCTCTGCGTGAAGACCCCGACATTGTGCTGGTCGGGGAAATGCGCGATTTGGAAACCATCGAACTAGCCCTCACCGCCGCCAGCACAGGCCATTTGGTGTTCGGCACGCTGCATACTCAAAGCGCGGCCAAAACCGTCGACCGTATCATCGACGTGTTCCCCGCCGACCAGCAGAATAAAGTGCGCGCGACCCTCTCGGAAGCGTTGCGCGGGGTGGTAGCCCAGAACCTGTTCCGGCGCGTCGATAAAAAAGGCCGCGTCGCCGCCTTGGAAATCTTGGTATTCACCACGGCTATCGCCAACTTGGTGCGCGAAGGTAAAACCCACCAAATCCCCGGCATGATCCAGGTCGGCAAGAAATTAGGTAATCAGCCGCTGGACGACGCCATTATGGATCATTTGAAGATGAAACGGATTTCACCGGAGGAAGCTTACGATAAGGCCCTCGACAAAAAGAAATTCCGCTCGTTCCTGGCCACCCCGCCGATGGATGACGAGGTGTAATCTTCACCCGAAACCGCCATGCGCAAAAACGAATTCGATTACCTCTTGCAGGTGATGCTCAGCTCGCAACGCGAGGTGTCCGACCTGAATTTCACGGTCGATAAACCGCTCCAGGTCGAGTCCAATGGCGAACTGGTACCGGTGCCGATCGAACCCCCTTTTGACCGGCTCACGCCTTATCAAACCGAGATGATCGCCTTGATTCTCATGCAGGGTAACCGGCGGTTGATGGAGACGTTGATCCGGACGGGTTCTTGCGACTCCTCCTACGCGTTGAGCGATCAAGCGCGTTTTCGCGTCAATATTTTCAGCCAACGCGGCCAGTACTCCATCGTCATGCGGAAATTGAACACCAAGATTCCGACGCTGGAAGAGCTGAAGCTGCCCGATATTTTCCGTCAAGTGGCGCGCGAAAAAACCGGTCTGATCTTGATCACCGGCGCCACCGGCTCCGGCAAAACCACCACCCTAGCCGCGGTGCTCAACGAGATCAACGCCACCAAATCCGTCCATATCATCACCTTGGAAGACCCGGTGGAATTTGTGCATTCCCAGCAGATGGCCACCTTCAACCATCGCGAGCTGGGCACCGATTTCGATACTTTTGCCAATGGCTTGCGCGCCGCCTTGCGCCAAGCGCCCAAGATCATTCTGGTCGGCGAAATGCGCGACCGGGACACCGTCTCCATCGGCTTGGCGGCCGCCGAAACCGGCCATTTGGTGTTAAGCACCTTGCACACCATCGACGCCGGCCAGACGATTAACCGCATCCTGGGTATGTACGAACAGGAAGAGCAAAAGCAAATTCGATTGCGCTTGGCCGACACCTTGCGCTGGATCGTCAGCCAGCGGTTGGCGCCGGTGATTGGCGGGGGACGCGTTCCCATGCTGGAAATCATGGGGTCCAACCTGCGCACCCAGGAAGCCATCGTTTTAGGAGAAAGCGAAGGCAAAACGTTTAACGATATTATCGACGCCAGCTACACCTTCGGCTGGCGCACCTTCGACCATTCGACCCTCGAGGCCTATAAGCAGGGAATTATCACCGAGGAAGTCGCCCTGCTATATTGCTCCAAACGCGGCCCGGTCACGCGCGAAATCGACAGCTTCAAAAAGCAGCATGGCGAATTCGCGAGCCGGAGCGGCAACCGCCTGCAAATGCGGCCCGAAGCCACGCCTAAAACCAGCCCGCCGCCACCGCCCATTTCCTCGTTCCTGAAACTCAAATAAGCCATGGCTGACACCTACGATTTTCTCAGTCCGACCGACCAGCCCGCCCTGATCGGCATCAGTACCCTTGATTGGCTTGGCAAAGTGCGAGCCGCGCTGGTGGAGTTGAATTACAAAGTCCACACCGCCTCGAACCAGGAGGACTTTATCAGCCGTTTCAATCGCACCCATTACCAGGTGGTGCTTATCGAGGAATCTTTCGCGGTGCCCTCGCCCCCGGAGAATATGGCCTTGGCCATCCTGCAACGGATGCTCATGACCCAGCGTCGCCACGCCGTGATCCTCCTCATCGGTGAACAGTTTTCCAGTATGGATCGGCTCCAAGCTTACCAACAAAGCGTCCACGCCGTGATTAACCCCCAGGACCTGGATCGTCTGCGCGAAATCATCCAACAAGTCGTCGCGGACAACGAGCTCTTCATGCAAGGCTTCATGGAAGCCATTGTGCAAATCACCACCTGGGGCAAATAACGCTGGCCATATCCATGGCGGCCAACGGTCACCCCGGCGGCGCCGCGACGCGGAGTTTTCGCTAAGTTTGGACTCACGGCTGATTGGCCGCGCGCCAGGCATGGGGATAGGGTCCTATTTCTTCCCACGGGATCGGATCGATGAGCGTGCGCGCAAGTTGCGGATCTTTCCTCAAATTCGGTTCCTTCGCCAGCCATGCGGGGTCCATCGGCTGATCGGTCGCGCAATTCAAAAGGCATTGTTCCACCCCGCCGTCGCGCAAAAAGAGCGCGGCGCAATGGGCGAACACATTGCGGCTGACACAATTGACATCCCAATCTTGGCGCAATCGCGCCAATTCAGGATAGCGCGCCACATACGGCGCCGAGCGCGCTTGGGGCAGATATTTTTGCAGAAAATCGAGCCAGCGCTTTTCCCCCCAACGGCTGAAGCTAAGGCCCGCGAAACAATCGAGAAAAGCGTTCCCGTCGATCCAATTCTCTTTGCCGCCGTGGATTTGAATCCCGCCGAACTGGACCGCGCCACACCGCTCAAACACATTGCCGTAGATGGCCACGCCGGAAATCACGTCGTCCAAGCGCACCCCGGCGGCGCCGCAACCCGTGCCACCACCGATGTCGACCCAATGGTTCCAACGGATACACAAGCCGCGATACATGGGATTGCCAAACGCGTCGAGCCCGCCTTGATCATCCGATTCCCGCACCACGCGCCGAACCCGGTTAAGTTCCACGAGGTGATCGTTGCCTTCGACCCGCAGGGCAGAGGAAGGCATATCCTCAAATAAATTGTGCGCCACGCGATGGCCGCAGCCTTCCACCAAAACCGCGGGCGTATAGGTGCGTTTCAACCGTGAAATATTATGAATCCAACAATTTTCGACAAAATGATGCCCCGGGATTAATTGCTCCCGATCGCCACCTTGGATCGCGACACCACCACATCCCATCGTGTGAATCGTGACTCCAAAAACGCCGTGGTGAACCCCGCCTTTGACCACGATGCCGTCACCACCGCACTGCCGGATGGCGCAACCCGCCACCAAGCAATCCGCACCCCCTTCCACGCGGATCGCATCGCCGCGGTTCCCTTGAAACACGAGTCCTTCAATCAAGACATGGCTCGTTTGCTTCAGTGTGAGAAAGGGTTTGGATAAAACACTAATACTCACTTGGGATTTCTGAAGCTCGACCTCGGCGGGCGGCAGCCAATAGATTTTCCGCGCGTTCCGATCCAAATACCACTCGCCGGGCTGATCGATTTCGGAGAATAAATTCAGGGCGTAAAACCGCTGGTCTCGGCGATACCCATAGTTGGAATACGGAGGCGTCAAAGTGATGGTACGCTCGACCGGATCAATCGCGGCGACCTTCTGAAATTCCTCGTACCAATCCCAATACCAATACCCATAGAGCCGCGCGTCCGTTTCTCCAGTCCATCGAGACGGACGATCTTCGAGATATCGGAACTTGCCATCCTTGCAGCCGCCAGGCCCTTCTTTCAGTTTCTCCTGTCCCAGCACTTCTCCCGTTTTAATAAACCCCTCATTCGGCCAACGAGCCAAAGTCTGGGGTTTTCCATCGCAGAAAAGCTCGGGACACTGCCGCAAAGTGGTGGCGTCGCCCCAATCGCTTACTGGGAGGGAGGAAACATCCGATTCCATTACCCGGTCGCGCGCAGCGACAGCGAGCCGCTCCTTAAGTTTCGGATCGGATAAGGGTCGCCAATCCTTAACGCGCACGCCCCCATCAAAAATGGGGGTCTCGCCCGTAATCGCCATATAAACCATGGGCGCATCGGCCGTCCCGGAATCCTCCGCTGTCAGTTGAAGAGATTCGGTCACTGGATAAACCCCGCCGCCGACAAGAATGCGCACCCCACCGTTGGGCCATTGCCCGGCATGCGCTTTTTTATACGCTTGCGCCGCTTCGCGCGCCTGCCTAAGCGTGGCGAACGGTTTCGTGATCGTACCCTCGCCACGCTGATCGGCGCCAGCCGAAACATGATAGGTGATCCCGGGCGTTGGAAGCGTGGGTAAAACCGCGCGGTACTCGGTGGGGTCACGCGGAGGGAGCCCGTTCCCCGCGCGCGCCATTTCGCGAATTCTGCGACGGGCCAGGTCGCGCTGGAACAGCGGATACGTGTCATCGCCCGAAAGTTTTTCGAGCCATTGCGCGGCGGTAGCCGCATCGCGATTATCCAATGCCTGGCGCGCCAAAGCCCAGGTCGCGGCGGCGCGGGCAAACGGAGGTAACGCTTGATCGACGGCGGTTTTTCGTAACGTTTCCACCGCCGCTTTCGCCGGCTCACCCCCCAAACTGTCCACCGCCTGTTCCACCGCGGGCAAGTAAGCGGGCGGCAAGCTTTTGGCATGGTCCTTATTATCGGCGGCCAGCAGGTTGGGGATGATTGCGAAAAACCCAAGCAGCAAGAGTATTGCCGCGCCAGGGTGGCGATGAGCAATCGGGTGGTTCATGCCGCACAACGTACCATCACAAAACGGCTCTAAGCAAGGTTTAGAAATGAGCCCGGCATGGATATTCAGCCGGGATACCGTCCCCGACTCACTTAGCTTTTACAGCCGGTGGAGCCTGTGAAGGGCCGAGGGAATCACGCCGAGGGATCATTTCACGAATACCCGCGAAAATATTTTCGGCCAACTGCCGCCGCCCCGCTTGCGTAAAATGGACTAAATCGATGAAATTCGAGTCCCGTCCGTTTAATCAGGTCGGGTTTGAGCGGGAGAATGTCATTCGCCAGGCGCACCAGATTTTGTTCCAAGGAAAACGCCTGGACCCCGGCATTAATCACTTGCACCGGACGCGTGGGATTCAGGCGGGTGTTGATCATTTTTTCCAGGAGCACAGGCCAAGTCGCATCCTCCGCCTGGATATGTATCCTCCGGCCAATGCGCCAGCGCGCAGCCACCCTGAGTCGGCCTGTTTATAGGTCAAAAGGCATAGACCGCCTAAGGCGGCTAACCCGGGAAAAAACAGGAATTCTTGGCGCCAGCGATAGCTCCAGGCAACCCCCAGAAAAATGGAAGCCAGCGCCAAGGCGCTGATGCCCAACCGCGCCGCATTTGACTCGGCTCTTAACATGAACACTAAAAGCCCGCGCCCAAATCGCTCAGCACTTGAGCCAATTTGCGGTATTGGGCCAGGGAATTGTAAAGCTGCGCGGAAAGGCGAAGCCAGCGTTGAGGATGCGCGGGCCACGGCATAATGGGCACTTCAATCGCATATTCGGTTTGCAGCCGGTCATGCAAGGTATCCGTGAACAGGGGCGGCTGGAGCGACACCTCGCCGCTGGCGTCCGGCAAGGGGATCGCCGCCATGGAACCTAAGAACTCTTCGGGGCACGGCGGAGTGGCCTTGAGTTTTTGACACAGAAACCGCCGGGCCGCGACCGCCAAATCGTGGTTACGCCGCATAACCGTCGGCCAGCCTCCCGGCACAGCTCCAGCCACAAATTTCATCGCCTCGGGAATACACAGGCAAGCCGACGGATCCCCGGTGCCGGTCCAGGCGAATTCGATGAGGAATCGCGAACGATCGGTTCGTTTGGAGTTGGCTCCGTGGCTGATCACCAGCGGCCGGATGGGTTGCTGCTTGTCCCGCCGCACATGCAGAAACGCCGCCCCTTTGGGCGCGCACAACCATTTGTGGCAGTTACCCGTATAGTACGCGGCGCCGATACGTTTGAGATGCAGCGGGAGCATGCCCGGAGCATGCGCCCCGTCCACCAGCGAATCCACGCCTCGCTCGGTCAAGGCGGCAACGATTCGCTCAATCGGGAAAACAAAACCGGTCGGACTCGTCACGTGATCGAGCAAAGCCAACCGCGTGTTCGGTGTCACGGCGGCCAAGATGGGATCGATGAGTTGGGCTTCGGTTTGGAATGGAAACGGAACTTTCGCCACCACCACCCGCGCGCCAGTACGCTCGGCCATATAACGCAAGGCATTCGCGCAGGCGTTGTATGCATGATCGGTCGTCAGCAATTCTTCGCCAGGTTGCCAATCCAAGGAACGCAAGACCGAGTTTACGCCCGCCGTGGCGTTGGCAACGAACACCACATCCTCCGGAGCGGCCCCCACAAACTCAGCCAGCGCACCCCGGGCTTGGTCAAGATGGCCTTCTAATTCATTGACAAGGAAGAAGATCGGCTGTCGCTCCAGCCGACGACGCCATTCATTTTGAGCGGCCAACACCACCTTAGGACAGCTGCCGAAAGATCCATGATTTAAAAATACCACTTTAGGATCTAATGGCCACGCGCGCGGCCGGACGGCTTTTTTATAATCCAAGTTGTCCGCTAACGGAACCGCTGTTACATCGGATATCGACATTTGATTGATCCCTTTCCAATTCAACGTATTAACACCAAATAAGCGCCGCAAAATCGCCGGATTTCGAGCCCCTTCGAACCCAGGGCTTTTTAGGTTAGCCATCCGGGCAAGTCAATGTCTCGATGCCTTTGAGGTGGAGATTGTGTCCCCGCCCGCCTTATGGCATACTTGCGGCGGTTATGAGGATCGAAAGACGCACTTTTAAAGTACAACCTACTCTTTATGAGGAACTTATTTCATCGGTTGTCGGCCAGCCTTGGAGCTTTTACCGGGGTTCTAAAAGCTTTCACCCCTGCGCACCCCTCGTCTAGTTGTGTTGCCTAAACCTTCCCGTCGACCCCGTTTGGACCAAGCTTTGGTCGACCGCCAAATCTGCGAAAGCCGGGAAAAGGCCAAACGCGCCATTTTGGCCGGGCAAGTGCGGGTCAACGGCCAACCCGCCGGCAAACCGGGGGACTTGATACACGCCACCGATGCGCTGGAATTAGTGGCTAAAGATCCTTACGTAAGCCGGGGCGGCCATAAACTAGCGGGCGCTTTGGATGCCTTTCAATTGACGGTGACCGGATTGGTGGCGGTGGATTTGGGCGCTTCAACCGGCGGGTTCACGGATTGTTTGCTGCAGCGTGGGGTGGTCAAAGTGTATGCGGTAGACGTGGGCCAAGGCCAGCTTGCCTGGAAATTGCGACAAGACCCCCGAGTGGTAGTCATGGAACAAGTAAACGCCCGCACCTTAACCCCGGCGCAATTCCCCCAACCTTTCCAGCCGGTCGAGCTGGCGGTTATCGATTGTTCTTTTATCTCCCTGCGCCAAATTCTGCCCGCCGCGCTTGCTTTAGTGCGTCCGCATGGCAAAATTGTGGCGTTGATTAAACCGCAGTTCGAAGCGGGTAAAACCGAAGTGGACCGCGGCGCGGGAGTAATCACCGATCCGCTGGTACATCAACGGGTCCTGCAAGAGATTGAAGGTTTTGTCGGCGAACGTCCGGAATTGGCCTGGCTTGGCGTGGTGGAGTCCCCGCTATTAGGCCCGGCGGGAAATAAGGAATTTTTTGCGCACCTTGAAAAAATCACCTAATACCATGCGCCGGATCGGCATCGTCGCCAACCCGGATAAGCACGCTTGCCGCGCCTTGGCGCAGCAAACCGTGGATTGGGTGGTTTCCGCCGGTCGGCAAGCCGTCACCGATCCGGCAACCGCCAAGTTAGCCAGCCTGGAAATTCCCATTTCCCCCAATTTACCGGCGTTAGCCAAAGCCACAGATCTGCTGGTGGTCTTTGGTGGCGACGGTACGATGTTGCGGGTCGCGCGGGAAGTAGCGGGCATCCCCACGCCCATTTTGGGAGTAAACGCCGGTGGTTTGGGTTTTCTCACCGCCACCCCCTCACAACGGTTGAAAGAAGCGCTCGCCCAAATCTGGGCGGGTGAGTTTGAAATCGAAAGCCGCTCCTTGATCGCCGCCAGCGGCATGGCAAGCGGGCAAGCGGTGGCGCAATTGGCCTTGAACGACATGGTTTTCGGACGCAGCCAACCATCCCGCATGCTGGAGTTGGAAGTCAGCGTGGATGGGCAAGTCCTCACCTGTTACCGGTGCGACGGACTTATTGTAAGCTCTCCCACCGGGTCCACCGCCTATTCCTTGGCGGCCGGGGGCGCGGTGGTGGCGCCGGACGCCGAAGTATTTGCCATTACGCCTATTTGCCCGCACACTTTGTCCAATCGGTCGGTGATTGTCAGCCTGCGTTCGCGAGTGGAGGTTAAAGCCATTAGCCGCCGACTCAACACCACCTTGGTGGCCGATGGCCAAGTGGAAACCACCCTCTCGCCGGGCGATACCATCGCCATCCGGCGCAGTCGCCGGGCCGTCCGGCTGCTGCATCTGGCGGGCAGCTCCTTTTTTGAAACGCTGCGGAAGAAACTCAACTGGAGCGGATCTAGCGTTTAACAATATGGTTCGACTTAAAGATATAGCCCTGCAAGCGGGCGTCTCGGTCATGACCGTCTCAAAAGTATTGCGAGACGCGCCTGATATTTCCATCAAGACCAAAAGCCGCGTCCGGCTGCTGGCCCAGCAAATGGGCTATGTGCCGGATTCGATGGCGCAAAGCCTGCGCACGCGCAAAACCAAGTTGCTCGGGCTCGTGCTGCCCGCCATGACCAATCCCATCTTCGTGCGGACTTGGATGGCGGTGGAGGAGCGCGCCTTCGAGGCGGGCTACCAGGTCATCGTGTCCCATTCCTTTAATAAGCCGGAACGGGAAGACAGCGCCATCCGCCAGCTCCTTTCCCGTCGGGTCGATGGGTTGATCCTATCACCACTGCACCGGCCCGATCCCAGCGTCGCGATTTTTGAAGAATTGCGCCAGCGGAGCATTCCCGTGGTGATTCTGGGACAAAAAACGCCTTTCTGCTCCTCCTTCACCAATGTGGAAACGGACGATCTGGAAGCGAGCATGCGTCTCACCCGACATTTGATCGAACTGGGCCACAAACACATCGCATTCTTCACCGGCCCGGCCTCCGCGCCCTGGGCCTCGGAACGACTGGAAGGTTATCGGCGCGCTCTGCGGGAGGCGGAATTACCCACGGACGACCGTTACATTTTCAGCGGCGGCGGCACCATCGAGGAAGGCGCGCAAGCCGCCGAGCAATTATTACAGGAAAAGCCACCGGTGACCGCCATTCAAGCCGTCAACGACATGGTGGCCATTGGCGCGGGGGATTTTCTTTTAAACCACGGCGTTCGCATACCCCAGGATTATTCCCTCACCGGTTTTGGCAACTTCTTAGCCAGCGAATATTTCCGAGTTCCGCTCACCACGGCCCGGCAGCCGAAATACCGGCTGGGCAACCTGGCGGTGGCGACTTTACTCCAATTAATGAACGGCCAGCCGGTGGCACCCGAGCGGCTCACTTCGGAGATCATCGCCCGCGCCAGCACCGCCGCTCCACCCGCCGCAATTCCCC
>DBTJ01000023.1:21950-58092 GCA_002306985.1 Verrucomicrobia bacterium UBA1319
CGCCCCCGCCGCTCCCCCCGCCGCAATTCCCAGCCCGGCTCCCTAGTCGTTGGCCGAGGGGCCCTGGCGGCGGCGATTTCAACACCTAATGGGACCAGACGATGCGCGAACAATGGCGGCATCTCATACGGGTATTGCGGTATTTCCGCCCGGATATCGGGCGGATCGCGCTGGCGTTTGCCCTCTTGCTGCTCTCCACCGCCGCCAACTTATTGAAACCGTGGCCCATCGCTTGGGTGGTGGATTATTTGATCGAAGGGAAGCCTTGGCCCGCCTGGCTGCGACCGTTGGTGGAAGGCCGGGATAAAGCGGCGTTGGTGGCGGCCATGGCTTTGGCGGTTTTTGCGATCCACGCGGCGCAAGCCGCCTTTTCCTCGGCCTACACGTTTCTCTTGATTCAAACGGGACTGGGCGGACTGGGCCGGGTGCGCAATCAGCTTTTCGAATGGTTGCAACGACTTTCCTGGCGCTATCATCACGAAGCCCGCCAAGGGGATTTGATCTACCGCGCCTCCTGGGATGTCTGCGCCTTCCACACTTTGTTTCAACAAGGCCTGTTTACCTTCATATCCGCCAGCCTGTCGCTGGCGCTCATGTTCGCGGTCCTGTGGCGTTTGAACGCCGCGCTATCCCTAATACTGCTTTGCACCGTGCCCGTGCTAATTGCCGTCATCCGGCTGATGGGGCGGGAAATGGGGCGGCGCAGCCTAACCGCCCACCAGGCCGACAGCCAGCTCACTTCGCTCGTGCAACAAGACATTTCCGCGCTGCCGTTAATTCAAAGTTTTGGCATGGAAGACTTGATGGCGCGACGCTATGCGGATCGAAATCAAGACGCCCTCCGCCAGCGGAGCCGCCAGCATGGTTTCGAACTGGGATACCTGGCGTGCGTCGCCCTGATCTTCGCGACGGGTGTCGCGACGGTGTTGTGGCTGGGCACGGAGCGCGTTTTATCCGGACGACTCAGTGTCGGCGGTTTGCTGGTGTTCATCGCCTACTTGGGCCAATTCTACGAGCCGCTAAACCAATTGTCCCAGGTTGGGACCACGTTAGCGGACGCGTTCGCCGGCACGCAACGCGTATTCGAGATTCTGGACACGCCGGAAGAAATCCACGAAGCCCCCGAAGCGCGCGCGCTAACGCGCGAAAAAAATCCCGCCCAGCCCCGCCAAGACAGTCAATCGTCGCCACCCGTTTTGGGCGGCATCCGGTTCCGACAAGTCGACTTCGGCTACCAAACCGGGCATCCAGTGTTAAGCGATATTTCCTTTGCCTTGCGCCCTGGCGAAGCGGCGGCGTTGATTGGCCCGAGCGGCGCCGGCAAATCCTCGCTAATTCATCTCTTGCCCCGATTTTTCGACCCGACCGCCGGCACGATCGAACTCGATGGCGTGGACACGCGGCAACTTAAGCTTCGCGATCTACGCCGCCAGATCGCCTTAGTCATGCAGGAGGCCATTTTACTGCCGGGAACGGTGGCCGATAACATCGCTTGCGGCTTACCGGAAGCCGCCCGCGCGGAAATCGAAGCCTCCGCGCAAGCCGCGCATGCGCACGAATTCATCGTCAAGCTGCCCCGAGGTTACGACACCTTGATTGGCGAGGGCGCGGCCCGGTTGAGCACCGGCGAAAAACAGCGCCTCAATTTGGCCCGGGCGTTCCTGAAAAACGCGCCCATTCTTTTGCTGGATGAACCCACCAGCGGCTTGGACGCGGATAGCGAGGCCTTGGTCGTCGATAGCTTGCGCACCTTGATGCGGAGCCGCACGACTCTAATCGTGGCGCACCGCATGAGCACCATTCGATACGTGAACAAAGTGATCGTGCTCGAGGCGGGCCGGATAACCACCATGGGAACGCCGGCCGAATTGCTAGCCCAAGGGGGGTTCTACAGCCGGGCTAGCAAGAGTTAAAACGACGGTAAATCCAATTCGATCGCAAGCGCAGAGGGGGCCTCGGATTAAAAAACCGAACCGCAAGTGGATCTTGTTTTAGAGCGTATAATCTGATATGTTCCAGGTCGAACATGGCATCGAACTCTTCAGTGGCGGCGGTAATATTCGACATGGACGGAGTGTTGACCGATTCGGAACCGCTCATTTGCGCGGCGGCCACCGCAATGTTCCAAGAATTCGGCCTGGTGGTGCGCGCGGAAGATTTTATGCCCTTCATTGGCACGGGAGAAAATCGCTATCTGGGAGGCGTCGCGGAGAAATACGGATTTTCCCTCGATATTCCCCGCGCCAAAAAACGCACTTACGAGCTTTATCTGGAAATCGCCCCCGCTCAACTGCGCGCCTTCCCGGGCGCCAGAGATTTTGTCCTGGCCTGTCGTCGAGCTGGCTACAAAACGGCTTTGGCTTCGAGCGCGGACCCGGTGAAAATCGAGGCTAACTTGGGCATCATTGCTTTACCGCCCGCCGATTGGCATGCCATTACCACCGGCGAAGAAGTGGAGCATAAAAAACCCGCTCCGGATTTATTCTTGGCCGCCGCGCGAAAACTGGACTTGGCTCCAGGACGGTGCGTGGTGATCGAAGACGCGGTCAACGGCATCGAAGCCGCCAAAGCCGCCGGCATGCGATGCGTTGCCGTAGCTCACACTTTCCCCGCGGAAAAACTTCTTCAGGCGGATTTGACTCGCCCCTTAATTTCCCAGCTAACCCTGGACGATCTGGTAGGAAATTAAATCCCCATGGGAAAGGCTATCCCGGCGTTAATGCTTGGCTCGTCGCATGGATTCTTCAATCGAATCCGCCAAATCGGGATACAACTTGCGCACGCAATCCGGGCAAATGCCGTGACTAAACTGGGCTTTGGAATGGTGTTCGATGTAGCTTTCCACGTGATTCCAATACCCCTTGTCATCGCGGATTTTCTTACAGGAGGCGCAGATAGGTAGCAACCCGCTGAGGGTATTGACCTTTTGCAAGGCCTCTTGCAACTCGGCGATCGTGCGCTGGCGCGCCTGCTCGGCTTGTTTGCGAGCGGTGATATCGGTGCCATAGAAATTGGCATAGCCCGCTTCGGCTACCGCCACCGCCAGGAACGAAAAGAACCGGTCCTGGAAACTGGATTCGAACTCCCGTTTTTCGCCGGTTTCAAATATTTCCCGCAAATACTGGAGCCAATCGCCGGAAATCATATCGCCCACCCGGCAATTCATGGCGGCCAGGAGGGCCAACCCCGAACGGTTGCTATAGAGCACCTGCCCTTGCTTGCTTAAGCGAATGACCGGCGAAGGGCTTTCGGCCGGAATCCGCGCCAAGACTTCGTTCTCCCGCAAGGCGCGCTGCAAATCCTGGTTGGCCACCAAAACTTTATTCTTCAACTCGGCGGTGTTGCGCGAGTCCGCCAGCGCGTCAGCGGTGGTGTTGAGTAAAATCGCCAACAAACGGAAAGCGATCTCCTGCCCCAATAACCGTTCTTTGCGCAGCACTCCGCAAAACATCCCGATGGTATGACTGGCCACATGGAGGGAATGAAACAAGCCGCGCCAGGAATTACCGCCCGTTTTGAGGTTGAAAAACACCGGCTCGCTTTGCCGCAAGGCGTAAGCGAATTTGCCATCCTTCTGCTCGGATTTGATGATCGCCTCCATCTCCGCCACCCGTTCGCGGGGCAGGCAGCGACTGAGTTCGAAGCCGAAATCCGTGGGATTGACCAAATAAAAGGCACTCAGCTGAAACAAGTCCAATCCATCTAGGTAGCGCTGGGCGACATCAATAATCGCCTCGGGATTGGATGGCTCCTTGATGTCGCGATGAAAATACTGGAGCGAAGTGAACAGGGCGTGAAACTCCTCGCTCAACCGCGCCTGATCGCGCAATTTTCCCAAGCCGGTCTTGAAAAACTCCGGATAAATTGAATCGGTGCTTTCGCGCATGGGGTTTACTCGGTAATCCGCCAAATCAAGCGCCCGCTTCTCCGGCCGTTGCTTCCGCCGCCGGCACGGGATCCGGCGGCACCGGGAACGCGCCTTCCACGACGGCGATTTGCCCATCCACAGTATCCACCAAGCTCTGGATCATCTCCACCGAAAAATTCGCCCGTTCCCAAGCGCGGAGGTTGAGCGGCGGGGCGAAGCGCTCGCCCGAACTGCCCAACTGCATGGCGTTAACGAGGTGATCGGCGATGTGCACAAGCGAGGCTTCCAATTGGAAAGGGTTGGCCGATATCGGGCTATGATGAAAACGCACGGCTTGGATCAAGTTGGAGGGATAATTCCAGGCCCGCAGCAACGCCTCGGCAATTTCTGTATGATCGAACCCAAGGATTTCGGATTCGGCCTCGCGCATCAGCATTTTCCGGCTCTGGGCCAACTCAAAAATAGAGCGCGCCATCTCCGGGGCGCGGGAATACAGCGCCAACCGACCCACATCATGCAAGAGGCCCGCCACGAAAAACTTCTCCGGCTTGGGCACTCTTCTTTCCATCGCCAGTAGCCGGGCCGCCACACCGCAGGCCAAACTATGTTTCCAAAACGAAGCCATGCTCACTAATTCCGCGGCTACCCCGTCAAAAATTTCGATCACCGTCGAAGCGCTGATCAAGTCTTGCACCTGCTGGATGCCGATGAGGGTGATCGCTTCGGGCACGGTTTCCAGCCGGCTGGGAAAACCGAAGAAGGAGCTATTGGCCAGCTTGAGTAAACGCGCCGTCAGCGAAGGGTCTTTCTCGATCACTTTGCCCACTTCGGAAAGCGTGCTTTGGGGATCGTTCAAAATCTCATCCATCTCCTGCAAAACCTCGGAGTAAGACCCCAAATTGGGGATGCCTTCAATCAAGGAATTAATGGTAAGCTTCATAAGTCGCCGCTCATGGTTAGTTATCGTTTACCGCAGGCCTCACTCTCGATTCCGCTCCATCAGGAAGAGTAAGACTCAAGCCGATTGCTTGGCCTTCCTTAGCATGATGGTTTTAAAGACCTCCTGTTGCACGGGACTGGCTTCGTCCAATTCCCAAAAAACGGCCCGGGTTTCTTGTTCCAAATGCGCCCGCTGTTCAGACGTCAGTTTGCCGAAGGGATCCACCGGACCCTCGGCCTCCTCGGCCGCTTCAACCTCCACTTCGACGATTCCCCAGGTCTCCAAGATGTTGATGTGGCGTTCGGATAATTCGCAACCCGAGGGCGCCAGCAGCATATCATCCATGTTTTTTACGGAAACGGCCACAACCATGCCTGGCTTCAATTGTTCCAGCTTTAATTTAGGCATACGCAAGCGCCATCATTTTTTGATTTCGCCCTCATTCTCCCGCGGGCCATCGGAAAGTCAACCATCATCCTTGCCACGCCCCGCCCGCGTTCTATACTGCCGACCCAGCATGAACGCATCCCCGGCTCAACAATTAGAGATCCGCTTCGCCACGGATGAAAACGGGTATCATCGCTGGCACGAACAGCGACGTCTGGAACAGGAAAAACTGGCTAAGAAATTAGGCCTTCCCCTGAATCACACCGTTGAGATTTGGCTCAAAGGCGGAATCCGGCTGCGCGGCGCGCTTAAGTTAAAGGAGGAGGATCTGTTTTTACCCGAGGCGCGCGATCAGCGCTTGCGGCTGAGGGTCGACCGCGTCTCTTTCACTACCACCGAAGTGGAATCCTTTGTCCGGTTGGACTGAACTACTCCGGCGTATCGTTGGCTGGCAAATCTCCTAAAACGTACTGAATCCCATCTTGCAGAACCCGCAACATGACAGGGTCATTAAAAGTGGCTGGACTATGCCCCAGGGCGAAAAAAAACACCCGCCCTTGGTCAAACGGCTTAATCCACACCAACGGGTAATCATGATCCGCCCGGCTGCCTTGATGCGGCACGGTATCCATCTCCGCGCTGACCAACACCCGCAATAGGTGGCGAGAATACGGCGCCTTCAGCTGGACGATCTCATCTTTAAACGGCAGGGCAAAACGCCCGTTGCCATGAAAAGCGGCGCAGATGGGATTCAAGGGATCTTCCACCTTTAATAAAGGCGCTTCGGCCATGCAGGCCGGTTTTTCAAAAGCGCATCCAAGCATCAGTCGGTATTGGCTTTCCACCGGATCGTCTGGCGGTTGGTCATTGTTCGGCACCACCACCGCGCCATGGATGCCGGCCAGCCCTTTGCCATTTCTCACAAATTCCAAAAGCGCGGCCGCCCGTTTTTCCCCCTCCGCTCCCGTGCCAAAACCATCGCCAAAGGTATTGTTAAGCACCACCGCATCGAATGCTTTTAAAGCCTCCTCCCGCAACATCTCGGGATCGGAAACCACCGTGGTTTGATAAATCCGGTTGGATTGTCCCATAAGCCAAAGCGCGGCCGCCCCATAGGCTCCCACCGCCGCATGGGCTCGATCGGAAGCCGGGGTAAAAACGAGCAGGCGACGAGGCTTGATCGCAACCGAGGAAGCTTGCGCCGGCAGGTGAGGCATCAACGCCGCCACCGTCTGGCGATCTGGAAACGACGATTCACCCCATGGCCCATCTCGTTGGGTGGAGGCCGTGGGCACAACGGCTTCCGCCGGTTCTTTTGGCGCCCGGCTGAAGGACGTGGGACCGGCGTCTTCCGCGGCAATACAACCCAATGCAATCCAAGAAATTACCATGAATGAAGCGACTACTAATCGCGTCTGAACAAGGGATATTGGAGAACACGCGGGCATGGGTTTTAGTATATCAACAAAGGCGCTCGTGGCGAACGAAAAACTCCGAAATTCAGGGTTTATCATGATATGCCATGGCACGCATCATGCTGAATGTAATAAACATAAGCAGTGAAATGACATTCGTCCACAGGACCACACCGAAAGGCGATTCAGATGTCTAAAAACGAGGCTATAAAAAGGGAGGCATGACCCAGTAATGGCCACAAGACATGTTTTACGGGAAACCCTTAGTGTTTTCATATCTCATTGATGATTAGGTTTTTATGGAAAACGTCAGACCGTCGTCTCCGCCGCTTTCCTCGCTGTTCATCGCCGCCATGGTGGGCAGCGCCCAAGACGCCATTATCGGCATCCTAAAAAACCATCGCATCGCCAGCTGGAATGCGGGAGCGCAACGCATCTTTGGTTACGAGGAAACCGAAGCCGTAGGCCAGAGTTTCGATACGCTTCTCGCCTCACTCCACCCAGATGAATGGACGGCCTATGCGGAGCAATTTGCGAGTGGCACCGCCATCTTCCCTTTGGAAACGGTGTGGCGAGCCAAAACTGGCGAGTCCATCCCGATTTCAGCCGCTTTATCCCCCATTAAAAACCGGGCGGGACAAATATTGGGCATGTCGATCATTGCCCGAGATCTATCCCAGACCACCAGTTTGGAACGAATTTCCAAGCGTTTGCTGCCCGGCAGCAATAGCAAACGAGAGCTGGCGGAGTTGGAATTGCGGCGACTCTATGAGCAAACCCGCCAAGACGCGGAAACCAAAACCGAACTGCTGCGCGAAATCAATCACCGGGTAAAGAACAACCTCATCAGCATCCTTGGCTTGATCCAAGCCGAGCAACGCTTCACCCCGAACAAAGCCAACCGACCTTTGGTAAAGGAAGCACTAGAGCATTTGACCCAACGGGTACGCGGATTGATTGAAGTGCACCATCTGCTTTCGGAAACCCAATGGCAGCCCATGGCCTTATCCGAATTGGCAAGCCGGATTATCATCGCCGTGGCGACCTCCCTGGGGCCCAGCAAACAAATCACCGTGCGCATCGCCCCTTCGCCGGTGCTCATATCCCCAAGACAAGCCAACAGCTTGGCATTGGCGCTGAATGAGCTGGCGACTAACACGCTGAAATACGCCGCCGCGGGCCGCATGATGACCCAAGTGGCCGTGCGGATCCAATCCGAGCCGGATTATATCTTACTGGAATATCGCGATGACGGTCCCGGTTTTCCCGAGGATATCCTAGGCCGCCAGCGACAGGGCGTTGGCCTAGCTTTGCTGCAACAATTGGCGACGGGCGCTTTTCGCGGCTCATTGACGTTGCTCAACGACCAGGGCGCGGTGGCCGTGCTGCGCATTAAAGCCGAGGAAACCGACCGAACCTGACCACCGGAGCGCGTATGACCAAACTGGCGACCAGCGGAATTCGAGCCTTAATCGCGGAAGACGAGCCGCTCGTTTCAACCGTAATCGAAAACGAGCTCGATATGATTGAGGTCAACGTGGTCGGCCGAGCCGCCGATGGCCGGGAAGCCGTAAGTCTTACCGGCGCCTTAAACCCGGACGTGGTGCTGATGGACATTGAGATGCCCGAAATGAACGGCATCGACGCCGCCCGGCATATTCAAGACTGGCACCCCACCCCAGTGGTGATGTTGACGGTTTACTCGGCGCAAATGACCATCAATCAGGCGGCGGCGGCTGGCGCCGGCGCTTACGTTATCAAGCCCCCTCGCGCCAGCGATTTGGAACGAGCCATCCTCATCGCTCGCGCCCGGTTTCACGATCTCATGGAATTGCGCCGCCTGAACGCGGACCTGAAACACGCGCTGGCTCACGTCAAGCGCCTGCAAGGGTTATTACCGATTTGCATGTTTTGCCACAAAATCCGCACCGACCGCACTTCGTGGGAGCAGTTGGAGATGTATATCAGTGAGCATACCGACGCCACTTTCACTCACGGCATCTGTCCGACCTGCCTAAAACATCACTTCCCCGAGCTGCAAAACGGGAGTGACTCTCCTCAAAATACGAATAACAGGATTTAAAAGTCGTTGGTGGCGTAATCGATCCATCCGTTTTTCGCAATTTCCAGTGGCAGGGAAAATGCGTTCATGCTAATGATGGAAGCAACGGTGGGCAGTTATGTCTTTATTTGGGGCCAATAAATCAAACGCAAGTGATGGATCGAGTTCCAACACTTTTGGACCGTTTCGCCTCCACGAGCTGATCAACAGTGGCGGCATGGCGGATCTTTGGCTGGCAACCAATCAAAAAGAAGAGACCGTCGCTTTGCGGCTCATGCACGAAAAGTTGAAGTACAACTTTATCGCCAAACGCCGTTTTGTGCGCGGTTGCGAAATTCTTTCCAAAATCCATAACCACGACCAAGTGATCGGCTACTATGAGCACGGTAAAATCGACGGCCGCCTCTACTTGCTCATGGAATATGTCGAAGGCGCGAACCTGCGCGAAATGTTCGCCCAAAACGATCCGATCCTAGTCGAAAAAGTGTGGAGCATTCTCATGGACATGGCCAAAGCCCTTGAGCATGTTCACGACTCCGGGTTCATGCATTTGGACTATAAGCCGGAGAACCTCATGATCACGCGCAACGGCCAGGTGCGCCTCGTCGATTTCGATCTTTCCCTACCCCGGCCGGAAAAACCGGAAAAACTTTGGAAATACGCGGGTACCCCCGCCTATATGGCACCCGAGCAGTTGTTGCACAAAGCCGTGGATCATCGGGCGGACATTTTCGCGTTTGGCGTGGTCGCCTATGAATTGCTGACTTGGAAGCGGCCGTTCGTCGGCGAATCGTCCGAGGAAGTGATCCGCCATCAATTGGACCCGAATCACCCTTTAGTATCGCCCCGCGAGCACAACCCGCAGCTGTCGATCGCCATGGAGAAAATCATTCTCAAATGCCTGGAGCGGGATTTGGATAAACGCTACCCCTTCATGAGCATCCTCCTCCGGGATTTGCAGGTCGCCCCCTGAACGGTGAGGCCCGCTCAGACCATCCGCCACCCCGAAGCCATGGTCGGCTCCGACGCACCCGGTTCACCAACCCCGCAGTGGATTTGCTTACCCGCGCCCCGCAAGCCCGTCGGCGGCCCCCATAAAAAAACGGGGCCGATGCTATCGGTGGCATCAGCCCAAGCGTAAGTTATCTCAAGTCATTGCTAACAGACAAAACCTCACTGCTCGGTGGGCGGAGCCACGGGAATGATGATTTTTTTGCCCGTATAAAGGGTATTGGCCTTGAGTCCCGGATTCGCTTTAAGAATTTGATCGAGCGTAACCTTGATCCCTTGTTTATTGAGGCCCGCCACAATTTTGCTTAAATTATCGCCCGGCTGCACTTCATACTCCGACTGCGGCCCTTCTTTGACCTTTTCCACCTTCTTCTCTTTTGGATGCGGTTTGGTGGTTTTAGCGGGAGCGGGTGAATCGTGAGCCACGGGCAAAGCCTGCAGCAGTTCTTTGACTTCCTTGACCGTCTGCTTCTTTTTGGTCTCGATTTCCTCGAGAATCAGGGTTCGGTCGGACTGGCGTTTTTCATCGATTTCCCGCAACTTTTTCGTCAGCTCGCGCGCCTCCTCGGCCGAGGCGAAGGACGAAGGATTCACCTTATTGCGCTCGATTTCTTCATGCAACCGCAGGATTTCCGTTTTGGCTTCGCTCAACTGCTGCCGCAAGACGACTTGCGATTCGATCAGCCCCTCCACCGTATCTGCCAGGCGTTTATAATCCGCCTCATAGCGTTGAGCGGCGGCGGTGGCGGCGGCGGCGCTAGCCGCGTCATCGGCGAAATTCGTCCGTGGCCACCCGCAAATTCCGGTGGCCGCGATCAAGATCAGGCAAAATCTTTTCATGCGGGGAACCTAATATTTTCCACGCCGCAAAGCAAGCGTCACCGTTCTTGCTTTCAACCGCCATCCCAGGCATTTTGAGCGCATGATTGACGCTCGCACGACAGCCACGCCCGCCACGCCGGCCCGTCCGGATGGACGCGCCGCCACGCAATTGCGGCCCCTGCGGTTTGAAAACCATATTGCGCCCAACGCCACGGGTTCCACTTTGATCCGGTGGGGCAACACCCATGTGATTTGCGGGGTAACCATCGAAGACTCCGTGCCGCGTTGGATGAAAGAGCAAGGCGTCACCGGAGGATGGATTACCGCCGAGTATTCCATGCTTCCTTACTCGACCCTGCAACGCAAACAACGCGATGCGACCAAAGGTAAAATCGAGGGCCGCAGTCAGGAAATCCAACGTTTAATTGGCCGCGCCTTGCGCGCGGTGGTGGATCTCGAAAAACTGGGCTCGCGCACCGTCTGGATCGATTGCGACGTGTTGCAAGCCGATGGTGGCACGCGCACCGCTTCCATCACCGGCGGCTACGTGGCGTTGCGCCTGGCAATCAATAAACTGATGGCGGCCGGAGCTTTGAAAAACGACCCCATCGTCCAGGGCGTCGCCGCGGTCAGCGTGGGCGTCGTCAACCAGCAGATCCTGGCCGACCTTTGTTACACGGAAGATTCCAGCGCCCAGGTCGACATGAATTTAGTTATGACGTCCAAAGGTGAATTTGTCGAAGTGCAAGGAGCGGGGGAAGAATCCACGTTCACGGAAGCGCAATTATCCGGGATGCTGCATTGCGGGCGCACCGCCATCACTGAACTCTTCCGGTTGCAGCAAGCCGCCATCGACTCGGAGAAAAAAGCGTGAAAACTCCCCGGATCGCCCAGTTAAGCGTTACCCTTGCCAGCGAGATGGAAGAACCCGTGGCGGCGTTGCTCGAGCGTTTCACGGGCGAACCGCCCGTTTCTTTCCGGCGTGAAGGCGCTAAGGTCACGGAACTTTCCTGCTATTTGCGGCGCTCGCCCGCCAAGCTGGCGGCGCTCCGGGAAAAGTTCAGCGCCGGTCTCCAAGCCTTGCGCGAAATGGGCTTGAAATGTTCCACTACCCCGCTAATCCTGAAATCCATTCCCAAGGAAGACTGGGCGGAATCGTGGAAAAAGCACTTCCCGCCGCTCGAAATCGGGTCCGCGTTGCTATTGAAACCCAGCTGGAATCGGCGCAAAGCCAAGCCCGGCCAAGTCGAGCTGATTTTAGACCCGGGATTAAGCTTTGGCACGGGACACCACCCGACCACGGAGTTTTGCCTCCGCCAAGTCGTGAAATGGCGTCCCCGAAAACAGCCGCGATCCCTGTTGGATATGGGAACCGGCACGGGCATCCTGGCCATCGCCGCCGTAAAGTTAGGCTATCTACCGGTGCGCGCCTTCGACTTTGACCCGGAAAGCGTGCGGGTCGCGGGTGAGAACGCCGCCGCCAATGACGCCGCCGCCGCCATGAAGATTACGCGGAAAGATCTAACGCGCCTGCCGCTAGCCAGCCGGGAACGTTACGATGTGGTGTGCGCCAACATGGAATTCGACCTACTGCTGCGCGAAACCAACCGCATTCTCAACCGGCTTAAGCCCGGCGGGGTGCTGGTACTGGCGGGGATTCTCAAGAAACAGTATGCTCAGGTGCGCCAAGCTTACGAAAAGGCCGGGTTAAAAATGATCGCCACGCGCGGGCAAAAAGAATGGCAATCCGGCGCGTTTCAGTCGGCATCAACCCCAGTCTAACTCTCAAAGATAAACGCCCGCGCCGAACGCAACCCCACTGGCATTGCGGCCGCAAACGGGCTTACTCGGAGACAAAACCAAGGCGCGGGCATGGGCCCGCGCCTAAAGACGTGATAAATAACTCAAGGAGGGGTGAACCTCCTCGTGGTATTAAGCCTTGGTTTTCTTGGCTTTAGCCTGTTCGTTCTTGCGTTTATTGTACGCGTCACGACGGCGGCGCTTGATTACTTTATTGCTTTGTTTGCCCATATGAGTCTTTATTGCTTACACGATTCGTTTGTGTAAAAAAGAATTATGAAGACTTGGACGCGCCGTTTCAACTCCTATTTCATCGCTTTCCTTTTGGGCTTGCTCGCGCTGGCCGGTTGCGCCACCGACGACGACGAAAAGGGCGACAAGAAAAAGGAAAAGAAAGAGAAAGAGGTCACCACTCTGGAAATGCATCTGGAAGCCAACCCCGATGGCTCGGATCGGTGCGCCACCATCACTTTGCTACGTTCCAATCCCATTACCCTAACGGTATACAACCAGCCCTTTTTAAGCCACATCGACTTGGTCCGCGCGGATATCGTCGAGGAGCTAGGCATCTTGGGCATTCGCCTGCAATTTACCCAGCCGCATGGGGCGCGGTTGCTGGAAATGTACACTTCCGCCAATAAAGGCAAACGCATCGCGATTCGCGCGGAGTGGGGCGAAGGCCGCTGGCTGGCGGCGCCGTTGATCACTTCCCAAATACGCGAAGGCGTCTACACCTTCACCCCGGATGCCTCGCGGGAAGAAATCGAGCGCATCGTGCGCGGATTGAACAACGTGGGCAAAGAGGTCGAGAAACGCGAAAAATAAGACGATGAGCGTATTGAGTCGTTTGCGCAACCCCGGCGCCCTGCTCGCCCTTGCGTTTTGTCTTTTGACGCCCAGCGCTTGGAGCCAGCCATTTCTGCCGCCCACCGCCAATCGCGCCCTTTTTGAACCGAACGGAGGCGCGCGGTTTTTCGTCGGCACCGTGGGCAAACCGTGGACCAGCGGAGCCTTCGGCGGCGTCCGGAGCGAGGGCAATCAATTGCACGAGGGCCTGGATATTCGCTGCCTCCAGCGAGACAAACACGGGGAACCCCAAGACCCGGTGCTCGCCTCCGCCGCCGGCACGGTGGCCTACGTCAACCGCAAAGCGGGCCTGTCCAACTATGGTAATTATATCATCCTCCGTCATCAAATCGACGGCCTGGAGATTTATACCCTTTACGCCCATCTGAGCCAGGTAAAGTCGGGTCTGCAGGCCGGCCAAACCGTCCGGGCAGGCGAACCCATTGCGGTCATGGGCCGCACTTCGAACACGCATCAGCGCATTACCAAGGACCGCGCCCATGTGCATTATGAAATCGATTTATTCGTCAACGATCGTTTTGCCGCCTGGTTTAAAAAGAACGCCCCCGGCCAACGCAACGATCACGGGATTTGGAATGGTCGCAATTTGACGGGCTTGGATCCCCGAGAAATCCTGTTATTGCAACAGCAGATGGGAGCAAAATTCAACTTGGTGAATTATATCCGCAGCCAGCCCATCCTCTGCCGCGTGCTGGTTCGGAGCGCAAAATTCCCCTGGGCGCAACGCTATCGCGCCTTGATCCGACCCAATCCGGCGGCTGAACAACAAGGCGTCGCCGGTTACGAACTGGCGCTGAATTACACCGGGGTTATATGCGAAATGATTCCGCGTTCAGCCGCCGAACTGAACGGCGTCACCAAACCCCGTTTGGTCGCCGTCAACGAAAACGAAGCCGCCAAAAACCGTTGCGGGCATTTAGTCGCCCGTCAAGGCGGCTCCTGGCGGCTCACCACCAAAGCGGTCGAGTTGCTCGATTTACTGACCTATTGAGCCCGCGCCCGGGGCTGCTTATCCCATTCCAAGCGGCTCAGTTTGAATTGCCACGCTCCCCGGCTGTCCCTATGTTGGATTGAATGAGTGGTAAATGGCAAAAAAAGGTGCTGGTAGCCCTGGTGGCATTACTGATTTTAATCAACCTGGCCATCATTTGGCGCGTTTTCGTCCATCGAGAAGCCGCCACGTCATCGGCCAGCCCGAACAAACCTATTCCCACCAATACCGTAGAATCCTTCGCCACAGTCCTCGCGGCGGCGCAACAAGGTGATGCGCAAGCCCAAGTGAAAATGGGACAATGGCTGCTGACGGGGCGGAATGGCGCGACGAACGACACCGTGCAAGCGCTGAAATGGTTCCAGCGAGCGGCCGACCAAGGTTCCGCCGAAGCGCAATACCAAGCCGGGTTAATCTTTCAACAGGGAGTAGCGGGCGTTTCGAACCTGGATTTGGCGCTGCAATATCAACAAAAGGCCGCCGCCCAGAACCACACCAACGCCCAGCAAAAGACCAATGAAATCGCGTTTCTGCTGGAAACCGCCAGAACTTTCCAAGCCAAAGCGGCCGAGGAAGCGAAAAAAGTGGCCGATCAGGCGCGGCTCACCGCGATCTATCAAAGGGGGTTGGATGCCATTATCGGCAAAAATGGCAAGGCCAACTATACCGAGGCTTTGAATGCTTTTAAAGAAGCGGCGCAAGCCGGTTATGGCGAAGCTCAGTTAAATTTGGGGCTCATGTACGTCAGCGGGCAGGGCGTCGAAAAAAACTACTCCGAAGCGCGCCAATGGTTCGAGAAAGCCGCCGAACAGGGATTGTCGGATGCGCAATTTAATTTAGCCGTCCTCTATGTAACCGGCCGGGGCGTGGAACGTGATTACGCCAAGGCCGCCGCGTGGGTGCGCAAGGCCGCTGAACAAGGCCAAACCGACGCTCAATACAATCTGGCGGTGCTCCTGGCTAGCGGCCAAGGCGTGGAACAAAACGACGCTGAAGCCCTATCCTGGTTTCGCAAAGCCGCCGAAAAGGGGCATGCGGCGGCGCAATCCAATATGGGCGTGTTTCGCATCCAAGGCAAAGGTGGCGATAAAAACCCCGAAGAGGCTTTCAAGTGGTTTCAACGCGCCGCGGCGCAAGGCAATGTCACCGCCCAATTCAACTTGGGCATCATGTATTACAAGGGGCAAGGCGTGGCGAAGGACTTGGCGGAATCCTTTTTCTGGTCCAGCCTCGCCGCCACCCAAGGCGACCAGGAAGCGGCCGCGAATCGCAAATTGATCACTTCGGAGCTCTCCGCCGCTCAAATCGCCGCCGCCTTCAAGCGAGTGGCGGCCTTTGAACCCCGGCGCGAGACCGACTCAAGCCATGCCCCCACGCTGAAGCTTGAAGCCCCAAGCCTCAGCGCTCCCAAGCTCGACGACAAGTGATCCGGCCGATTCCTCCCCGACGCCGCTAAACGAAAAACGTCCGCGATCAGGCTTGCGCGCCCCTCGCGCGAGTGTAAGCATGAGGCTATCCATAAGCTTGAAAGCCTCCTATGAATAGTCGCGAACGTTTGCAATCCGCCCTGGATCATCGCGCGCCAGATCGCGTGCCGGTCGACTTCGGAGCCACCGCCATCACGGGCATCCACGTCTCCGCCGTCCATCGCCTGCGCCAGCGAGTGCTGGGGGATAAAGACTATCGCGTGCGAGTGATCGAGCCCTACCAAATGCTCGGTGAAGTGGATGCCCAACTGCGCGCGGCGCTGGGCATCGACGTCATCGGCATCCCACCCCGCCGATCCATGTTCGGCACCGAAAACCGGGATTGGAAACCATTCACGCTTTTCGACGGCACTGAATGTTTGATCCCCGGCGGCCTGAATTTGACTCCCGCCCCGCAGGGCGGTTGGCTCGCCTATCCCGAGGGCGATCTCGACGCGCCACCCAGCGGTCACATGCCCGATGGCGGTTTCTTTTTCGACGCGATCATCCGCCAGCCCCCCATCGACGATGCGCATTTGAATCCACAAGATAACCTTGAGGAGTTCGGCCTATTCAATGAGGCCGATCTCGCCTATTACCGCCAGCAAGCCGAAGCGCTGACCGCCAGCAAGAACCTGGGGGTCATTCTAGTAGTGCCAGGCGCCGCCTTTGGCGACATCGCTTTGGTGCCTGGCCCGTGGATGAAACATCCCAAAGGCATTCGCGATCTCACTGAATGGTATATTTCCACCAAAACCCGCCGGGACTACCTTTACACCGTATTTGAAAAGCAATGTGAATTTGCGTTGCGGAACGCGAAAACATTGATCGATCTTTTCGGCGATCGCGTCCAGGCGGCCGTGATGACCGGCACGGATTTCGGCACGCAACGCGGCCCTTTTATTTCCGCGGCCGCGTATCGGGATCTGTACCAGCCCTTCCATCGGCGCATGAACGATTTAATTCATCGGCACTCCCGTTGGAAAACCTTCATTCATTCGTGCGGTTCGGTGTACGCCTTGATCCCGCATTTTATCGAGGCCGGCTTCGACATTCTTAACCCCGTGCAATGTTCGGCAACCGATATGAACGCGGAACGGCTCAAGCGGGAGTTTGGCAAACACCTCGTGTTCTGGGGCGGCGGAGTGGACACCCAGAAAACTCTGGCTTTCGGGAAACCGGCGGACGTTTATCGGGAGGTCCGCGAACGCATCGCGATCTTTAACCGAGACGGCGGCTTCGTCTACAACGCGATCCATAACCTCCAAGGCAACACGCCCATCGCCAACCTTGAAGCCATGTTTAAAGCCGTGCATGATAGCGCGCAATCCTGACCGACCCCGGCATCGAGCTTGCCTGGGGGCCACTTTTCTGGTGGAGTCGGTTTTGAAATGAACGGTTTCGAGGATAAGCTTTGGTTGAGAGTCCGTTATAGCGAGACGGACCAAATGGGCACCTTCTACAACTCCCGCGTGCTGGAATGGTTTGAATGCGCCCGCTCCGAGATCATGCGCAAATTGGGTATCCCCTATGTGGAGATGGAAGCCCGCGGCTTTTTCCTGCCGCTCATCGAGGCGCACGTGGCTTATCAAGGCCGGGCTCGCTACGATGATTTGCTGGAGCTAACGACGCGGGTGGCTTTCGAAGGCCGAGCCCGGCTGCGTTGCGAAGTGACGATCGTGCAGGCGGAAAGCCGCCGCCCAGTCGCAAGCGGACACACCATCCATGCGTTTACCACCCATGAAGGCCGCCCCCAAAGACCCCCCGCCTGGTTCATCGGCCTAGTCGAAGGCAAACTCACCGCTCCGCCGCCGTTGAGAGCTTGAATTCCCCGGCGTTTAATCGTTGCCTTGCCAGACGGGGTCAGTCATTATTTTAGGGTCTCCGGATGCGCCCCAGAAAATGTCCGCGCTTATCCGGCGACGAACATACGCATTCAGCTAGGCCCCGGGCATCCCGCCTGGAACCGTCGGCAATGCCAATCATTAATTAGTTTTTATGTCTGAATTATGGTGTGATGCTGGTAAGGGATATCATCCCGCGAGCGCGCCGGATTATTTGCCTGTGCCTCAATTGCGAGCGCTTCAATTGCGCCGGTTAAAATCGGTGACCCGGCGGGTATACGACCAGGTGGCTTTATTTCGCGAGCGCATGCAGGCGCGGAATATCACCCCGGATAACATCAAGTCGCTGGAAGATATCGCTCTGCTGCCGTTCACCCAAAAAACCGACCTGCGCGACACCTATCCTTTCGGCCTGTTCGCCAGCCCCATGTCGGACATCGTCCGCTTGCATGCCTCCAGCGGCACCACGGGCAAACCCATCGTCGTGGCGTACACCAAGGAAGACGTGGAGGTGTGGACCAGTGTTATGATTCGCAGCTTCGCCTCTTGCGGTCTGCACCAGGGCGACATCATTCAAAATTCTTACGGTTACGGCCTGTTCACTGGAGGTCTGGGCGCTCATTATGGCGCGGAAGGCTTGGGCGCGACCGTGGTGCCGGTCTCGGGTGGCAACACACAGCGCCAAATCATGTTGATGAAGGATTTCGGCGTCACCGCCATTTGCTGCACCCCCAGCTACTTCTTGCATATCCTCGATCAATGCAAGGAGCTCAAAGTGAATATTCGCGATCTGCCCCTGAAAGTCGGCGTCTTTGGCGCGGAACCCTGGACTGAAGAAATGCGCAAGCGCATCCAAGCCGAGAGCAACGTGGAAGCCTACGATATTTTCGGCTTGTCGGAAATCATCGGCCCGGGCGTAGCCATCGAATGCCCGCACCATAACGGCTTGCACGTGTTTGAGGATCATTTCTATCCGGAAATCATCGATATCGAAACCAACCAGCCCTGCCCGGATGGCCAGGAAGGCGAACTCGTCTTGACCACGCTGACTAAAAAAGCGATGCCCATGATCCGTTACCGGACCCATGACATCAGCCGTTTGCGGACGGATGTCTGCCCGTGCGGCCGGACCATCCGCCGGATCGAGCGCATCGCGCGGCGTAGCGACGACATGCTGATTATTCGCGGCGTGAATCTATTCCCCTCGCAAATCGAGGCCGCCCTGCTGACCGTCGAAGGCACCCTGCCCCATTATCAAATCGTACTCTCCCGCGACAAAGGCTTGGACCAAGTCGAAGTGCTGGTCGAGGTCACGCCGGAATTCTTCAGCGACCGCGTCGGCTCGCTGGAAGCCCTGCGGCACAAGCTTTCGCATAGCATCGAGAACACCGTCGGTATTCGCGCCCAAGTGCGGTTGGTCGAACCTCACACGATCCAACGTAGCGAAGGTAAAGCCAAACGGGTCATCGACCGCCGCAACGCTTAAACTAAAGGAGGACTCCCATGAAATTGAAACAACTCTCGCTCTTCTTGGAGAACAAGCCGGGCACTCTCACCGCCCCGTGCCGTCTGCTCCACCAGGCGGGCTTGAATATCCTGACTTTGTCGCTGGCGGATACCAACGAATTTGGCATTCTCCGGCTCGTCTTGCGTGACTGGGAAAAAGCCAAAAAAGTCCTGGAACAGGGCGGCTGCGTGGTCAAAGTCACCGAAGTCGTGGCCATTGAGGTCGACGACCGCCCCGGCGGCTTGGCGCAAATCCTCGAAGCGGTGGAAAAAGCGCAATTGAACGTGGAGTATATGTACGCCTTTACTCTCAAAAAGGAAAACAAAGGCATGCTGGTGTTCCGCTTTGATAATCCGGACGAGGCCATTGCCGCGCTGAAGCAGCGCCATGTAAACATCGTCGATTCGGTGGAGCTTTTCGACCGTTTGGAGTGCT
This sequence comes from Verrucomicrobia bacterium UBA1319, assembly GCA_002306985.1. Taxonomy (GTDB): domain Bacteria; phylum Verrucomicrobiota; class Verrucomicrobiia; order Limisphaerales; family UBA1319; genus UBA1319. Next base: position 41,366 of record DBTJ01000023.1, read on the forward strand.
AGCAACGGGTGATTTTTACCTTCGAGCGGCTTAGCGCTGCTCGAAGGAATCGAACAGGCTCTCCAGGCTGTTAAAAGGCTCGGCCGTGCGGGCGGTGGCGGTTGGATTCAAAACTTTACGTAAATAATCCAAGGCGTCGGGGATTCGCTGCACTCCGCGCGGAAGGGTTGCCCCGGCGGCGTTGGGATGCCCGCCTCCATGCAATGCGGAGGCGACTTGCAGCGCCTCGCCATTCCGGCTGCGCAGGCTGGCAATGATGACGCCGTTGCCTTTGCGAAAGAGCGTGATCAAAACCGTGTAGGGCGTGGCTTTAGCCACGAGCATCTGGTGGATGATCAAGTTCGTGTTGCCAATGATCGTGTCGACAAATCCCACGCTCGGGCTCAGCGCCACGACATTCGTCTGGCTCCATTTTAACCCCAAGGGGTCCTCCACTTTACGCTTAGCCGCCATGACTTCCAGCAAGGGGTGGTCAATCAACCGCTCCAACTCTCCGTCAATGAGCGCGTGCAAATTCCAGAAGGAATAGCTTTTCACCAAATTAGCGTAATCCGTGGCGAGCAGAAAATCGGGATCATCGTGCAAAAATAAATCGGCGATGTTGCTGTAGCGCACCAAACGATCCAGCTGAGGGCTGCCCAACCCCTGCTCCTGGCATAATTCATAGGCGAGCAAGCTGGCGGATTTGTTGATGTCATGGATCAATAGCGCGTTTTTGGCCGGGGTCGCCGTGGGATGATGATCCACCACGACCCAATTGGGGCGATCAAGCCGTTCGTCGAAGTAAAAATCGGTGGCCCAGGCGGCTGCTTCGCGCAACGGGCGCTGGCGCCAATTGTCATAATGGTACGCCTCCAGCCGGGGAATGTAGTTAAACAGCTTTTGCGCCAAACGCTGGAGCAAAAGGCCTGAAACAAGCCCGTCTAAATCGCTCTCATGCGTTAAAATGAGCTCCGGTTTTGGTAAAGATAACATGACTTTCTTCACCATACCCACAGATCGTCGGGTTTGGCCAGTCAGGAATTTTCGTCAAGCCGTCTTTCTTCAGCCAGCCAATGCCTGCGGATTATCGGGCTTAGGTTCCATCGCGGCGATCGCCGCCATAATATCGTCGGCCGCCTGTCGATAGAGTTGCTTTAAGCGAATTTTATCGCAGCTCGCAGCCTCCGCGCGCAGAGCGGATAAGTCGAGCGGCCGGCCATATTTGACCGCCACTGCCTTCGGACGAGGTAGCCAATGACGCCGACCAAAAGCGTCATAGGTGCCAAAAACTCGCACCGGAATAACGGGTGCCTTTGTTTTGATCACGACCAAACCCACGCCCGAACGCGCCTTTTGCAACTGCCCATCCGGCGTCCGGGTGCCTTCGGGAAATAGCAAAATGCCTTCTCCTTTTAATAATCGATTTAAGATGGCTTTTAATCCCGAACCGCCGTCGCCATCGCGATCCACCGGCACCACATTCCAGCTTCTTAAAATCGCACCGGCCCCAGGATATCGGAACAGGGACTCTCGAGCTAAGTAATGAATATCCCGGTCCAAACCCAGGCCAACCAGGGGGGGGTCTAGGAAACTGCCGTGGTTGGCCGCAAGGATGACGGGGCCCGTTGCTGGAACATTTTTACTATCAAACACTTTTACGCGGAAATAAAGCCGATAAATGGTCCGGCTTAAGATCCAAGCGAGGTAATAAGAGGCATTCACAGATCCAAATCTTTTTGACTGGCAGACTATACCAACTCCATAGCCCCATCAACCGTGGTCCGAAAACGGCAAGTCCGCCCATGCTTGACAACCGCCAGGCTTTATCTCGGGATTTGGCGCCGTTTCTCAATCTCCGCCATGATCAACGCGCTCGTTTCCTCGGAGGTCATGCTGGAATTATTAATCACTTTGGCGCCCAGAGGAATCATCAGTGGCGCCGCCGCCCGCTGACTATCCTGCCGGTCGCGATCCGCTAAATTCTCGCGCACGCCATCCGCATCTCTCCGGCGCGAACGTTCGCTCAAGGTGGCATCAAGGTAGAACTTGAATTCGGTTTCGGGAAAAACATTCGTGCCGATGTCGCGCCCTTCCATGACTAAATTGCCAAATTGCACGCATTCCCGCTGTTTACGCTTCATCCACGTCCGAACTTTGGGCACCGCCGCAACCTTCGGCACCGCCGCGCTTGTTTCCGCGGTGCGAATCTCGGTCGCCGGGAAATAGCCGTCAATGACCAGCCTCACCTGATTATCCACACAGGTCAAATCGGTCTTCCATTTCCGACAGGCTGCGGCCACCGCATTGGCGTCATCAATATCGACATGTTTTTGCAAACAATACCAAGCCAACGTGCGGTACATGGCGCCGGTGTCCACATAGACGTAGCCTAACTGTTTGGCGACAATTTTGGCGTTGGTGCTCTTGCCGCTGGCACTGGTCCCATCAATAGCGATGACTATAGGTTCGGACATAGACCAAAAAGGCCCGTCCCACAATGGGAACGGGCCTGTAATTTGGGAAAAAGACCTATTTCTTATCGGATTGAACCTCGGGCTTTGTCTCAGCCGCAGGCTTAGTCTCGCTAGCGGGGGTGCTCGCCACTGGGGCCGCCGGAGCGGTCTCGCCGGTGGTCGTGGTCGTAGCCGGAGCCGCCACGGGCGCAGCGACTGTGGTATCGACCCACTCTAAGATCGCCTTTTGGGCGGCATCGCCAACGCGCTGATTTAATTTAATGATGCGCGTATACCCGCCACGACGATCCTTGCAAGCCGGCGCGATTTCCTGGAACAAAATCCGCACCGCGTCTTCTTGATGAAGCCGAGCGACCACCAAACGCCGGGTATGCAGCGTGCCTTCTTTGCCTAAAGTGACCATTTTCTCGGCGACGGGGCGGGCGGCGTTCGCCTTGGCCAGAGTCGTAGTAATACGACGGTGGATAATCAGACTGCAAACCAAATTGGCTAGCATCGCGTTCCGGTGGGAACCGGTGCGTCCCAGTTTGGCGGTTCGTTTCAAGTGGCGCATAACAGATTCTTATTAATTGGAAACCTTCGGTTCTTCCTTCGGAGCGTCGAAGAGACCGTTTTCAAATTTCATACCCAGCGACAACCCAAGCCCTGAAAGCTTTTCCTTGATCTCGTTGAGCGATTTTTTGCCAAAGTTGCGGTATTTGAGCATCTCGCTCTCACTCTTCATGGCCAATTGGCCAACCGTGGTGATATTGGCGTTGTTCAAACAGTTGGCGGCGCGAACACTGAGTTCGATCTCGTTCACGCTCATGTTGAGCAACTTCTTCATCCGAATTTGCTCGTCATCCTGCTTCTCGACGACTTCCTCGAATTCGATCGCATTCTTGTCGTAACCGACAAAAACATCCAAGTGATGTTGCATGATCGCGGAAGCCTGGATCAGCGAATCGCTCGCGGTGATGCGGCCATCCGTCCAGATCTCGATAACCAAACGATCATAATCGGTTCGCTGTCCGACGCGCGCATTTTCCACCGCGTAGCGTACCCGCGTGACCGGAGAAAACAAGGAGTCGATGGGGATGACCCCGATCGTCTGGTCCGGCTTCTTGTTTTCATCGCCGGGACAAAAACCGCGACCGACTTTAACCTCAAGCTCCATCTCGAACTTCTTTTTGCGATCCAAAGTGCAAATGAGCTGCTTGGGATTCACCAAATCGAGTCCAGGCTCGAGTTTGATATCCTCAGCATTGACCGCGCCCTCTTTGTTCACCGAGAGCAATAACCGTGGCCATTCGCGCTTTGAGTTTTCTCCGCCTTGCGCTTTGAAGAGAATTTTCTTCAAATTCAGCACCACCTCAGTGGCGTCTTCCACCACGCCATCGATAGCGGTGAATTCATGCATCGCGCCATCGATCTTAACCGAAGTAATGGCCGCGCCTTCCAAGGAGGAAAGCAACACTCGACGCAAAGAATTGCCGACCGTGTGGCCATAGCCGGGCTCAAAAGGCTCGGCGATAAATTTGGTGTAGGTATCCGTCGCGGTGGACTCATCTTTGGTCAACCGCTTCGGCAACTCGAATCTTCCTAAACGTACTGGCATAAACTTTTATCGCAATTTTAAACTGATCCGCCACGGCGTCCCGTCGCTGTGGCCAGATCCATATAATTGCCATTCCGTCCCATCCGGAACGGAACCTGAAAGGACTATCGGGAATAAAACTCGACGACGGCCTGCTCGTTGGCAATGGGTTGAATATCATCCCGGACCGGCAAGCGCATTACGGTGCCTTTGAAAGTGTTCTTATCGATCACCAACCAGCCCGGTACGACCCGGCTCGTTGACAATTCGAGAAAACGGGTGGCCATCTGGCGCGAGACACTGCGATCACGCACTTCGACGACATCGTTCACCTTCATTTCGTAGGACGAAATATCAACTTTGCGCCCATTAACCTTAATGTGGCCGTGCCCGACCATTTGACGGGCTGCTGAACGAGTGTTAGCGAAGCCTAAGCTATAAACCACACTGTCCAAACGGGTCTCCAAAATCTGAAGCATGGTCTCGCCGGTAACACCACGCCGTCTCAATGCCCGCTCGTAAACGTTGCGGAATTGACGTTCCATGAGGCCATAGTAGTAGCGAAGCTTTTGCTTCTCGATCAGGCCAAGGCCGTAATCGCTAGTTTTGCGGCGCGATTTAGGTCCATGCACGCCGGGGCCATAGCTCCGACGTTCCAAATATTTTGTCGGCCCAAAGATGGGCACTCCAAAGCGACGGCTGATGCGAACCCGAGGTCCAGTATATCGTGACATATCTCTTCCTGATTAGAATGGTGTTACACGCGGCGTTTTTTGCGGGGACGGCATCCGTTATGCGGCACCGGAGTGATGTCCTTGATAGCGTTGATTTCCAAGCCAATGGCCTGCAAGGCGCGAATGGCGGCTTCACGGCCCGAACCGGGACCTTTGACCCGCACTTCGATTTCTCTCAAACCGTGGGACATCGCTTGACGCGCGGCATCCTGCGCCACCTGTTGGGCGGCAAAAGCCGTGCTTTTACGCGAACCCTTGAAACCCACCCGGCCCGCGCTCGACCATGCGATCACATGGCCTTGCATGTCGGAAATGGCGACTTGCGTGTTGTTGAAAGTAGCTGAGATGGTGGCGATACCCACCGGGATATTTTTGGACCCCTTGGCGCGCACGATCTTTTTCGACGCGGCGTCATCGGCCAGCAACTCGGCCGCCGTTGGCGCGGCCGCAACCATCGAGGCGGGAGCGGCGGCCGCAGCGGGCGCGGCTACTGCGCCGGGGGCGGCGGCTTCGGCGGCGGGCGCTGCCGCCGCACCTTCCGCGGGATGCGCGGCAGGTTTTTTGGGCGCCTTGGCGGGCTTCGCTTCAGCGAGCCCTTTTACTTGTTCCGCACTCTCGGCGGCACCGGCCTTGGCCTCTGGCTTTGCCTCAGATTTGGGGGCCGCTTTCTTCGATTTCGTCTCTTCAGCCATATGATATCAAATTAATGTATGCCAGTTTTAGCGTCCGGATTTCGTTGCACGCCGACCGTCTTACGCGGACCTTTGCGCGTGCGCGCATTCGTTGAAGTACGCTGTCCGCGCACGGGTAACCCGCGCAGATGCCGCACTCCACGATAGCATTTGATCGCCTGCAAACGCTTTAAATTCATGCCTAACTCGCGACGCAGATCACCCTCGATCACATACTTACCATCTTGAATGGCATGCACGATCTGGGACAATTGCTGCTCGGTCAAATCTTTGGCCCGAATGGACGCGTCAATGGTCGCTTTTTCAAGCACCGCTTTGGCGTTTACGGGACCGATCCCATAAATGTAGCGCAGCGAAATATCGATTCGCTTCTCTCCGGGTATATCAACACCTAGTATACGTGGCATAATCGTTTACAATTTAACCCTGTCGTTGCTTGTGGCGCGCATTCGAACAAATAACCCGAATGACACCCTTACGCTTGACGATTTTGCAATGTTCGCAAAGCCTTTTTACAGACGCGCGGACTTTCATAATTTCTGTTCTGTTAGCCGTTCAACGATGCAACCCTTGGATAAATCGTAGGGCGACAACGCCACCATCACCCGCTCTCCAGGCGATAGTTTGATTAAATTTTCCCGCATGGGTGCCGATAAATGCCCCAACAACCGGTGGCCATTGGCCAATTCTAGCCGAACCACTCGGTTCGGCAGCACCTCTGCGACCGTTCCGTCTATTTTGATAACGTCTTCTTTGGACAAGTCAAAATCTCCGGCCCCGCTTCACCTATCAGCACCGTGTGCTCAAAATGAGCTGAGGGCTGGCCATCATGCGTCACAACCGTCCAGCCGTCACTCAAAATCTTTACTTTCGGGTTTCCAGCGTTAACCATGGGCTCGATTGCGATCGTCATGCCCACCCGAAGTTTTGGTGACGCTTTCCCGTCATCAAAGTTCGGCACTTGAGGATCTTCATGCACCGAACGTCCAACTCCATGACCGACAAATTCTCTCACCACGCTAAAACCATTCCGTTCCACATACTTTTGCACGGCTCGCGATATGTCAACCACGCGATTTCCTGGTTTAGCTTGCGCAATCCCTTCATATAGAGATTGCTCGGTTACGTCCATCAATTTCTGAATCCGTGGTTCACAACCGCCCACCGCAACCGTGCGCGCGGTATCCCCGATAAAGCCTTTATAGACGACGCCTACGTCTAGACTAACGATATCCCCAGGCTGGACTTGACGTTCACTAGCCATGCCGTGAACCACCTCTTCATTCACTGAGATGCAGATGTAGCACGGATACCGTCGATAACCCAAAAACGCACTTTTTCCACCTAAGGCCTTGATGCGTTCGGCGGCGTATTCGTCAATTTGCCGAGTCGTTATTCCCGGTCTGACAAACGCTGCCACTTCTTCCAACACCAGCCCCGTTATTGCGCCCGCCTCCCTCATGGCGTCTATCTCGTGGGCGCTTTTTATGATAATCATTCGGCCCCTTTTGCGCGCGACTCGCTAACTCGGATGTCGGGCGCGTTCTTTTCCTAGAATCGGCCGCGAATACGGCCTTTCTTCAAGAAACCGTCGTAGTGGCGCATCAGTAAATGGGATTCCACCTGCCGCATGGTGTCCAACAAAACGCCAACCAAAATCAGCATGCTCGTGCCACCAAAGAATTGATTCACTTGGAAAGGAATATCCATCAAGCGTCCCATCAAAATAGGTATGATGGCAATAATCGTGAGAAAGACCGCGCCCGCCAACGTGATCCGGCTCATGGCATAGTGCAGAAAGTTACACGTAGCGGCGCCAGGACGCACCCCGGGAATATAGCCGCCGTATTTCTTCAAGTCATCGGAGATTTGCAATTCATTGAACTGAGTAGCAACCCAGAAATATGAAAAGAACAAAATCATGAGCGAGTAGATGATAAGATATACCGGCTCGCCCTCGCGGAATTTACCGGCGATAGTGGCAAACACGGGCAAATTAAAGGTCGAATGCAAGATATTGAAGATTTTATCGGGGAACATCAATATCGCCTGGGCGAAAATGATTGGCATGACACCGGAATAATTGACCCGCAGCGGCATGAACGAACTCGTGCCGGCATAGGATTTTCTCCCTACCGTACGTTGAGCGTATTGTACGGGTATTTTGCGTTGCGCTTGGGTTACCGCAATCACGCCCGCCACAACTCCCCCGAGCATCAGCAGCATCGCGACCGCGTGCAAGGGCCCTTTGCCCTGTCCACCCGTCGCGCTGAACATATCGATTAATCCCTGCCCAGCCTGTGGCAGACGAGCGAGAATACCAATGGTAATGACCAATGAAACACCGTTTCCAATACCCCGATCCGTAATCTGCTCACCCAACCACATCAACAACAAAGTGCCGGTGGTAAGGATTAAAGTGGTCTGAATGCGATACCACCAAAGCGGCTCGATCAGCACCAATGAACCACCCAAATGGGCATTGAACAATTTTTCCGGATTCTCCCACCCCAACGCCATAAAGAAGCCTTGGCCTAGGCAGAGTAATACGGTCAAATAACGGCCGTATTGGATAATTTTTATCCGGCCGCCTTCTTCACGGGCCAATTTGCTCAGCGACGGCATGACCGCCGTGAGCAATTGAATGATAATGGTGGCGCTAATATAAGGCATGATACCCAGCGCGCCCACCGCGCAATGCTCCATCGCGCCACCGGTGAACATGCTGTACATGCCCATCAAGGATGATCCCCCGCGACTGGCTTGGTCTTCAAAGAACTTCTTTAATAAGCCACCATCCAACCCGGGTACCACGATGATAGCAACCAGCCGGCATATCGCCAGAACCACCATGGTAAACAGGATGCGCGACTTCAATTCGGGTATCTTGAAGCAATTGGCAAAAGTATTGGCGATGCTGGAAAACATGTCGGATTTCGCTGTTTAAAGGTCAGGCTTTCTTATCTACCGGCTTAGCTTGTTCGATAATTTCACAAGCACCGCCAGCCGCCTCGATCTTTTGTTTAGCCGAGGCGCTAAAAGCATGAGCGCAGACCGTAAGTTTCTTTTTAAGATCCCCCTGGCCAAGGATTTTGACACCGTCTTTGCCTCCATTGGCCAATCCCGATTCTTTCATCAATTTTTCATCGACGCGGGCACCCTCCTCAAATTGATTCAAGCTCGTCAAATTCACCACGGCATATTGCGTTTTGAAATTGGCGTTATTGAATCCGCGTTTGGGCATGCGGCGAATCAAAGGCATTTGGCCGCCTTCAAAACCGGGGCGAATCGAACTGCCGGAACGCGCGCTTTGGCCTTTGCCACCGCGTCCGCTCGTTTTACCATGACCGCTTGCGCGGCCTTGCCCGAGTCGCTTCCGTCGGTGCAACGAACCCTGCCTGGGCTTTAAATCATGTAGACGCATATCCTAGTAATTAGATCTTGTTTGCGAGAGGGGCGAGTTCAACCGCCACGGGTGCCGTTTTCTCCACAGGAGCGGCCAATCCGCGGCCGCGATAAATATCCGCGCGCAGACGCAGTTGCAACAGCGCTTCCAGGGTGGCCTTAGCGACATTAGCCGCGTTTTTAGACCCCAGCGACTTACTTAAAACATCTTTGATCCCAACGGACTCGAGCACGGCCCGAACCGTTTTCCCGGCGATAATACCCGTCCCTGGCGATGCCGGGCGTAGTAGCACCCGTGCGCCACCGAAGGAGGAAAGAACCTCGTGCGGGATGGTTGCCTGTTTAAGCGAGATCGTGAGCATGCGCTGTTTGGCGATTTCTCCGCCCTTGCGAATCGCGTCCGCTACCTCGCCTGCTTTGCCCAGCCCTAGTCCAACACGGCCATGGCGGTCACCCACCACAACCAGCGCGCTGAAACTAAAGCGGCGCCCGCCTTTGACAACCTTGGCTGAACGGTTGATAAACACAACCTTTTCCGCCAATTCATTAATTTGCTTGCCGTCCAAGCCAAATTCGGGAGTCTCCTGGCCAGGACGACTGCGGCGCGGGCCCCTGCCTGGACCGCCTCTCCGGCCACCACCTGCGATATTTCTGGTTTCTTCCGCCACGACGATTCTCCTTTTATAAATTAAAATTTAAGGCCGGCTTCACGCGCGGCATCCGCCAGCGCTTTCACTTTGCCATGGAACTTCAAGCCGCTGCGATCAAACACAACCGCTTGAATACCCACCGCTTTCGCCACTTCCGCCGCTTGGGCGCCGACCAGCTTGGCATTTTTCACGTTCGCCCCAACTTTGGCGATATTGGCGGCCTTTTTGCCGCGTGTCGACGCTGCCGCCAAGGTTTTCCTGGCTTGATCGTCGACGAACTGCACATAAATGTGCTGTCCGGTAAAACACACGCTCATGCGGGGACGTTCCGCGGTTCCTGCGACCTTTTTGCGAATTCGCCAACGCCGCAACTGCTTCAAATATTGTTTCTTTTCGATTCTCATGGGGCAATGTCCACGGATTGTGCCGTGGCACGCAACTATTGTTGTACTGTTTTGCCTTCCTTGCGCACAACTTTTTCGTCACTGTACCGGACACCTTTGCCTTTGTAGGGCTCAGGAGGATAGTAGCTGCGCAATTCAGCCGCCACTTGTCCTACCAACTGTTTGTCGGGTCCTTCAATGGTAATCTTCGTATTCTCTTCCACCGTGACCTTGATTTGGTCGGGGATTTTATAAACGATGGGATGGGAGTATCCGAGGTTCATGGTAATCTGCTTGCCTTGAACCAGCGCCTTAAAGCCGACACCTTGGATTTCGAGCTTCTTTTTATAGCCCTCACTGACTCCCTGGACGAAATTGTGCAAAATCGAGCGGGTCAAGCCGTGCAGCGCCTTGGCCTCCGCGTTATCCCCTTGCCGGGTGACAACGATTTTTCCATCCGCGAACGTGGCCGCAGTCAGTTTTGGCATCGTGAATGCCAATTTGCCTTTCGAGCCTTCCACCGTGACGCTCTGGCCATCAACTTTTACTTTGACCGCCGCCGGCACGGCAATGGGTACTTTACCAATTCGTGACATAAACAAAATCCTTTAATATACGTAACAGAGCAACTCGCCACCCGTGTTTTGCTTGCGAGCCTCGGTGCCGGTCATGACTCCTTTAGGGGTGCTGACAATCACCGTCCCCATGCCGCCTAGTACGCGGGGAATCTCCGTGGCCCGGGCATAGCGCCTTAATCCCGGCTTGCTGGCCCGCTTCAAGCTCTTGATGACTCCTTTGCGCCCCTCGAACTTTAATTTAAGCTTCAGAGTCTTCTTGACTTCACCCGTGACGCTGGAGTCGGCGATGTAGCCCTCCTGCTTTAAAATGCGGGCGATACTTTCCTTCGTTTTGGAATGTGCGACTTCAACAGTGGGCAGCAACGCGTGACTCGCGTTGCGTATGTTGGTCAGCATGTCGGCAATAGGGTCGATCATAATTTTTACCAGCTGGCTTTGGTTACACCGGGCAGCATTCCTGTTCGGGCCAATTCCCGGAACACGATACGCGAACAGCCGAATTTCCGCAGAAAACCATGGCGGCGACCGCTGATTCGGCAACGATTTGTCATGCGCACCGGACTAGCGTTCCGCGGCAATTTCGTAAGCGCCGTGTAATCGCCCTTGGCCTTTAGCTCAGCGCGTAGCGTGGCGTATTTGGCCACTGTCTCGCGCTTCTTCTTCTCGCGTTCTATCCATGCTTTCTTAGCCATATGAAAATCTTTTTAGTCGGTCCGGATTATTTCTCGGCAAACGGCATACCCATGGACTTCAACAAGTCCAAAGCCTGCTCATTGTTTTTCGCGCTCGTCACAATCGTGACGTCCATGCCTTGCGTCCGTTTGATTTTATCCATTTCAATTTCCGGGAAAATGGTTTGCTCGGCAATGCCCAGCGTATAATTCCCGCGTCCGTCAAAGGCGCGCCGGGACACGCCGCGAAAATCGCGAATGCGCGGCAGAGCGGCGGCGACCAAGCGGTCGAAAAACTCGTACATCACATCGCGACGCAGGGTCACATGGCAACCAATGATCTGACCTTCGCGCAATTTGAAGTTGGCGATGCTCTTGCGAGAACGGTTCAAAACCGGCTTGCGCCCGGTGATTTGCCCCAATTCCTTCACCGCATCGTCCACCGCGCCCTTTTCCAAGGAGGCGCTTACCCCCATGTTGATGACGATCTTTTCGATCCTGGGTACTTCGTGGACGTTTTTATACTTCCACTTATCAATCAAGGCGGTCCGGACGCTTTCCGTGTACTTGGTGTAAAGTCTCGATTTCATACTCTTTTAGGCGGCGGGAGTCTTGCTTTTGCGGCTCGCGGCGCGCTCATCGTAGTTGGCGGCGAGCATCACGTTGGAGAGGTGCATCGCGCCCTCGCGCTCAACAATCGCGCCCTGAGGATGCTGCTGACTCTTGCGCTGATGCTTCTTAATCATTTTGACACCTTCAACGATGACCCGCTGGCTCGCGGGCACGACTTGAAGTATCTTGCCGCGCTTGCCCTTCTCGGACCCAGCGATGACAACCACCTCATCCCCTTTTTTCACATGTCTTTTTGCCATAACTTCAAATAACTTCAGGCGCGAGAGAAATGATCTTTACGAACTTTAATTCGCGCAGTTCCCGCGCGACCGGTCCAAAAATGCGCGTACCTTTAGGATTTTGCTCCGCATCGATAATCACAATGGCGTTGGAATCAAAACGTAAATAGGAACCGTCGCTGCGACGGATCGGTTGCCGCGTGCGCACCACCACCGCAGTGACCACTTCGCCTTTTTTTACGGTGCCATCCGGGCTGGCTTCCTTGATGTGCGCCTTGATGATATCGCCCACATGGGCATACATTTGGTTGCGTCCAAGCACTCCGATCGCGGCGGCCTTTTTGGCGCCGGTATTGTCCGCGACGTCGAGAATAGATCTTATTTGTAGCATAGCAATCTCTGGGGTTAGATGGCCGCAACCGCCTCGGCGCCCCGTTCCACAATTTCAAGCAAGCGCCAGCGTTTGCTTTTGGATAGAGGTCGGGTTTCCTCAATCCGCACTTGGTCACCCACCTTGGCTTCGTTCTTTTCGTCATGAACGTAAAGCTTAGTATAAGAGGTCACCACCTTTTTGAACTGCGGATGGGCGAAACGTCGCTCGACACGCACCACAATGGTTTTGGCCATTTTGTTGCCAATCACTTCGCCGACGCGTTCTTTGCGCTGCGGACGGGTTGAAGAAGTATTCGTCATAGACATCTTTAAATATTAGGCGGCCTTCTTGCGCAAAAGGGAGCTTTGAGTCTCCAATCGGGCAATGTCGCGGCGCAAAATCCGCAATCTCGACGGTTTTTCCAGCTGGCTGCTGGCCTTCTGCAGGCGCAGGTTAAACATTTCCTGGCGCAGATCGCGGGCTTTAGCCGCGAGCTCGGTTTGCGTCAAATCTTTAATTTCTGACATTTTCATGGCGCTTGTCCTAATGGCGGCCGCCGTGGCGGCTAATAAATTTTGTGCGAATCGGCAGTTTAGTCGCGGCTAGGCGCATTGCTTCGCGCGCCAGCACTTCGGTTACCCCTTCAACCTCAAATAAGACGTTGGCGGGACGAATGACGGCAACCCAGGATTCCACCGGACCTTTGCCTTTACCCATACGGGTTTCCAACGGCTTCTTAGTGATGGACTTGTCCGGAAAGATACGAATCCAGACTTTTCCGCGGCGCTTCATGAAGCGGCTGATCGCGGCACGGGCCGCTTCGATCTGTTTTGTGTCCAGCCAGCAACGTTCCGTGGCCTGCAATCCATATTCGCCGAATGACACCACAGTCCCGCGGGTAGCTAAACCCGCGCGGCAACCGCGCTGCATTTTGCGATACTTCACTCTTTCGGGCATCAACGACATAAAGCGTCTTTCTCCAATAAAAATTATTTACCAATCGGCGCGATTTCGACCGAAGTCGGCGCGGGGGCCGCCGCCGGGGTCGCCATGCTGGGCGCGGCGGGAACGGTTTTCTCGATGGCCTTGTCGCCTTTGCAGATCCAGCATTTTACGCCGATCTTGCCGTACACGGTTTTCGCCTCGGCGAAACCGTAATCGATCAAGGCGCGCAGGGTATGCAAGGGCACTCTTCCCTGATGGTAAAGTTCTTGTCGAGCCAGTTCGGCGCCACCCAAGCGGCCGGCGCAGCGAATTTTGATGCCCTCGGCGCCAAAATCCATGGTGGTTTGCACCGCTTTTTTCATGGCGCGGCGGAAGGAAATCCGGCGCTCCAATTGCATCGCGACGTTCTCGGCAACTAACTGGGCGTCTAACTCAGGCGTTTTAATTTCCTGGATGTCGACGTAAATATCTTTGCCAGTCATCTTCGCGAGCTCTTCCTTGAGTTTGTCGATCTCGGCGCCTTTACGGCCGATAACCACTCCCGGACGGGCGGTAAAAATGGTGATGCGGCAACGATTGGCGGCACGCTCAATGACAATCTTGGGAACCGAGGCTGCTTCGAGCTTTTGTTTGAGGATTCCACGAATTTGGAAGTCCTCCGCGACTAGGCGTCCGAAATCCTTTTTGTCAGAATACCATCTTGAGCGCCAGTCTTTATTTAGCGCGACGCGCAACCCGATTGGATTTGTCTTTTGTCCCATAGCTAATCAGAAAGAACAATTTTAATGTGGCAGCTTCTTTTTAAGATCGGTCCGGCGGAACCGCGAGCTTTTGGCGTGAACCGTTTAATAGTGGTCGCAGTCCCGGCAACGGCTTCCTTGACCCGCAAGGATTCCGGCTTCAGTCCATTGTTATTTTCGGCATTGGCAATGGCGGACTGCAAGGTTTTGGCGACCAGGCGGGCGGATTTGCGTGGAACCACCGCGAGCACAGCTTTGGCCTGCACGGCGTTCATACCCTGGATCTGGCGCACAACTTCGCGCATTTTCTGCGCCGACATGCGTACGTTTCGAGTAATGGCTTGAACTTCCATAGGTCTACTTAGCTTCGGCTTTGGCGGTGTGCGCCCCGTGTTTCTTGAAGGTTCGGGTGAGCGCGAATTCGCCAAGGCGATGCCCCACCATATTTTCCGTGACAAACACCGGCAGGAACATCTTCCCGTTATGCACGTTGAAGGTATGACCCACAAAATCCGGCGTGATCATCGAGCGGCGTGACCAGGTTTTGATCGGCTTCTTCGCGCTAGTCGCGTTCAGCTTCACGATCTTATCCATCAGATGGCCTTCGACGAATGGCCCTTTTTTAATGGAACGTCCCATAAATTATTTTAATTTCATTGGCCGGCCGTTGCGCCGGACGACTATAAAACGATCAGAATACTTGACACGCTTGCGGGTTTTAAAGCCCTTGGTGATCACGCCCCAAGGCGTCACCGGGTGTCCGCCGCCGGAAGTTTTACCGGCGCCACCACCCATAGGATGGTCAACCGGGTTTTTGGCAACGCCGCGCGATAGCGGATGAATTCCGCGATGGCGCGAACGCCCTGCTTTACCCAAAATCACGTTCTCGTGCTCGATATTGCCCACTTGCCCAATGGTGGCATAACAGGTTTCACTAATCTTGCGGATTTCCCCTGAAGGCAATCTCACTTGAGCCATTCCCCCATCCCGCGACATTAAGGTCGCCGCCCCACCGGCTGCGCGCACCATTTGCGCGCCTTTGCCATGGATTAGCTCAATATTATGAATCGCGGTGCCAATTGGCACAAACTTTAACGGCATGGCGTTGCCAATTTCAGGCGCCGCCTCGGGTCCACAGACCAATTTGGCACCAACCTGCAGCCCGTTCGGGGCCAAAATGTAAGCCTTATCACCATCCGCATATTCGAGCAAGGCGATCCGCGCCGTGCGCATTGGATCGTATTCGATGGTGGCCACCTTGGCAATCACCCCGATTTTCTTGCGCTTAAAATCAATGATACGGATCTTCTGCTTATGGCCACCTCCGCGTCCGCGCGAGGTAACCCTTCCGTAACAATTGCGGCCGCCGGTTTTTTTGCGGATTTGCGTCAGACTCTTCTCGGGTGTTGACCGGGTTATCTCCTCAAAAGAGGCCATGGTCACATACCGGGTCGACGGCGTTAGCGGGCGAAATGATTTAACTGGCATAAGCTTCTAAATCGTTTAGGTGAGGCTGATTTTATCACCTTTTTTTAAGGTCACAATGGCCTTTTTCCAATCCGGTGCCTTGCCGGCGTGCCGGGTGTGCTGTCGGCGAGCCTTGCCGATCACATTCATGGTGTTTACACTCGTGACGGTCACTTTAAATAACTGTTCCACCGCCGCGCGAATCTCTTGCTTGTTGGCGCGCAGGTCGGCCACCACGGTATACTGGTTGTAAACTTCGCCCTGCAACGTGCCTTTTTCCGTGACACGAACGGTCTTGATGACATCAAATGAATTCATGGCTCTTAGGCTTTCTCACCGAGTCGTTGTTCCACCTGCGTAATCGCTCCCTTGGTGAACACGATTTTGTCATAACGCAACAACTGATAGGTGTTCACATTCTCACCCGTCACCAATTCCACGCAGGGGATGTTGCGCGAGGCCAGCAGGAGAGTCTTATCCACAGCGGAGACCACCACCAAAGCCGTGCCTACCACTTCCAACGCGTCCAAGACCTTGACGAATTCTTTGGTTTTAGCCGCGCTGAGTTTAAAATCGTCGACCAGGATTACATCACCCGCTTGGATGCGCGCGCTTAACGCTTTGCGCAATGCCAACTGACGAACTGTCCGGCCCACTTTTTTCGTGAAATCGCGAGGTTTCGGTCCGAAGACCACGCCACCGCCACGCCACAACGGAGAGGCGAACGAACCAGCGCGCGCGCGACCCGTGCCTTTTTGCCGCCAGGGTTTCTTGCCGCTACCCGCGACTTCACCCATGGTTTTGGTGCAAGCCGTGCCGCTACGTTGGGCCGCGCGATACGCGACCACGACCTGATGAACGGCTTGCGCGCCCTTCATGTTGTCGATGTACGGGAAGTTGATCTCAACCTCGCCCTGGCTTTTGCCCTGAATGTCTTTGACTGTCAGCTTCATTTTCTACCTTCTCGCTTATGCCTTGGCGGCGGTCTTGGGATTCTTCTTGGCTTCCCGGATTACCACGTAATCACCCTCCGCTCCCGGAATAGCCCCGCTGATCAACAATATTTGCTCGGCCTCGCGGACTTGAATAACCCGCAAATTCTGAGTGGTGCGCTGAACTTGGCCCATGTGGCCAGGCATTCTTTTGCCGCGCATAATGGTGGCAGGAAAGAAACGCTGCCCGATAGCATCCGGCCGACGACGCCAC
>DBTJ01000076.1 GCA_002306985.1 Verrucomicrobia bacterium UBA1319
TTTAGGCAAAGACCCGCGGCAATACGGATTGGATTTTGGGTTGTGGACCCGGAGCATTGTGCAAATCTTAATTCAGGAGAAATTAGGCATCCAGATGGGTTTGACGGCGGTGGGGCGTTTGCTGGCCCGTTTGGAAATTACGCCTCAGAAGCCCTTGCGCCGGGCCTATGAACGCGACCCAGCGGCGGTGGATTTGTGGGTCAAGAAAATCTACCCCAAGCTCAAGAAACGGGCCAAAAAGCTGGGGGCGCGCATCTTTTTTTCGGATGAAGCCGGCTTTCAATCCGATCCCTCTTTGGGTCGCACCTACGGTTTAAAGGGCCACACACCGGTGGTGCGGACTTCCGGCCAGCGCCAAAGCCTCAACGTCATCAGCGCGGTCACCGCGCGGGGGGAATTTTGGGCCGCCACCTATACGGCCAAACTCAACGCGGAACTGTTTCTGGCCTTTTTGAAGAGTTTCATGCACGCACGCAAAGCCAAGGTGTTCCTGGTGGTGGACGGGCATCCGGCCCACAGGGCCAAGGTCGTCAAAGACTATGTGTATAGTTTAAAGGGCCGCCTGGAATTACACTTTCTGCCGCCCTACGCGCCGGATTTGAATCCGGATGAATTTGTCTGGGGTTATATGAAGACCAACGGCGTGTCCAAGAAACCCTTGAAGAACAACGAGTCATTGCAGCAGCGCATTGCCGAGGATTTAACGGCTATTTACAACGATCCGGCCTTGGTCCGCTCCTTTTTCGGAGCCGAGAGTGTAGGCTATGCTAAGGTCGTACTCGTATATTGCAGATATTTGCGGAGGTATTGTTGCCCAAGCGCCGTATCCATGCATTGCAATTCAAGCTGCGCTAACCCTAAAAGCAAGTACGCGTTTGCGGGATCCCGTGCCAACGCAGTGTTTAGAACCAGCCGAGCTTCTTGCAAGCCGTTGGCCTTTAGGATCAGATTATTTGTCCTTCCAGCGCGTATTGCTTCTCTAACCCTGATTTCCGCATAACGATACGCAATGGCCGTATTTTGAGGGCAATTAGTATAAGCGTCATATATAGTCGGCTCTATGGCGGTTTTGGGAACAGCCGTTGGATCTACAGTAGAGTAATAATCCAGAAACCATGCTATCTCGGATTGAACCAGAACAACCTGACATTTGTTGGAACTCTTAATTGCATCCGATAAAGCATTTGTATAAGACAACAATGCTTTGTTGAGCAGCTCTTTTCTTTCAATATGTTTGGTGCTGGCATCCCCAAACGCCAAGGCTTCTTTCCGGGCTTGGGCTAATGCTAGGGCAGGATTAGTATCAACTTCTGCCCCCGCCATTCCGAAATTGATTCCAGCCATTATTATCGCTATAGCCACAATCCTGTTTTTCATAATGAACCTGAACTATCGACGCAAGCAGCTTGTTCTGCACTCAAAGGAAATCCAACCGGATCAACAGGATAGCCGTCAGCTTCCACGTTTGTCGGCGCGGTACATTGTATCATACCTATAGGTTTTTTGAGAATGTAAGTGTGCGCTTCGCAATTGTTGAATTGTATAGTTTTTGTGCAATAAATGACTTTTCTCCACGCGCCGAGCAATTGTCCTGGATAATCCGGTGCATATTGGGTTGTAACAGTTGTTGCCGTATAGTCTATTTCTGGACCTGCTACCTCTGCCAAAACGGTTGAAACAGCAGAAAGCGCGCTTAGCACAGCCGCACCACCTGTAGCTATCTGGCTTGGCAAAAGAAATAAAAGCTGAGAGAGAGACCCACTAACTGTTGCTAACGACTCGTACTGATTATAAACTTCTTGAATTTCCGTGGTGGAATAACCTTGTGGCACTCCGACTTGTTGTGCCACGATAGAATTAACTGGTAACTGTTCCCATTCCCCATAGCTTAATGTACAGGCTATTGTGTAAAGTGCGGCGATGTTAAATGGTATCCGTGTGACTAACCCCGTGTAGGCGGGACCCTTCGATACGAATAAGATGCGGGGATGTTAGGATTGCTTGGTGTGCGCGGCCTTCCACGTGGCGGGCGTCAGCTCGCTGACGCGATGGCTGGGCCAATCGCCCAGTTTGGGGAGCACATCCCGGAGGTAGTCTCTGAGGTTAATGTCCAACCTGCGGCACGTTTCCACAATGGAGGCGATGGCGGCGATCTTTGGTCCGGCTTCCGGGCTGCCCACGTGCAACCAATTTTTTCGGCCAACCACCAGTGGCCTTATCCCGCCTTCACACCAATTATTGTCAATTTCTATTTGGCCGTCCTGCATAGAGACCTCCAACCGGCTCCACTGCCCCAGGGCGTAATCGCACGCCTGCGCCAGCTTGCCGCCGGGCGGGATTTGCTGGCGGATTTCGGTCAACCGTGTTTTCAAGGCGGCCATCAGCGGCACGCTTTTGGCCTGGCGCAGGGCCAGTCGGGCTACCGGCCCCATGCCCCCATCGCGGGCCTCTTTCTCCACGGCATAGAGTTGGCCAAAGCGGGCGATGATCTCCGGCGCGATCGGGTTCAGCGGCGCTATTTTGGCTACCTCCACAAAACCCCGCCGCACGTGCGCGGCGCAAGCCACATAGGTGATACCTTCGCCCAAATCGTCGTACACCTGGTAACCGTCGCTCTGGAGCTTGCCCCGAAAACCTTTGAGGAAGTTTCGCGGTCCTTCCCGCCCGCGGCCCATCTGAAAGTCAAAGACCACGATCCCGCCCGGGCGGCTATACTCCCACACGTAGGCCCGGTGGTTGCGCCCGGTCTTTTCGCCGGTCTGGCAGGGCATCGTGGTTTCGTCGGCCTGGATGTATCCGCCGGCCAGCAACTCCAAGCGCTGGGCGCGAACCACCGCCTGCAACAAACTGCCGGCGGCCAGAATGGTGTCGGTCAGCGTTTTGCGGCTCAGGTCAATGCGAAAATCTTCGAGCAGCGCCGCGCATTGGCGATAGACCGGCAGGTGCAACTGGTATTTGCGGACCAGCACCTCGATGATGAACTCGTTGGCAAGCTTGCCTTTGGGAACGATTTGCGCCGGGGCGGGAGCCGTGGTGACACCTTGCTCGTCCTCACAGTGGGAGCCGCGCTTTTCGCGCTTGATGACCCGCACCCAGAACTGGGCTGGTTCGCACGCCAGTTCCTCGCGCGTTTCGTAGCCAATCACCGGACGCTCGGCTCCGCATTTGGGGCAACGGCAATCTTCGGGACAGCAGGGAATGATCTCTTCCCGGCGCTCCAAGTGCTCGGGCAGTTTCTCGCGCCCGGGATGATGGGGACGGGGTTGCCGGGCGCGGGGCAGTGGGTTTTCTTTCTGGGCCTGCGGACGCGCGGCCTCCTGCTCGACCTCCCCGGCCATGACACTGACCTCATCCAGCAGCAGTTGAGTTTGCGCGGGGTCGAGCCTTTCGGCCTTGGGGCCGAAGAGCTTCATGTTGAGCAACCGGATGCGCTCGTCCTGGAGTTGGAGGATTCGCTGAAGCCGGGCGTTTTCAGATTGCACCTGGGCCAGTTGGGACTCCGCGTAGGCCAGCGCTTGGCGCAGGTCGGCGGAGTTGGCATCGGGCGCAATCATGTGTTGGACGGGATTAAACGGAAAACCAGCTATAAAGTCAACACATATATTGCCGTTCTTTCCTTCTTTATTGTTGACCTGTAGGCACCGGGCGCCACCAGCGCCGCGCGCGCGTCTTTTCCAAGTCAATCCCGCTCAACAACAGAGTCAACTCCTCGGCCAAAATGCGTAGCGCGCCCGGCTCCTGGGCCTTGGGCCAGGCGAAGCAACCCTGTCCCAGCCGTTTGGCGCAAACCCAGGTTCCGGTGCCGTCGAAATAGAGTAACTTGACACGGTTGCGCTTGCGGTTGGCGAAAACATAAAGATGTCCGCTCAGCGGGTCCTCCTTAAACTGGTGGGTGACCAGATCGCTCAAGCCCTCAAAACTCCTGCGCAGATCGGTGGCCCCGGCGGCCAGATAAATGCGCGTGGCTGGAGTGAACGGGATCATGAGCCCCGCAAGA
>DBTJ01000134.1:0-5687 GCA_002306985.1 Verrucomicrobia bacterium UBA1319
TTATTCCAAATCGCTGTCAAGTTGAGACTAATCCACTTGTCTTCCGGGCCTCTGGCGTCGTTATTCGTCAGTTGCAGATCACTTTAGATATGCGCCTTCCTCATGCCTAGCCAGAGGCCCGGCATCCGGCGTGTCTTAGTCTCAACTTGATCGCTCATTGGAATTAGCGCGTCTGCCGGGCGTGATTTCCGCGTGACCTGATGGGGGAATTGCCTATTTGGGGGTGGTCAGGGCGCCGCCACTTTTCCAGAAGGAAAACGGCGCCAGGCCAATCCCGATCAGCGCCAACTGCGAGCCGATGAACAGATAGAGGGGCAGGGCGGCGGATTCCATGAATCCATAGGCGTGCAGGCCGACGCCGAGCATGTTCACGCCGAACCACGAGAAGGCGGTGACGATGTTGCCGAACACGGCCATGTTCATCAAGCCGCGATCCGCCACCAGGCCGCTCCAGCGGGCGTGCAGGATGATGGCGTTCCAGATGACGATGATCAACGCCCCGTTTTCCTTGGGGTCCCAGCCCCAGAACCGGCCCCAGGATTGGTCGGCCCAGATGCCGCCCAGGACGGTGCCCGCGAAGCTGAAGAGCATGGCGAAACAAATCGTGCCGTACACCATGCCGGACATGGAGCGGGCCAGGTCGGCCGAGAAACGTTTGGTGAAAAAGCCGCGAATAATATAGATGCAGCCGAGGAACCCGGCGAAGAACGTGGCGGAATAGCCCAAGGTGACCACCACCACATGCGTGGCCAGCCAGAAATTGCTGTCCAACACGGCTTGCATCATGACCATCGTGTCCCCGCCCAAAGCGAGGTTATGCGCGATGACCAGGGTGGTGAAGCCCAGCAGGGCCGCGGCGGCGATGCCGATTCCGTAGCGGTGGATACGTTCAATGATCCAGCCCAGGATGACCGCGCCCCAGCCGATAAAGATCGCCGAGGAATACAGGTTGGTTACCGGTGGCCGACCTTCCAAGACCATGCGGTACACGAGGCCGCAGGTGTGGACAATCCAGGCCAGCGTCACGAGCTGGAAGGCGGAGCGGCGCATCCATTCCGCGCCGTTGAACCAGCACGCGCACGCCAGCAAAAAGGCGGCCACGTACAAGATCATCGCCTGGTAGAAAGCTTGGAATCGGTTGTAGAAAAACTCGTGCTCGCACTTGCTTAGCTCGGCCGCGTAGCTTGGGCGCAAATCATCGCGATACTCGCGCACGGCTTGGTTGAACGCGTCGGTTTGGCCCGCGCGGTAAGCCGCGGTCATCCTGGCGTAATGCGTGATGGCGGGATTGAGCGGCGTGCCCTGGGCGTTGGCGATCAGGCTGGAGCCGACGTTGGACCAATCGTCCCGCGCGTGTTCGGGGTGCGGCGAGGGGATGATCAGCGGATAGGCCATTTGCGCCAGGCTTTCCCAGCGGCTCATGAATTCACCCAGACGCCGCAACGCCTCCTTATCGTAATCCGCTTTGGCTTCGCGCGCCTTGAACGCGGCAAACCCGGGCGGGATGCCCGCCAAGTATTGTTGAACTTCGCCCGCGAAATCGGCCGAATCCTCCGGCCGCAACGTGTTTTTCAGCCGTTGGTAAAGGACTAAGGTGAAGTTCAATTTGCTGACCTGGCGCTCGAAAGAATTGCGACCTTGGGGAGGTAATTTGTCGGCCCGCTCGGCTTGTTTGCTGATTTCCTCGAAATGCGGCTTGAGCTGGTGGTAGGAAAAATGCTTTTCGTTTTCCGACAGGCGCAACAAACCTTGCAATTCGGGATGGTCGATCCGGAACACCTTGCGGTCATCGGCGGTTTCCGGCTTCATCATCACCTCCAAGAGCCATTCCGTCGCCGAAAGCGAGCGGGCGCCTTCGACGTGGACACTCTGTTTATTGCGGATTTGGAGCAGCGCGTTGCGCGCCATCGAATCGAACGGTTGCACCCGCCCATTGAGCACCACGGGCAGTTTGCCAAATTCGCTGGTCGCATAGGTTGGATCCTTCCGTTGCGGCAGGCCCGCCAGCAACCAGAGGGCGGCGACGCCCGTTAAGATCCACGGCAGCCAAGTTTTCATGCGGTTTTCCTTTTGCTGACGAAATCAAAGAGGTGAATGATGAATTGCCAGGTGAGTCCCAAGCTCACCAGGAAGCAGGCGATGTAGGGCGTGAGCCAGCCCGGGTTGCGCACCACTTGCAGGATGGTGGCCACCGCTTGCGGGTCCTTCTCGTCGTAACTGGCCTGGTAATACGTCTCGCCGCCGTAGCGCAACGGGGTGTTCATGTAGATGAGCACTTCGCGGTCCTCGCTGGTGGCGGGGTTCTTGACCCGCACCCGGCTGGCGAAGTTCCTCGGGGTATCGGTGCCCGGGAATACTTCGTGCGTGAATTTCAACAGCTCGATGGCATACGGTTTATAGTAGCGTTTGGCCCGCAGTAATATTTGATAAGTCTTGCCGTCGCACACGACGGCCTGCGGCTCGTCAAAATAGAGGGAAACCAGCCAGGTGCCGAGCGATTGCGCGGTTTTGGCCGAGGCGAAATCGATCACCGCCGAGGGCATGTCGCGCTCCTTCATGTTGGTCGTGAGCGGGGTTTTGATCAAGCGGGCCTGACGGCCGAAGCCTTGACTGGCGGCGGCCTCCTTCGCCGCGTCGCTTGCGAGCCGCGTCAGGCGCGAGTTCAGGGTGAATTCCTTCACCCGCAGCGCGAACGGCATGGCCGGGTGGCGGATCTCTCCCGGTCGTTCCAGGAGCGTGTCGGGAATCGTGATCTCCTCGTTCTTATCCGGTTTGGAAGGATCGACGATCACCAGTTCGGTCAGCCGCGAACTCTCCGAGTAGCTTTTGGTTTCGCCCTCGGTGATTCGCATAAAACTCTCCACTTGGAACAAATCGGAGAGCAGTTGTCCGGCCAGGAGCAAAATCAAACCCACGTGCGTGAGCAACAAACCCAGGTTCTTGAGCGTGCATTTCAGGCGCGTGGCCTGCGCGAAGATCAGGTTCATCATCAGCACCCCGCCGACCAGATAGCCGCCGGGCAGGATCGGGATTTTGAAGCTTGCGCCGGCGGGTTCCCAGAAAACCAGCAGGCTCCGGAAATACCGGTTTTGCGCGAGGTATAAACCTTGCTCCACTTGCGCGATCGTGCCCACGAACACCAGAATCAGCCCGAAACTCAGGCAGACGATGGTTAGCTTCAGCGAGGCCAGCGCGTTTACCCATGATCGAAACATAAATGAATAGCGGCCGGGCTACGGTTTCCAGGATTCCACGAATTGCATAAAGGACGCTTGTTCGCGCGCCACCAGCGGAATCTCGCCCGACAATTTAAAAAACCAGGTCTCCCCGTTTTGCGCCGTGAACAGCGTGCGCATGGCCATTTTCGTGTCCGGGTTCTCCAGGTTGACGATGGTGAACGTCAGCCCATGCCAATTCGTTTGCGCGGTCGCTTTAGCCAGGTCCGCTTCCGTGATCGGGGCGAGCTCGAGCTGGCCGCGCCAGCGGTTCACGTTGCCCAGCAGGCTGCCGCCTTCGCCCGCGAGCGCGGATACGGTGGCTTCGATCTTTTCGCCCGCCTGGCTGGATGCGCGAAATTTGGCCTTTTGCATCGGGCCGGGCGCGGTGACCCGCCAATGCGCCGGAACGGTCCAGGCCGCTTTGACCGCCGCCGCGGTCGGCGGCGCGACCGGCGCGGGCGCATCCATCGCCATGCCCGCGTGCGGGTCGGTCGTGGCGGGGCCGAACTCGATCGTTTTCAGAAATTCGATAAACTTCGGCTTGTTCGCCAACACCAACGCGTCATCGCCGGTCATTTTAAAAAACCACGACATATCTCCCTGACGAATAAACGAGACTAATATTCGAGTCGGGGCGGTTTTATTCGGGGCCACCCCCATCATTTCGTAGAGGGGCGCGTCGATGGTTCCGACGGCGACTTTTTGCGCCTGGCTGGCCATTTCGGCCGCGCTGATTGTCGCCAGCCCCACTTGGCCGCGCCAGCGGTTGACGTTATCGAGGTCCGTGCCCGCCTGGCCGGGCAGGGGAATGATGGTGGTTTGCGCGCTGGCGCCGCCTTCGCCTTGGAGAATAAAATTACCCAGCCGAATGGAGTCAGGCGGCTGCGCTTCCCAGCCGGTGGGCAATTGCCAATGAATCGATGGGACGGCGGCCGTGTTGGCGGCAGGCGGCGGACCCGCCATAGGTAGGTTGGGTTTTTGCGGCGAAGATTCCTTAGGCACGCTTTGGACGCTGACTTCCTCTTTGCCGCAACCCGCGAGCAAGAGAGTTAACGATATCGTCAAGGCGGCCGCTCCGTTTACGGTTTTGCTTAATCTACTTATTATTCTCATCACAACCTCGAATGCACCAGTATACCGTTTAATGCGCTTTCAGCAACTTAAACCAGCCCGTGAAGCAGCGTGGGGGCGCGGCGCAACCGGGGCGCGCGCAAGCGGATGTGAGAGTGCGCCGACTTAGTAAGCCCGCGCGGGCGGGGCCAACTCGGCGGGGTTCGGCGCGAAATGGCCGCCGTGCGGCCACGCGGACAAGGGGATGCTCGCGTTGGTCTGGGCGAAATAGTTCATGGCCCATTCGCTGGGAAATAAAAGGACCGCATGCTCGGCGGAATCGTAGGCGACGCGGGAGCCGGTGGGCAAGTTCAACGCCGCGATGGCCTCTTCCTTGAAATCCAGCGGCAGCCAGCGCACGACGGTCCAGGGCGCGGTCTCGAGCCGCGACTCGGCGCCGTACTCGCTTTCCAGCCGGAACTGCACCACCTCGAATTGCAGCGGACCCACCGCCGCGAGCAGAGGCACTTTGACGATGGCGTCGCGCAATTGGAGAATCTGGATCACGCCTTCCTGCAACAATTGATCCAAACCTTGGCGAAATTGCTTATATTTGCCCGTGTTCGGATTGTGCAGGTAGGAAAAACTCTCCGGCGTGAACCGGGGGATCTCGCGGTACACGATGGCCGGGTCCGTCGTCAGCGTGTCGCCGATGCCGAAATCCGAATGGCCGACCAAGCCGATGATATCGCCCGGGTATGCCAAATCGACGGTCTCGCGCTCGTTGCCGAAGAGCTTGTGCGAACTGGACAGACGCACTTTCTTGCCCGTCCGCGTATGCGTCACGGTCATGTCGCGCTCGAATTGGCCCGAGCACACGCGCAGGAACGCGATGCGATCCCGGTGCTTGGGGTCCATGTTCGCTTGGATTTTGAAAATAAAACCCGAAAATTCCGGGTGCTCCGGCGCGATGTAGCCCGCGGACACATTCCGGCCCTTGGGGGCCGCCGAGTAGCGCAGGAAACCGTCAAGCAAGAGTTGCACGCCGAAATTATTCATGGCGCTGCCGAAGAAGACCGGCGTCACGCGGCCCGCGAGCACTTCTTGATCGTCGAATACCGTGCCCGCCAGTTCGAGCATCTCCAGTTCCTCGGACACCTTGGCGAACGCCGCCGGGTCCAGCCGGTCCTTCACCAGCGGGTCTCCCCAATGGCCCACCGCCACGGGCGCGCGGAACGCTCCGCCCACCGTGCGCTCGAACAAATGCGCCTGATGCGCCGAGCGGTCGTACACCCCGACGAAATCGATGCCCGTGCCCAGCGGCCAATTCATGGGGAACGCCTTGATCTTGAGCACGCTCTCCAGCTCGTCAAGCAAATGCAGCGGTTCGAGCGTCGGGCGGTCGCACTTGTTCATGAA
>DBTJ01000134.1:5939-15121 GCA_002306985.1 Verrucomicrobia bacterium UBA1319
TGTTCATGAAGGTGAAGATCGGCACCTGGCGCTGCCGGCACACTTCAAAGAGCTTGCGAGTCTGGGCCTCGATGCCTTTGGCGGCGTCGATTACCATGATCACCGCGTCCACCGCCGTGAGTACGCGGTAGGTGTCCTCAGAGAAATCCTTGTGCCCTGGCGTGTCGAGCAAGTTGATGCGAAACCCGTTGTACTCGAACTGCAGCACGGTCGAGCTGATGGAGATGCCGCGCTTGCGCTCGAGTTCCATCCAGTCCGAGGCCGTGGCCCGCTGCTTTTTGCGCGCGGTCACCGAGCCGGCCAATTGCACCGCGCCGCCGTAGAGCAGCAGCTTTTCGGTGATGGTCGTTTTGCCCGCGTCCGGATGGGAAATGATGGCGAAGGTCCGGCGGCGGCTGATTTCACTTTGAATATCCACAAAAAAAGAGGGAAATGAATGGCTCCATGAGGGACGGACGCGCGGACGGAGTAACTAGTTCCGTTGGCGATTGGAGCTGAATTTGCCTTCGCACCGCTCTTGATTCCGAGCGAAAGGCGACTTGGGGCCGTTGAGATTATTATTCTGTGAAAGGTACATCTGAACCAAATGGGACCGGCTCAGCTGCCCTTGCCGAGGCGCAAAGAGCCGCTTGCCCGTATTCCATATGATTCTAAAAACCGATCTCATGCGCCACTATTGAACCTGATTTGGCGGCCCAAGGCAAACACTTTATTGGCCCAGTTGCGCGTTCCGCTCGTTCCGGTCGCCTAGCCTTTCCCCCTTCCCCGTAGACGAATTGGGGGGAGGCGGATGACTGCCCGGGTTGGTCATCCTGGCGGCGTCAACCCTAAGATGGCCTGTGCGGGCAGATGCAACGGCAATCCCGCTTGCCCGCTTCGTGGTCGTTCACGAACCCGATTTAGCCGTCGGGATTGCGAAAGGCCGCCGTGCAAGTGTCCGGATAGGCGAGGGGACTCATGGCGATTCGGCGCGCGTCTTGACGAATGAGAGGGCGAAGGTCTGGTAGCTATAATAAACCACCGTGCGCTGCGGTTGAGGCGGAGTTTGCTTTTGGGAGACCACGAAGATGGCTTCCACTTTCGCGTAACTATCGGGCACGGGGTCCTTGCCGTTACCGCCACCCCATGGGCACGGGCCGCCCCATTCGTTGACTAGCTGGTTTGGATCAAAAATCAGGGGGGAAGGCCGGGCGGGATTCGCCGTTGCGAATGAGGTTCGCCGGGTGATTCAGCCGGGAATTGGCTTGCTGGAGATGGATACATATGAGAAGGTTACAGCCATGAAATCGGGCATTCCTTGGTGGATATGTTTAGGCATGGCGGCCTGGCATGGCGGGGTGAATGTCCAGGGACAGTTGGATCCCGTCGAGCGCCGCTTAGTTCAATTAGGCTATAATCAGCCCGTCGAAGGGCAGGGGCCGCTGGCCGCCTATGGCTTCTTTTACCTGAACGATCCCGCCTTTATTCGCACGAATTTAACGCTGCGGCTGGCGGTTGCGCCGATTTATATGGATTCCGAGTTGGGCGTGCGCGAGGTGCTGCCGAATACGGATTTAGGCATCTCGCTGGCGGGGGGTGGGTTTGCCGATTCCTACTCGGAAGTCAGGGGCGGCAAATATTGGAAGCAAGAATCATTCACCGGGCACGGAGTCGATCCCGGTTTGAGTGTGTACCACCGGTTTAATCCCAGCCAGGAAATCCCGCTCTACGGCGTGGCTCGGGTCGATTATCACGAAGCCTTTTTCGAGCGGGATGACAAAACCGACGACGCGTTCGATTTGCCGGATCAGTTGGGGGAATTTCGTACCCGGGCGGGCCTGCGCTGGGGCGGGCAGGAGCCCTTGATCTTGCCGGATCTGGCCATGGAACTCTCCGTTTGGTACGAGGGCCTGTTTCGGCGGGCGCCGGATCGCTATGGCTATGATCGGGACCGGGAAGTTAACGGCTCCACGCATTTGTACTGGGCGCGCGGCTTGCTGGCTTACACGCTGCCGGAGTCCAAACAACAGTTTGGCTTGTCGCTGACGGCGGGAACCAGCGTCGACATCGACCGTTTTTCGGCCTATCGCATTGGCGGCGTGTTGCCGTTGGTATCGGAGTTCCCCTTAAGCTTGCCGGGGTACTATTTTCAGGAGCTTTCGGCCACCCGCTTTGTCTTGCTCAACGGGGATTATCGGCTGCCGATTAACCCCGCCAAGACTTGGTTCGCCTTGGCTTATGGTGCGACTTCCCTAATGGATTACACCCCTGGATTGGAACAGCCGGGGCATTGGAATTCGGGCGTAGGGGGAGGGATCATGTACCAATCGCCATCGAAAGCGTGGAAAGTTATTTTGGGCTATGGCTATGGCATCGATGCCATTCGCTCTCATGGGCGCGGCGCCAATTCGATTGGAATCATTTGCCAGTTCGATTTGGAGGCCAATCGTGGCGACCAACCCTCCGATTCCCATCCGGGTATTAATCCGAACATCACGAAGGGTGTGGATTGGCTGCTAGGCCGGTAATGGACCCGCCGCATGGGGCAGAACATTGAGCGGGCAAGACGCGCAATCCGGCGCGCGTTTGCGGCAGTAATCCTTGCCGATATTGACTAGTTGGGCATGGTAATCCTGCCAGTAGTCCAACAATTCCGCCGCGTTCGCGCGTGGCAGGCTGGCTTCGCACCGGCGCTTTAATTCCTCGTATGCAACTGATTCCTGACACCAGTGATGACGCGAAAAAATGCGTTTGGTGTAGGCGTCGATCACGAAGCTGGCGTGCCCGCCCGCGTAGAGCAGGAGGCAATCGGCGGTTTCCGGGCCGATGCCGTTAATGGCGAGCAAACGTTGGCGGACGCTAGCGGTGGCCCCCGCGAAGAGGCGGCTTAATTCACCGTCGAATTGTTCGATCAACACCGAAAGGAAAGCCCTTAACCGGCGCGCTTTGACGTTATGATAGCCCGAAGGATGGATTAATTCGGCCAGCTCGGCTTCGGGTAAAGCGAACAGGCGTCGCGGGTTCAGGACTCGGGCCGCCTTTAAATTGGCGATGGCCCGCTCCACATTGGTCCAGCTGGTGTTTTGGGTCAGGACGGCGCCGACGCATACTTCGAACGGGGTCTCGCCCGGCCACCAATGCAAATGGCCGTAATGCGTCCGCATGAGTATGTAGGCTTGGTTTAGGTCGTTTTCGGCGTCGCGGCTCATGGTTTGCGTGGCTGCCTGGGTAATTAATACCGAAGTGTCTTGTCTGAAATTACTACTAAGTGTCTCGCGCTGTCTCAATATGAGACGCTCTTTGGCTGGGTTACGCTTGGCAAAGAGTGGGGATATCGATGGCTGATATGTGTTGTAAGTGTCTAGTTAATAAATCGATACAAATAATATTCCAGGGGTGATAAGCCGGTGTTTTAAGGCGGTCGGCGAAGGTTGGCATATCCCATGCTTAAGGGTATTTCGCATGATGACATTGGTGACCATACTGTCGGTTTGGACCATCGGTTCTGGAATTTGCGTGTTCGCCCTGGCAGCCGCAGCGGCCAAGCACAAAGCTTCGCCGAATGGCGCCCTGAACTCCCGGATGGAGACAGCGGAATCGATTCTGGAGCGTTGGAATCTAACTGACAAGAGCAAACAGCCCGTGACGGCGCAAGTTCGCCCTGCTCGCGCCCAATAATTGTGAGGCACCTGAGGCTGGGTTTGAGGTGTCTCTTTTTGCCGGGTGTGTGCTAAAAACAACATCCGGATGTGCTTCGGTGGGAGTCGGGGTGGATCTTTTTTGCCGGGTTTCTTCTTTTTTTTCTTTTCTCCAGTTTCTTTCTGGTGGGTGATTTCAATTCTAAGTCCATAAACACATGGAGTTTATGTTTATTTGGCTGGCTGTGGCTGAAGTCAAAGAACACTGAATTTGCCGGCGTTGGTACAGTGCGTGCTGTATGCCGCGCATGTCGAAGCTGACGGCAATCCTGTCAATCTGGGCAATGGTCTCCCTGGTCTTTGCGATGGCGATACTATGGACCTCTCGTTTTCGGCAAGGTTGAGTCGCCTTTTCCACGGTTAGGCCGATGGTTCGCGCTCCAGGCGCGTAAAAAAAAAGGGGCAAGACTTGCGTCTCGCCCCGCTGAGAAACTTCCCAAAAATTTAGTCCTTCTTCGGTAGTTTTAGCTCGATATGGAGATCCCGCAATTGTTTGGCGTCCACTGCGGCGGGGGATTGCGTCATCAGATCCGTGCCTTTGGCGGTTTTGGGGAAGGCAATCACGTCGCGGATGCTCGTGGTGCCGCACAGGATGGCCACCAAGCGGTCGAATCCGAGGGCGATGCCGCCATGGGGAGGTGCGCCGTAGCGGAAGGCTTCGAGCATGTATCCGAAACGGGCCTGCACCATATCGGCGGGAATTTGCAGCACTTGCTCGAAGAGCACCTTTTGCACTTCCGGTTGGTGAATGCGGATGGAGCCGCCGCCTAATTCCACGCCGTTGACCACAATATCATAGTGCTGGCCGCGAACCTTTTTGGGTTCGGTTAGCAGCAAGGGAATGTCCGCTTCCACCGGGGAAGTGAACGGATGGTGGCTGGAATACCAGCGGTTCATCTCTTTATCGAAGCTCAGCAAGGGGAAATCCACCACCCACAGGAAATTGAATTGCGTGGGGCTGATCGTCAGTTTGCCTTGGGTCTTGAGGACCTCGGCGCAATAGAGGCGGATCTTACCCAGAATTTCACAGGCGTTGAGCCATTGATCGGCGGCGAAGAGCACTAAATCGCCTTCTTCGATGCCCAGTTTCTTGGTGAGGGCCTCTTTTTCGGGCGCGCCGAAGAATTTAACGATGGGCGACTTCCATTCGCCTTTCTCGACTTTGATGTAAGCCAGTCCTTTGGCGCCGAAGCTCTTGGCCGTTTCGGTCATAGCTTCGATCTGGCCTTGGGTGGCGCAAGCCAAACCTTTGGCGTTGATGGCTTTAATCACTCCGCCACTGGCCACCGTACCGCTGAAGACTTTGAATCCGCTGTGGCGGAATTCTTCGGTAAAGTCGGCCAGTTCCAGGCCGAAACGGGTGTCCGGCTTGTCGATGCCATAGCGATTCAAGGCGTCCACGAAGGGCATGCGCAAGAATGGCGTCGGCAGGTCGACGTTTAGCGCGGTTTTCCAGATGCGCTTCAACAGGCCTTCGATCAAATTGTAAATATCCTCCCGGTCGATGAAGGACATCTCGATGTCGACCTGGGTAAACTCGGGCTGGCGATCGGCCCGCAGATCCTCGTCGCGATAGCAGCGGGCCAGTTGGTAATAACGTTCCACGCCACCCACCATCAAGATTTGCTTAAACTGTTGGGGCGACTGGGGAAGGGCGTAGAATTGTCCCGGGCTGGTGCGGCAGGGCACCAAAAACTCGCGGGCGCCTTCGGGCGTGGATTTGAACAGGGTGGGGGTTTCGACATCCAGGAACCCCTGTTCATCCATGTAATTGCGCGTGGCCATGGCCACTTTGCTGCGCAAACGCAAGTTACGGATCATTTCCGGTCGGCGCAGATCCAGGTAGCGGTATTGTAACCGCAATTCTTCATTCACCTTGGCGGCGACTTCGGGGTCGTCCACCGGGAACGGCAGCACGGCCGCTTGGTTCAGTACTTCCACTTGCTGCGCGAGCACTTCGACTTCGCCGGTGGCGATCTTCGTGTTGATGGTGCCCGCCGGACGCTGCCGCACGGTGCCGGTGATCTGAACCACGCTTTCGCTACGGAGCGCCGAAACGCGGTCGAATAAATCTTTCGGCAACAAGTTGGGGTCGTACACCGTTTGCGTCCGGCCTTCCCGGTCGCGCACGTCGACAAAAATCACCCCGCCCAGATCCCGCCGGGAATGCACCCAGCCAATAATGGTCACCGTTTGCCCGATATGTGCCGGGCGTAGTTCGTTGCAATGATGCGTCCGTTTCATGATAAAAAATCGCGCGCATGCCGTTCTTGGGTCATGCGGAGATGCATGGTGCGATTATTTCAGGCGAAATCAAAGCAGAAATTTTCGTTCTTACCGGGAACTCCCAGCCAGCCAGGCGCTTTGGCGTCGAAACCAGGCCGTCCGCGTGGGGCGAACGGGGCGCGATGTCGCGTTCACTCGAGACTCAAATTGGCTTCCGAAGCCGCGCCGGGATTCACCGTCGGTAGGAGCTGACGGGCGACACAATGCGGGCGGCGGATTTTTACCGCCACCCGCTTGAAATGGGAAAAGCCGCCGGGTTAACCTGCCGGCGCCAGGGGCGCCGCAGTCCTTGAATCTCTCAACCGTGCGCGAACCGGTCAGCCTTATTCAACTTAATAGCGATTTTGAATTAGCGATTGAAGCAAGCGCCATACGCCGGGGCCGAGGCGGGGCCTCACTAGACTTGGAATTTGTTCACCTGCGATTTGAGCTGCTCGGCCAGTTCGGACAGTTCCATCGCGCTCGTTTGCACCTGGCCGCTGCCATCGGCCATATCGGTGGCGGCTTGATTGACATTGGCGATGTCGCGCACGATGGATTGCACCACCGTGGCGCTCTCGGACACCCGCCGGTTACCTTCGTGAACGCCCATGGATGCTTGGGAGATATTGCTCGCGATGTCTTTGGTGACGACGGATTGCTCTTCGATGGCGGTGGCGATGGTCGAGACAATGTCGCTGACTTGTTTGATCACGCCCGCGATTTTTTCGATGTCGGACACGGCGGTGCCGGTGGAGGCCTGGATGGCGTCGATTTTACCCTTGATGTCATCGGTCGCGGCGGCCGTTTGTTGCGCCAGTTCCTTGATTTCGTGGGCGACCACCGCGAAACCCTTGCCCGCGGCCCCCGCCCGGGCGGCTTCGATCGTGGCGTTCAAGGCCAGCAAATTGGTCTGCGCGGAAATGTTTGTGATCGTTTCCGTGACTTTACCGATCTCCTGGGCCGCCCCCCCGAGTTGCTTCATCATGGTGGTGATCTGATCGGCTTGTTGCGTGGCGTGTTGGGTGATCGCGCGGGCCTTTTCCGAGTTCGAGGCAATCTCCGCGATGGTGGCCGTCATCTGTTCGGTCGCGGTGGCCACGGTCATCAGGTTGGAGCTGGCCTCCTTCATGCCGCTGGCGACGGAAGCCACGTTCGCGTTCATTTCTTCGGCGGCCACCGCCACGGTGTTGGCCTTTGCCGAGGTGCCTTGGGAATTCGAGGCCATCTCGCCCGAGATGGCGGAGAGTTCGGTCGAGGCGGACGCCAGCGTCTGGACGCCCTGGGTGATTTGCTTGAGCATGTCGCGCAGTTTGGCGCCCATCTCGTTGAGGGCTTTGGTGAGGTGCCCCACTTCGTCCCGGCTTTTCGTATCCAGGGTGCGGGTTAAATTGCCCCCGGCCATTTCCTTGGCGAAAGCCATTCCCTGTTCGATGGGGCGGGTAATGGCGCGGGCGACGACCGAACCGAGCCCCATGGAGATTAGGGCGACAACCAGAGCCGCCCCCACGACCCAGAGCACCATCTGTTTAAGCTGGACGACGAGTTCCGTGGCCTCATCGGTCATTTTATTGGTCCCCAGCTCGACTTTTTTGGCTTCATCTAAAAACTCCTCCTCATAGGTCCCGGCGCCGATCACCCAATCCAGCGGCTCGTAATAGGTGGCGGCGCTCAACTTCATGCGCGCCTCGGATTCACCCGGATTTTTCCAGGGATACCGCGCGAATTGACACTGCCCATCCGTGGTGCTCAACGCTTTGGTGATGATTTCCTGGATGAAGAAGTTGCCGTTGGCGTCCTTGGCATCCCAAATAGTTTCGCCGTTGCGCTTGCCGCCCTGCGACACGAGGTATTTGCCCTTCAACTCGCCTTTGGTCCCCAGCACGAAAACGTAACCGGTCTTGCCCACCACCATCTTTTGCATCCCTTCTTTGAGTTCCTTGGTCACCGACTCCCGTTTGACGCCGACATACATCATGCCCAAGACGCGGCTATGTTTAGCGTCCCACAAGGGTTCGTAGATGGCGTCGTGCCAATCATCCACCACAAAGGCGGCGCCATGGTAAGCCTCGCCTTTGAAGATGCTTTCCAGGATCGGATTCTTCGTGCCATCCGCGTTCAGGCGCGGAATGAAAGTGCCCACCGCGCGGGCGCCGTTGGTTTCAAGCACGCTCGTGGCCACTCGCAACATGTCCCCCGCCTCGTTCATGCGTTGAAAAATCGTGCAATAATCCTTCGTGACGTCGAAGATATCGTCCACCAGCGGCACGCGCGTTTTCGCTTCCGTAATTTTGCCCGTCCACTTGCCCCCGATTTTGAACTGAGGCAAGTTGAGTTCGAGGGGTTGCTGGGTCAATTGGTTTACGCAAGTCCACGCCACCGTTGCTTCTCCCAGGCCGACCTCGCCGGCGCTTTTTAACTGAAGCTGCGCGAAGGCTAGACTCGAATTCAACCGCTGCAAGGTCCGCTGTTGGGATGAGTCGCAGGTGTGCCAAACGAGCTTGACCAATTGCGCCAAACGGGCTCGGACGCTTTGCTCGATTTCCCGGCTCATTTCGCTCTGGAACGACTTCGTGTCCGTCTTCATGGCTTGGACCTGCTCTTTGAGTCCGGTTTGCTTCACGAGCAAGATCGCGATGACGATACCGCCGGTCAAAATCGTCATCAACATGCTGATCGCCATGATTTTAGTTTGAATTTTCATAATCGTTGTTGAATTGAAACAGCCGTGGTCTCGGGGCGGGGGCAGGCGCGCATTCGGCTTGGAACGCCGGGCAATAAAAACCCCTGCTCATGAAATGGTGGATGGTCAAATCGGCCAAATCATAGGGTTGGCTCGTCAAGCCATATATGTCCCGACGTACGTTCCGTTACTGTTGTGCGAATGCGCCTCCTTTTTCACGGCCATAAACGCTGGCAGAGAATTGCCAGCGCGTAGTTCGCAATCTTAACCGCAAGCTTGCCGACTAGTTGCCGTGCCTATGTCATCGGCGCCGCGGCGCCGAACTTTAGGTCGAAATGAGGACAAAACGCGCGGTTCGCCGGCCTTGCGGGTATCCGGCATGATTTCGATCGCTCGTTGGAATACGAAAGCTCGCTTGAGTCATTGCAACCCAAAATGCGTTGCCCTCGGGTTCCGTTTCGGGAAGCGGGATTTTTTACCAAGTCGGGTCCCAACCTCCGGCTAGAGTCCTGGAAGCTCAAAACACGTGGTGAACAGATCCAATTTCAGGAAGCCGG
>DBTJ01000134.1:15388-15632 GCA_002306985.1 Verrucomicrobia bacterium UBA1319
TCAAATAGTTGGGTCCGAGGCTCCGTCTCGCTAGAAAACTATCGACAACCCGGAGTCGGACTTGCGTGGCGCGGGTGTCGCATTATAACAGAGCGCCGATGGATGACACAAATCAGGCGGTGATTTTAGGGTTCTTAAAGGACGCGACGCTGGGGGTTTTTGGCGCCGGGCATTTGGGCGCGGCGTTCGCGGGCGCGTTGCTGGCGGCGGGGTTTCCGCGGGCGCGGTTGTTGCTCTGCCACCA
>DBTJ01000134.1:15905-16662 GCA_002306985.1 Verrucomicrobia bacterium UBA1319
ACGAAACGGCGCGTCGGCTGGAAACGCTGGGGCTGGCGGATCGCGTCACGGATGCGGATGATTTATCGCGCCGTTCCCGGCTCGTGTTGTACATGGTGCGCCCGCAGGCGGTGGCCGCCATCGCGGGTAGGGCGCTACGCGCGGACGCGCTCTGCCTTTCCTTCCTGGCGGGGGTGACGCGCGAAACCCTGCCGGTGACCTTGCCGCTGAGCCGGCGCCTCCGCGTCATGCCCTGCGCGCCGGATGCCATCTTGGCGGGCCAGGGCATCGCCGCCCTGCACCCGGCGGATAATCCCGTGGCGCTGGCTTTGCTGGCGCTGCTCCGCCTGCGCGTCTTCCCCTTGGCCAGGGAAGGGGACTTGCACGCGTTTTCCGCCCTGGGCCCGTGCCTGCCCATCGCGCTAACCTACTGGGAAAGTCTGGGCCGGACCGCCGGGGACGCCGAGTTACTGGAACTGGCGGCGCGGGAAGGCTTGGCGGATTACGCCCCGCTGCTTGCTTGGGCGCGCCGCGTCCAACCGCGCGGGCTCACGGCGGAGCAACGCGCCCATTACGTCACCCAAGCCAGTACGCCCGGTGGCGTGACCGAGGCGATTTTGCGCGCCATCGATGCCGGGGAGCCTTTCCCCGCCGCCCTAAAGCGCGGCGTCGAACGCAGTCGCGCCCTGGCCTCGGCGGCCGCGCCGACGAAATAGCGGTGTTTCGCGCGGTTCGCCGGCGAAGGGTTGGGGGGCGAACTCGTTGGCTTGTCAGCGCG
>DBTJ01000123.1:0-8653 GCA_002306985.1 Verrucomicrobia bacterium UBA1319
CCCGGTCAGACGCCCGGTCAGACGCCCGGTCAGACACCGGGAGGCGCCGCTCCTGGCGGAACAACCCCTGGCACTGGGATGGCGGGAGGACCCGGCACCAACAACGCCAATGTTGCGCAAGCGCCGCGCCCCGGAAACGCGCAGAACCGGCAAAACCGGGACCGCCGCCCCGCGCAACCGGGTGGCGCTCGCCAGGGCGGCTCCGGTGATCCGGGTGATTACGAACCCGACCCGAACCAAGCACCCCTCACGGGCGGGACCTACACCCAGTGGTCGGAGAAATTGCGCGACGTGGAGGAAATGGTCGATTTTCCGGATCTGCGTTCGGAGATTGCGCGCGTCCGGGAACGCGCTCAAACCATGCGCGCCGAATTCAAGCAGCAACGCCGCCCGCCACGCTGGGACTTGGTGCAAACCCAGATTACCCAGCCGTTGATCGAAGTGCGCCAACGGGTGGATGAGGAATTGGCCCGGCGGGAAGCCAAAGAACCGCTGGTGCCGTTGGATCGCGATCCCGTGCCCAACCGGTATTCCGATCTGGTGAAGCGCTATTACGAACAGTTGGGAAGGGAACCTTAAATGGGGTCGGAACATTTGTCGTTTTTAGGTCGGGCGTGGCTGGCGCCGGTGGGAATCCTCATGGCGCTCGGCCTGGTTTTCCTAACCTGGAGCTATTTGCGCAGCCGGGCGCCCCGGGGGCTCCGGCTCGTTTGCTTACTGCTCAAACTCATCGGGCTGACAGCCTTGGCGCTGTGCCTGCTGGATCCGCAGTGGACGGACCAACGCGCCCAGCCGGGGCAAAACCAAATCGCCATTCTCGCGGATAATAGTGAAAGCATGACAATCCACGATCCAGGCCAAAAAAATAGCCGGGGGGAACAGCTACGCGCGATGCTGCGCGATGGTACCCCCGCCTGGCGCGACCAACTCAGCGAAGTGTTCCGCGTACGGCGCTATCTCTTCGATTCACGGCTGAAGACCGCCGACGATTTTTCCGAGCTGGCTTTCGATGGCCGCGCCTCCGCCCTGGGCGCCGCCATCAAATCGCTGGCGGAACTGAATCACGGCCAGCCCCTCGCGGGCGTGCTCCTGTTCACCGATGGCAACGCGACCGATCTTAAAGACGGCTTGCCGGAGACCCGTGATTTGCCTCCGCTCTTCCCGATCCTGATTGGGGGCGGGCCGCAAGCGCGCGATATCGCCATTCAAAACGTCGCGGTGAACCAGACGGCTTTTGAGGACGCGCCGGTCACCATTCAAGCCAGCGTCGAAGCCAGCGGCTATGAACACCGCCAGATCCAAGCCTCGATCATCGACCGTCAGGGCACCCTCGTGGAACGACAGACGCAAGCCGCTCCACGCGACGGCGAGAAAATGGCCTTCCGTTTTCAGATCCGCCCGCGCTCCAGCGGCCTGTCCTTCTACCGCTTGGAAGTCTCGGCCGCGAGCGAAACCAACCAGTTCGACCACCCGGAGCAAGCCGCCGAAGCCACGCTGGCCAATAACACCCGCTGGATTCCGGTGGATCGCGGCCAGGACACCTTCCGCGTGCTCTACCTCGCCGGCAAGCCCAGCTGGGAATACAAATTCATGAAACGCGCGCTGGATGAAGATCCCCAGCTGCAAATCTCCAGCCTGATCCGCGTCGCCAAACGCGAGCCGAAATTCGCTTTTCACAGCCGCGCCGAAGCCGCCAACCCGTTGTTCAGCGGTTTCGAACGCAAGGATGAAACCACCGAGCGTTACGACCAGCCGGTCTTGATTCGTCTCAATGTCCGCGACGAGGAAGAACTGCGCGGCGGCTTTCCTAAAACGGCCGAGGAATTGTACGCGTACCAGGCGGTGATCGTAGACGATATGGAGGCCGAATTCTTCACGGCGGACCAGCAGATCCTGGCCCAAAAATTCGTATCCGAGCGCGGCGGCGGTTTCCTCATGCTGGGCGGAGTGGATTCCTTTCAAGCCGGCAAATACCAGCGAACTCCCATGGGCGACATGCTCCCCGTCTACCTGGATTCGGACGCCACCACCAAGCGGACCCCGCCCTACCGGCTCAATCTGACCCGCGAAGGGTGGCTGCAACCGTGGGCGCGGTTGCGCGACAACGAGCGCGAAGAAACCTCGCGCCTCGAAAACATGCCCGCGTTCGAAGTAGTCAATCCGTCGCGGGGCATCAAACCGGGCGCCAGCGCCATCGCCACGGTCGCCGGGAGCGATGGGGCCAATTACCCCGCGTTGGTGGCGCAACGGTTCGGCAATGGTCGCGTGGCGGCTCTGGCCATCGGCGACTTGTGGCGGTGGGGGTTCCGCGACGCCGAATCGCATCGCGACATGGACAAGGCTTGGCGGCAAATGATTCGCTGGCTAGTCTCCGACGTGCCCAACCGCGTCAGCGTCACCGCCGAACCGCAACCCTCCGATCCGAACCAAGCCGTGCGGCTGCAAGTCCGGGTGCGCGATCCCAAGTTTCAGCCGATCGACGACGCGCAAGTCACCTTGCGCGTGCGGCGCATCGGCGCCGGCGCCACGAACGAGCCGCCGGTGCGGATTACCGCCGAGCTGGCGCCCAATGAAGCGGGCCTGTATCAAGCGCCTTTCATTCCGCGCGAAGCCGGCGGCTATCAAGTCGAAGCCACCGCCACCAACAATGTGGGGGCCGAAATCGGCCGGGCGCGCGCGGGCTGGGCCACGGATTTGGCGTCCGAGGAATTCCGCTCGCTGCAACCGAACCGCGCGTTGATGGAAACCCTCGCCCGCCAGACTGGCGGCGAAGTGGTGGAGGCGAAAGATTTGGCTGCGTTTGTAAAAAAATTACCCTTCCGCAAAATGCCCGTGACCGAGACTTGGAGTCGCCCGCTATGGCATCAACCTTATGTCTTTTTGTTCGCCCTCTTGTGCTTTATTGGCGAATGGGGATTGCGCCGATGGAAAGGATTGCCATGAGCTGGTTGCGGCTCGGATTATTTCTCAGCCTCCTCGCCTGGTGGCCGGCCCGCGCGGCGGCAGCCGAGGCGCCAGCGGCCACCAACGCCCCCCGCGCCCGGGTGCTCTTGGTGGCGGGCGCGCCGGGCGCCGAGGAATTCGGGGCGCAGTTCGCCGCCTGGGCGTCCCATTGGGAAGCCGCCGCCCGCAAAGCCAATGCCAGCTTCAGCGCGGCGGGGCTGGCGACCTCCAATTCGGCGCCGGATCGGGAGCAACTGGAGGCGTGGCTCAAAGCGGAACCCAAAGAGACCGCCACCGAGCTCTGGCTGGTGTTTCTCGGCCATGGCACCTATGACGGCAAGGACGCGAAATTCAACCTGCGCGGGCCGGACCTGACGGCCGCCGAATTGGCGGCCTGGCTGCTCCCCTTTCATCGTCCCGTGGCGGTAATCGTCTCCGCCTCCGCCAGCGGCCCGTTCCTGAACGCCTTGTCGGCTCCGAACCGCGTGATCATCACCGCCACCCGCGCGGGTTCGGAGCAGAATTACTCGCGCTTCGGCCAGTTCTTGTCCGAAGCCATCGACAATCCGCAAACCGACTTGGACAAAGACGGGCAGGTTTCGTTGCTCGAAGCGTATTTGTACGCCTCGCGCCAAACCGCGGAGTTTTACAAATTGGCGGGACGCCTGGCCACCGAGCACGCCTTGCTGGACGACAACGGCGACGCCAAAGGCACGCCCGCCGATTGGTTCCGGGGCGTCCGAGCGGTGAAAAAAGCCCGCGAAAACGTGGCGTTGGACGGCGCGCTGGCCAATCGGTTTCATCTGGTGCAAAACGCGGCGGACCGCGGCCTGTCCCTCGAAAAACGGCAACGCCGGGATGAACTCGAAACCGCCGTCGAAAGCCTAATCGCCAAAAAAATCCAGCTCTCCGAGGATGATTATTACAACCAGCTCGAGAAGCTCATGCTGGAGCTGTCGGAGTTTTACCCATAGCCC
Source organism: Verrucomicrobia bacterium UBA1319 (assembly GCA_002306985.1). GTDB lineage: Bacteria > Verrucomicrobiota > Verrucomicrobiia > Limisphaerales > UBA1319 > UBA1319. Next base: position 3,921 of record DBTJ01000123.1, read on the forward strand.
CCTCCCCATGAAAACATCCCTTTATCTGGCCTTGATCGCAGCCCAATCGGCGTTCACCATTTTCGCGCAAACGAGTGACGCGGCCGCCGGTCGCAACTGGCCGCAATGGCGCGGGCCATGGGGCACCGGCGTTTCCCCTACCGCCAACCCGCCGCTCCATTGGAGTGAAACCAGCAATCTCCTTTGGAAAATCAAACTGCCGGGCAACGGCGCTTCGACGCCGATTATTTGGGAGCAGCAGGTGTTCATCCAAACTTCCATTCCCAAAGCCAACGACGCCGGCACCGTGGAAGATACCGCCGAAGCGTTGACTAATCCGAAGCGCAATTTCCCGGCCGGCGCGAGCGGACCGGATATTCCCGGCATCCGGAACAGCCCGCCGGGACCCCGATCGATCGCGCCAGACGGAGTTCAACAGTTCACTTTGTTGAGCCTGGACCGGCAAACGGGCGCGATTCGCTGGCAAAAAGTCGCGCGCGAGGAAAAACCTCACGAAGGCCACCATCCCGACCACGGCTTCGCGTCCCATTCTCCGATAACCGACGGCCAGCGGGTTTACGCCTATTTCGGCTCCCACGGACTGCACGCCTACGATCTGCAAGGCAACCTAAAATGGGAAAAAGACTTGGGCCGGATGCGCACCCGCAACGCCTTCGGTGAAGGCAGTTCACCCGCGATCTCCGGCGATAGGCTCGTCATCAACTGGGATCACGAGGGCGATGACTTCATCGCCGCCTTCGACACGGAAACCGGCCGCGAAATCTGGCGCCAGCCCCGCGAAGAGCCCACCTCCTGGGCGACGCCGATTATTGTCACCAATGGCGCGCAAGCTCAGGTCGTTACCGCCGCCACCCAAAAAATCCGCGCCTACGACCTGGCGACCGGGAAGCTTTTGTGGGAATGCGAAGGTCTGACCGCCAACGTGATTCCCACGCCCGTGGCCTGGGACGGCACGGTCTATCCCATCAGCGGTTTTCGCGGCAACGCGTTGCTCGCCATCCGGCTGGGCGCCAGCGGCGACCTCACCGGCACCGACGCGATCGCCTGGAGCTACAAAAAGAACACCCCCTACGTGCCATCGCCCTTGCTCTACGACGGCCGGCTTTATTTTTACTCGGGCAACGACGCGAAACTGACGTGCCTCGACGCAAAATCGGGCGCCGTTTTAATGGACGCCCAAAAAGTGGAGTCCTTGAAAGGCATCTATAGTTCTCCCGTGGGCGCCGCCGGACGCATTTATCTGGCTAGCCGCAACGGCGCCACTGAGGTGATTAAAAACGCTCCCGTTTTCGAATCCCTCGCCACTAACCCGCTGGACGATGAATTCATCGCTTCCCCGGCCCTGGCGGGGAACCAAATCTTTTTGCGCGGCAAACAATTCTTATATTGCATCGAAGCGAAATAGAGGGTCGGCCGCTTCGCCGCTTTGGCGGCATTATACAATTCCCCGCCCAGCGGTGTCTTTTTGATGATGACGCCGCACCCCCGTATGGATAGAGCCGGTCGCCGCCAGGTTTCATGAGCCTGGCGCTGCGGCATTTGGTATTCCGGCTCTTGCGCCAGGAAGCGCGGCGGTCGGAGTGTCATCGCCGCCGATTCATGGGAACCACGGTGCTGGCGATGGTTTTTCTATGGTCGGTGAGCGCCACGCAAGGTCAGTTGACCGCCACCCAGCGCGCGCATGGGGCTTTTGCCTCGATCTCCGCCGCGGGCACGCTTCTGTCCGCCCTAGCCGGCTTCCGGCATATGGTGGCGTGGCCTCGGGAGCAGTGCGTGGATGGCACGCGGGAAATATTGATGCAAACCCGGATTAGCGGGTTGGGGTGGTTTTTGAGCGGCCTGCTGGCGCACGGATGGCAAGCCATTTGCGAAGTTTTGCCAAGCGTTCCCTTCTTTGCCATCAGCTTAGGCATGGGTGGGGCTTCCTTTCCGGAATGCCTCCGGAGTCTGGCGCTGATGGCGGCCACGGGATTGCTCGCCGGCTCGGCGGGTTTGCTCGGGGCGGCTGGGGGCGGGTCCGAGCGCGCCAGTTTGGCGACCGCGCTGGCAATCTTATCGGCCACGCTGGTGGGCGGACCCCTCGCGAACGCGTGGGGGCATAGTTTGTATCCCACCGCGAGTTATGAATGGAACTCGGCCTTGGGTTCGTTAGCCGCCTTTACCTGGATGTTGCAATCGCCATTCACCCGCGATCCTTCGGCGCTCCACGCGGCACTCGCGATGCAAGGCTGGTTAACGCTGATTTTTCTCGCCTTGGCGGCCCGACGGCTCTCCCGCCGTAACTTTTCCGTCGCTAACTCCGGGGGCAATCCCACCGACTCGGCGGAACTTTCTCCACGCCTGCTGTGGCTCCCGGCCGGATTGCTGCTGGCGGTTGTGCCCGCGTTTATTGGAGCGATCATCAGCCACAATCGGATTTCCATGGCCTATGTCCTGGCGGCGCTTTACTTGCTGCACTTGAGTTTTAAAATCGGCGTCGGTTTGGAATCCACCTGTTGGATACGCAACGAACGGCGCGCGGGCATGCTGGCGCTGGAACAAGCCACCGGCCGGCCGGCGAACGAGATTTATGAACGGCATTATCGCTCGTTGCGCGGCCAACTCGTGTTTCCGCTGATTCTGCTGGCGCTCGGCAACCTCGCCGTGGCGGCCGCCATTTTGCTGGCGCCCGCTCTGTTTCTGGAGGAAAAGCTATTTTTAACCGCCGTGCTAGCCGTGGGCATCGCCGAGTTGTGGGTGGATACGCGAGCGCTCGTTTGGCAAGGCTTGCTGGAGGGACTGAAGCAGCCGCAGGCCGGCCAATCTTTGGGTTGGGTGGTGGCCAAAGTGATCTTGGCGTCGTGGCTTGTGGTTTGGGGACTCAACTTACTCTACCAGGGTGCCAGTCTGGCGGAGAATGAGATCACCGCCTTGTTTATCTGCCGCGCCGCTATGTCCATAGGCGCCAACCTCGCGCTCGCCAAATCAGCCCGGAACCGCCTATGCCACACCCCGTGGACCCGGGGTACCAGCGAGCGGGAATTTTACGCCTGAATGCGTGCCTTTACCGGAATGGCGGTTTGACATCCGGCCGGGCGCCAGTGTAAACAGAGGCCCATGAATTCCCGCGTTTTTTCCTTATGGGCGGCTGGCCTTCTAACCTTGCTCAGCGCCATCGCAACGCACGGCCAAACGGCCGATCCGACCGCCATCGAGGAGATTGACATCGTCCATTTCTCGCATACCGATGTGGGTTTCACCGATAGCCCCAGCGTCTGCCGCGAGTTATACCGGCGCTATTTGGATATCGCGGTGGACGCCGTCCTGGATTCGGCGCGCGGCCCCGCCGAACGGCGGTTTTGCTGGACCGCCGAAGCGACCATGCCGGTGGCCGATTGGTGGGCCGTCGCCCCGCCCGCGCGGCGCGCGCAATTTTTGAAAGCCCTGCGCACGGGCCAACTGGAAATCACCGCGCTCGCGTGCAACAACACCCCGTTTATGAACGCCGCCCAATGGCAAACGATGCTCCACTGGCTGCCCGAGGATCTGTGGAAAAAAGCGCGGCCCACGGTGGCCATCCAGGACGACGTTAACGGATTCCCCCGCGCCGCCGCCCTGGCGCTGCTCGATCGCGGCGTGCATTTGCTCTTCACGGGTATCAACGAGGACAGCGGCGGCGTCCCCTTCCCACGCCCGTCGGCGTTCTGGTGGAAAATGCCCGATGGCCGCCGCCTGTTCGTCTGGCTGAACACGGGCTATGGCTCGGGGTTCGACTTCTTCGAACGCGCCGAGTGGCGTCGCGGTCCGGTGCCCGCCGCCGCCGACACGAGGTACCGGCCACCCCGCGCCGGGGATATTTTGAAAAGTGACGAAGCTTCGCTCCGCGACGCCCATGCGCTGTGCCTGGAGCGGGTCCGTTCGTTGGAGAAGTCGGGCTATAAACACCGGGTGCTCACCATTTCGATCACCAGCCAATGGCGCTTCGATAATGACCCGCCGTTTCCGCCGCTGGCCGATTTCGTGGCCGGCTGGAACCGGCTCGGATTGAAACCCAGGCTAAAGCTCTGCACGGTCTCCGAAGCCATGGGCAAGTTGGAACGTGAAATGGGCCCCACGGCTCCCGAATACACGGGGGAATGGACGGATTGGTGGGCCAATGGCACCGCCTCGGCCCCGCGCGAAGTAGCCGCCAGCCGGTTTGCCAAGCGCCGACTGGAGGCCGCGTCTTCCCCAATGTGGGGTCCGCTCACGCCAACGGTTCAAAAAGTGCTGGCCGAAAATTACCGCGATTTATGCCTCTTCGACGAGCACACCTGGGGGTCCAGCCTCAGCGTAGCCAAGCCTTACAGCCTCGACACCCAAGCCCAATTCGCTGAGAAAAGCGTCCTGGCCTACCGTCCCATGGCGCGCGCCGAATGGCTATTATCGCAACGCGTCCGCACTAAACTTATTCCATCCCAAGCCGGCTTATACGTGGCGAACTCGGCCTTGGCGCCGTTTACCGGCTGGGCGCGAATGATCGCCACCTGCCTGCGCGAAAACCCCAAATCACTCGAAGATCCGAAAACCGGCCTGCGCGCGCCGATCTATTTTGAGCCGGGCATCCAGCCCTGGGGCCGGCCCGGTCGGCCGGAAGATTTGTCCCGCGAAGATATTTCAGCCACGTTCCCGGACCAAGCCCCGAATCAAATCGCCAAATTCTGGGTCGATAACCTGCCGGCGCAAACCATCCAGTATTGGCGGTTCAGCCCCAT
>DBTJ01000123.1:8920-9167 GCA_002306985.1 Verrucomicrobia bacterium UBA1319
CCCCCCGCCAGTCCAACCGCCGAGAGTCCCGCCCCGGACATTAAAACCGATGGCCAAGGCTGGCCGGTTTCGATCACCTGGCCGGGCATGAAACAGCCATTATTTACGGCTGGCTGCGGCGATTTCACCGCCGTCAAAGTGAACGCTTTCCCGCCGCGCCAAACCTTGGGCGATATTCACGGCCAGCACGGCGAGGCGCGCGCGAAAATGCGCCGGGAAAAACTCGAAACCGTCCCGGCGGTGGCGG
>DBTJ01000123.1:9437-9563 GCA_002306985.1 Verrucomicrobia bacterium UBA1319
TGAAACGGCGGTGGCGACCGCCACTCCGCACACGATCGTTTATACCCAAGCCATACGACATCCTCGTCTGCAATGGGCCACCCGCGTGCTCGAGGTGTGGAAGCAGGAACCGCGCGCCCGGCTAAC
>DBTJ01000123.1:9793-10230 GCA_002306985.1 Verrucomicrobia bacterium UBA1319
AAGCAGGACCCGCGCGCCCGGCTAACCCTGCGAATCAACCGCACCACCTCGGCGCTTCCGGAGATCTTTTACCTCGCCTTTCCCTTTCCCACCGGCGATACCCTGCCGCGCATGAGCAGCGGCGGCCAGCCCTTCACGCCGTTTGCCGATCAATTGCCAGGTTCGTGCCGCGATTACTACGCGATGGATGGCTGGGTGGAGTATGCCACCCCGGAGGGGCGCTGGATATGGGTCAGTCGCGACGCTCCCCTGGTGAGCTTGGGGGCCTCCCCTACCCTGACTGGGCGGCAGACCTCGCCCAAAGATTGCAACCTATTGCTTTCCATGTTGTTCAACAATTTTTGGTATACCAATTTCGTGGCGGATGAACACGGCATCATGGAATTCCAATTCGATTTAATCTGGAAAACCGCGGGGGATGGCGACCCCGCCGCCCT
>DBTJ01000123.1:10464-19196 GCA_002306985.1 Verrucomicrobia bacterium UBA1319
CCCCCGCCCGCGGCCGCCCCCCCCCCCCCCCGGCGGCCCCGCCCCCGCTCCGGAGCCAGTCCTATTCATCAATCCCGCGCTGCCAGAAAATGCCCGCGTGATCCAAGACCTATACCAGCCGTAAGGAACGAGACGCGCCAGAGGACCGACAAGCCATGAGTCACCGGATCAAAACACATTGATTACAAAATAGATACACTCATTGCCACCCCACTCTTCCACCACCGCTCGCGGCGGTATCAGGGGCGCTAAAGAATTCTCCAGGTTCCCCCGGATGTGTCCTCGCTTTAATTCTTGAGCGAGTGTAGACTATTCCCGCATTAAGAGGAGGGCGCGATGAGATTTTCGGAGCTGGTTAATATCCAGGAATTACGAGAATTATGCGAAAACTTTACCACCGCCACAGGCGCGGTGACGGCGATCCTTGATCTAGAAGGAAACATTCTTATCGCCACGGGTTGGCAGGATATTTGCACCCGGTTTCACCGTCTTCATGAAACCACCGCGAAACGCTGTCTGGAAAGTGACACCTCGCTGGCGGGCAGCCTCCAGCAAGGGCAAAACTACGCTTTTTATAAGTGCCAGAACTGCCTGCACGACGTCGCGGTGCCCATTAAAATCCGGGGCGAACACGTGGCCAACTTTTTTACCGGCCAGTTTTTCACCACGCCTCCCGACCGGGAGTTTTTCGTGCGCCAAGCCGAGACGTTCGGTTTCGACAAAAAAGCCTATCTCGACGCCTTGGACAAGGTGCCCATCTTTTCGGAAACCAAGATCAAGGCCATGGCCGAGTTTTTCATCGGGCTGGCCCAATTAATCGGTGAAATCGGCTGGGCCAAAAAAGAGCTGACCGAAGCCAATCAAACGCTGCGTAAACACCAGGAGCATTTGGAAGATTTGGTGAGCGAGCGAACCGCGCAGCTGAAAGCCGCCAAGGATGAAGCCGAATCGGCCAACCGGGCGAAAAGCGCTTTTCTAGCCAGCATGAGCCACGAGTTGCGGACCCCGCTAAACGCGGTCATCGGGTTTTCGCGCTTGATGAACCACAACCCGGCCGCCACCGCCGAACAAAAAGAATGCCTGGGCATCATCAACCAAAGCGGCGAGCACTTGCTGAATTTGATCAACAACGTGCTGGATCTTTCCAAGATTGAAGCGGGCCGGGGCGAACTGGAGGAGCGCGAATTCGATTTACATCATCTGCTGCACGAAATCCAATCGCTGATGCATGTTCGGGCGGTCGAAAAAGGCCTGGACTTTTCGGTTCGATTACCGCCCGATCTGCCGCGTTACCTCAACTGCGATCAAGGCAAATTACGCCAGATCCTGATTAACCTTGCCGGCAACGCCATCAAATACACCCGGCACGGACAGATTCTCGTGCGCGCGACCGCCATGCCGGGCGAATCGCCAACGCGGACGCGCGTAAAATTCGAAGTATCGGACACCGGACCCGGCATCGGCCCAGCGGATTACGAACGAATCTTCCAACCGTTTGTGCAACTCAGCGACCGGGCCGCCAATGAACCCGGTTCGGGCTTGGGCTTGGCCATCTGCAAGCAACACGTCGAATTAATGGGGGGGCAACTCGCCTTGGAAAGCACGCTGGGCAAAGGCTCGGTGTTTTATTTCGAAATCCCCGCCGGCGTCCCGACTGGCACTCCTCCCCCAACCACCTTAGCGCATGCGCAAGTAGTTGGGCTTGCCGCCGGACAACCACGCCACCGCATCCTCATCGCCGAAGATCAGCGGGAAAACCGCATGCTCTTGCGGCGGATTCTCCAGCCACTGGACTTTGACTTGCGGGAGGCCACGCAGGGACAAGAAGCGGTGGCAATCTCCGCGCAATGGCATCCTCATTTGATTTGGATGGATATCCGCATGCCCGTGATGGACGGGCTGGAAGCTACCCGCCGGATCAAGGCGGCAGCCACGGGCGCGAACACTAAAATCATCGCCCTCACAGCCCATGCTTTGGAGGAGGAACGGCGGCATATTTTGGCGGCGGGTTGCGATGAGGTCATCCGGAAACCCTATCGCGAAGCCGAGCTTTTTGAAGCTATGGCCCGGCACCTCCATTTAAAATACACCTACGCGAGCCCACCCGCCGCCACGGGCCGGCCCGCCGGTGAATGGTCCCCCGCGCGACTAGTCGCCTTGCCTCCGATCTTGGCTCGCCGATTGCGCCAGGCGGTCATCGAATTAGACACGACGGAAACCCATAAATTAATTAGCCAGATCGCCGCGCTCGACGAGGGCTCGGGCGCCACCTTGGAAACCCTGGCGAATCGACTCGAATATGATCGATTGCTGACCATTCTGGAATCGACCCAGGAGGGGCTCTTCACCGAGAAATAGAGAAAAACCACATGAACGCGAGTGAAAATTTGTCGGGGCATGGGCAAGAAATCCTGGTGGCTGACGACACCCCGGCCAGCCTGCAATTGTTAACCCAAATTCTGGTTCACGCCGGCTACCGCGTGCGGCCGGCTTCCGGCGGGCCGCTGGCCGCGCGGTCGGTGGCCGCCAAGGCCCCCGATTTAATTCTGCTCGATGTGAAGATGCCGGACATGGATGGCATCGAATTCTGCCGCCGGCTCAAAGCCGACCCGGCGAGCCAGGATATCCCCGTGCTGTTCATCAGCGCGATGAACGAGCCCGCCGAAAAAATCAAATGCTTCGAAGCCGGCGGACTGGATTACATCACCAAGCCGTTTGACACCGGGGAAGTGCTTTCGCGGGTCCGCATTCATTTGCGGTTGCGTGAATTGACGGAGCAGCTGGAACAAAAAGTCCGCGAACGAACCGCCGCCTTGACCCAGGCCAATCTCGCGCTCGAACAAAAAATCAGCGAGCAACAACGGGCGGAAGCAGACTTAAGGGAAAGCGAGCTTCGATTCCGGACCCTGGTGGATAATTTGCCGGTGCGAGTCTTCATCAAAAACCGGGAATCGGTGTATACGGCCTGCAACCCCAGTTATGCGGCGGACCTACACCTTCGCCCGGAGGATATTCGCGGTAAAACCGATTTCGGTTTTTACCCCAAGGAACTCGCCGATAAATACCGGGAGGATGACAAAATGGTGATGGAATCGGGCCGTCGCAAGGAACTTGAAGAATCCTTTATCGCCAATGAGCGGCACTTGTGGATTCATACGATTAAAACGCCGCTCCTGGATGAGGCGGGCAAAGTGACCGGCATCCTGGGCGTTTTCTGGGATATCACCGAGCGCAAAGCGGCGCGGGAAGCCATGGCCAAGCTGGAAACTCAGTTCCAACAGGCGCAGAAAATGGAGTCCCTCGGACAACTGGCCGGCGGCGTGGCTCACGACTTCAATAATATGCTCCAGGCTATCCTATCCAACGCGAGTCTGCTCTTGGAGGATACGCCCCCCAATAGCCCCGTGCGCGAAGGGTTGATGGAAATCTGGAACTGCGCCCGACGCTCCGCCGATCTGACCCAACAGTTGCTGGCTTTTGCCCGAAGACAATTCATCGCGCCCAAAGTGCTTAATCTGAACGAGACCGTGGAGGGCATGATCAAAATGTTGCGGCGACTCGTCGGCGAGAATATCGAGCTGATTTGGCAGCCCGATCCCGAACTGGGATTGGTTAAGATGGACCCCGTCCAAATCAGTCAGATTCTCGCCAACCTTTGTGTCAACGCCCGCGACGCCATCGACGGCGTCGGCAAAATCCGCATTGAAACGCATAATGTGGCCTTGGAGGCGGACGACTGCGCCAGCCAGCCGGAATTCTTGCCCGGAGAGTATGTGGCGCTATCCGTAAGCGATACGGGTTGCGGCATGGATAAAGCCATTTTACCCCATATTTTCGAGCCCTTCTTCACCACCAAAAGCGTGGGCAAAGGCACCGGCCTCGGTTTGCCCACCGTCTACGGCATCGTCCAGCAAAACCACGGTTTCATCCAAGTCTACAGCGAGCCCGGCCAAGGCACCGTCTTCAAGATTTATCTTCCCCGGCATCTCCACTCGGCGTCTCCCCCCAAAAACGCGCCGCCCCCCCAGATCGACAGGAGCCGCGGCGAAACGGTTCTATTGGTGGAAGACGAGCCCACCATCCTGGCGGTGGCCCGCAAAATCCTCGACCGGCTGGGCTACTCGGTGCTGGCGGCGAGCGGCCCCGCCGAAGCGCTGCAACTGGCGGAATCGCAAGCCGTTCACCTACTCATGACCGATGTGATCATGCCCGAAATGAACGGGCTGGAATTGGCGGGCCAGATGGCCGCGCGCCAGCCCGCGCTCAAATGCCTGTTCATGTCCGGTTATCCGGCCGAGGTCATCGCCCATCACGGAGTGCTGAACGACCGGGTGCATTTCATCCAAAAACCCTTCTCGGCGGAAGATCTGGCCGCCAAGATCCGGGCGATCTTCGATTACAACCCTCAAGCGCAGCCCGAACCGCAGGTACCGTTTATGTCGTAAGCGCAAAACGTCACCCGGTTCAGCGTCCCAGGCCCCGGACGCGCCATTCCGGAGCTACCGCTCCCCGGGCGCCACGATCGCACCGCCGGGTTCGTCCGGAAAGGGGCCGTCGGTTCCCCCTTGCCGTGGAGGATGGTACTTAGTTTACTATCAACGCGATGGCTGGCGAAGTAACCATGACCCCGATGATGGCGCAATACCGGAAGATTCAATCCGAATTGCCCAAGGATGCCCTATTGCTGTTCCGGCTCGGCGATTTTTACGAGCTGTTTTTTGAGGACGCCCTGACCGGGTCGCGCATTCTCAACGTGGCGCTGACCAAGCGCGGCGCGATCCCGATGTGCGGCATCCCCTTCCACGCGGCGCAAACCTACATCGCCCGCATCCTCAAAGCCGGGCGCAAAGTGGCCATTTGCGATCAGATGGAAGATCCCAAACCGGGTCAGCTGGTGAAACGCCAAGTCACCCAGATTTTGAGCCCGGGCACCCATTTCGATCCGGACATCCTGCGGGCGGAACGGAACAATTTCCTGGCGTCCGTCCATTGCGTGGGCGGCGTTTACGGCCTGGCTTTCGTCGATCTGACCACCAGCGATTTCACGGCCACGGAACTGGAAAGCGAATCCGCGCTCTTGGCGGAATTGGATTGCCAGCGACCGGCGGAAATTATCCTGCCCTCCGAGGCCGCCTCCTTGCGGCAACTGCTGCAAGGCGCGTTTCCGGTGCTGACGGGTTATGACGACTGGGTGTTCGCGCCGGACACGGCCCAATACACGCTGCGGGACCATTTCAAGGTGGCCACGCTGGACGGCTTTGGCCTGAAGGATCACCCGGTGGCCATCGGCGCCGCGGGCGCCGTCCTGCATTACCTGGCCCAAAATCTCCACCGCGACATCAACCACCTGACGCGCCTTTCGTTTTTCCAGAACCGCGATTTTCTCGTGCTCGACGGCGTTTCGTTGCGCAACCTCGAGGTGCTCGAACCGTTGCACCGCGACGCCACCCCGCCCGCTTCGCTGTACGGGGCGCTCCAGCGCACGGTGACGCCCATGGGCGCGCGGCGCCTGCGGGAATGGCTAGCGCGTCCTTTAGCTTCGGCGGAGGCGATCCACCGCCGCCAGGAATCGGTTCAACTCTGGCTCGATCACGCCGAAAAATTGGACCAGTTTCGCGCCCAAATGGAATGGGTCCGGGATCTGGAAAGAACGCTCAATCGGCTCTGCGTCGGCACCGGCAACGCCCGCGATTTGCAGGCTTTGCGCCAGGGATTGGAGCAAATCCCCGCCTTGCGCCAAGTTTTGATCGCGTTGCTGGAAGCGGCCCGCACCCAACCTCCGACGGCGCCCCAAAAGGAAATCTTCGATTCCGCCGCCCTCGCCACCCCCGGGGCGACTCCGGCGCCCGCGCCGCCGGGCATACTGCTGAACGAGCTTTCCCGGCAATTAATCGAATTCCCCGAGTTGGCGGACCAAATTAACCGGGCCATCAACGATGAACCGCCACTGGCGCTCAAAGAAGGCGGGCTGATCCGCGATGGATACGACCCGGCCCTGGATGAATTGCGCCGGGCTGGCCGGGAGGGCAAGGACTGGATCGCGCGACTGCAACAAGAACAGATCGAACGCACGGGCATTCCCTCGCTGAAAGTCCGCTACAATTCGGTGTTCGGCTACTATATCGAGGTCACCAAAGCCAACCTCGACAAGGTCCCGCCGGAGTACATCCGCAAACAAACGATCGCCAACGGCGAACGGTATATCACGCCCGAGTTGAAGGATATGGAAGGCAAAATCCTCGGGGCGGAGGAACGCGCCTTAAAACTCGAGTACGAGCTCTTTTTGCGGGTGCGAGAAGCGGTGGCGGCCCGGCTCGGGGATATTCAGCAAACCGCGCGGGCCCTGGCGCAATTGGATGTGCTGGCGGGCTTCGCCGAAACGGCCCGGCTCTTCCACTATTGCCGGCCCGAAGTGAAAGATGAAGGGGTGCTGCACATTGCCGAAGGGCGGCATCCGGTGCTGGAACAAGTGCCCACCGCCGAGCGGTTCGTACCCAACGACACCGACCTGGATCTCGCGAGCCAGCAAATTGCTTTGATCACCGGTCCGAATATGGCGGGCAAAAGCACTTACCTACGGCAGGTCGCTTTGCTGGTCTTGCTCGCCCACACCGGCGCCTTCGTGCCCGCCACCGAGGCGCGCATCGATTTGGTGGACCGCATTTTCACGCGCATCGGGGCCAGCGACGACTTGTCCCGCGGGCAATCGACCTTCATGGTCGAAATGACCGAAACCGCCAACCTGCTCAACCACGCCACGCAGCGCAGTCTGATCGTGCTGGATGAAATCGGCCGAGGCACCAGCACCTTCGATGGTTTGAGCCTGGCGTGGTCGATCGTCGAATTTCTGCACCACCAAGCCGGCGCCAAAACCTTGTTCGCCACGCACTACCATGAGCTGACGGAACTGGCCACGCGGCTGCCGCGCCTGCGCAATTACAACGCCGCCGTTCGCGAGTGGAACGACCAGATCGTGTTCCTGCGCAAAATCGTCGCCGGGGGCGCCGACAAGAGCTACGGCATCCAAGTAGCCCGGCTGGCGGGCGTGCCCCGGGGCGTGATCGATCGCGCCAAGGAAATTTTGCGCAACCTGGAGGAATCCGAGCTGACTCCCGAGGGCGCGCCGCGCCCCGCCGCCCGTCACCGCGCCGAGCGCGCCGCGTTAAAAAACCTGCCGCCGTCCAGCCAGCTAGACCTGTTCAAAGACCTGTGATTGCGCGGTTGCATTTTCGCGGCGATTGCATTAATACCTTGGCCCATGGCACATTATTATCTCGCATGCGATTTAGGCGCGGACAGCGGTCGCCTTATGCTTGGCACTCTGGAGGGAGAGCAAATCTCCTTGGAAGAGCTGCATCGATTTTCCAATACGCCCATTAAAACCGGCGGGTCGATGCACTGGAATATTCAGAACCTTTTCGACGAATTAAAAACGGGCTTAAAAAAAGCCGCCGCCCGCCAGCTGCCCTATTCCAGCATTAGCTGTGATTCCTGGGGCGTTGATTACATCCTGTTCACTCCGGAAGGCAAAATCATCGATCCGGTTTTCCATTACCGAGACGCTCGCACCACCCGGGGCGTGGAAATCGCCAACCGAAAATCGAACTGGCCCGAAATCTTTTCCGAAACGGGCATCCAGTTCATGTCGCTCAACACCATTTACCAACTGGCGGCCGAAGACCCCGCGCGGCTGGCCAAAGCGAAAATGCTCCTGTGCATCGGCGACGCTTTTAACTATTTCCTGAGCAACAACGCCAAGAGCGAGGAATCCTTGGTCAGCACGACTCAGTTGTATAATCCCAACCTCCGCCAATGGTCGCCAAAGCTGCTGCAAGCCCTGGGACTACCCAAAAACATCTTCACCGAAATCGCGGCTTCCGGCACCCAACTGGGCGGCTTGTGCCCGCGGTTGGCGGCCGAATGCGGCTTGAGCGGCATTGAAGTGATCGCCTCCTGCTCGCACGACACCGGCGCGGCGGTCGCCGCCGTCCCCGCCTCGGGCGACAATTGGGCTTACCTCAGCTCCGGCACCTGGTCGCTCATGGGCGTGGAACTGGCCAAACCCATTATCAACGACGCCTGCCGCGAACTCAATTTCACCAACGAAATCGGCTTTGGCAGCACGGTGCGTCTCCTCAAAAATATCATCGGCCTGTGGCTGGCGCAGGAATCCCGCCGCGAATGGAAAAAAGCGGGCCAAGACTACAATTTCGCGGCGCTGGAAAAAATGGCCAACGAAGCCCCCGCTTTCCGTTCGTTGATCAATCCCGCCGACAACCGGTTCCTCGGACCCGACGACATGCCCGCCAAAATCGCCGCCTTCTGCCGCGAGACCGGCCAGCCCGAGCCCCGCACGCCCGGGGAAACGATCCGTTGCGTGTACGAAAGCCTAGCCTTGCTCTATCGCCGCACGCTACATTCCCTGGAACAATTGACCGGCAAGAAAATCACCACCTTGCACATCGTGGGCGGCGGCAGCAAAGACGCTACCCTGAATCAATTCGCGGCCAACGCGACGCAAATCCCCGTGATCGCGGGTCCCGTGGAAGCCACCGCGCTGGGGAATATCATCATCCAGGCGATCGCCCTGGGACATGTCAAATCGTTGGCCGCCGCGCGAAAAATCATCAAACACTCGCTCGCCGTCAAAACCTTCCAGCCCACCGCGGCCGTCGAATGGAACGCCGCCTATGCGCGGATGGAAAAATTAATCAAGTAACCGGCGCTTCAGC
>DBTJ01000066.1 GCA_002306985.1 Verrucomicrobia bacterium UBA1319
TCAGTGGCCACATAACAAAGCCTTTTCCCCACGGGCTAGATGCCGCCCAAGTAATGCTTTTGGGTCAATAGCCGTTGGAATCGCCGGTATTCCCCGGGTTCGATCAACCGGATTTGAGTGTCGTCCAAGAGGGCTTGTTCCGCTGGCGCGGGACAGGTCCTTATGTTGCGCATGCCCAGAGTGTAAAAAGTCGCGCGGGGTTTGTTCCGCAAAAAGTGCAATCCCCTTATATCGCAGTGCCGTTCTTGCCTTCACGGCTTGGCCCTGGCGCCAACGGCCATTTATCCAGCAAAAGGGTCGGTTCGGGAATAGAGGGGACCGCTCGCGCAAGCACCCGTTTTTGCATGCCCCCGCCCCGAGTTAGAGGCCTTTGGCATGGTTTGATAACCGAGATTAACCTGTAGTAAATCAGTGACTTGCGGTCATGGCGCCACGCTGGATTCGAAAATCCAGCGGCGGGCTGTGGCGATGTCGTGGCATTTACGGTCGCACGACCACGCGATAAAAAGCGTTCCCCGCCGGACGGGCAAGCACGACGCGTTTTTGGGTGGAAGTGGCGGTGACGGTCGTAGCGGTCGACCACTCGCTATTGAGTTGATCGCAGCGTTCAAGGTCGTAAGTCATGCCGGGGACCGTTTGGATATAGAACGCAATCTTATCCGCGGGGACCGGCGTTTTATCCTCGTCGCTTAACGCTTCCAGACGCGCCGTACTCTCGAACGCCAGCGCCGATTTTGCGCTGGTGGGGTCCGTGCCGGCGTACATTTCCTGGAGATTGGACATGCCATCGTGGTCGGCGTCATCCGACTCGCCGCAGGCGTTGGGGAATTGCGCCGCCAAGCCACTGGTGGCCGTCCATTGTTCGAACGGTGTGGCTCGGTGCAGTTTCACCGTGGGTTGTCCGCCAAATGTCACTCCCCAGCCGGTGGTATCGTCGTAATAATATACGGTGGCTTGGCTGACGCCATTGGTCACGAAGAAAGTGTTCGTGCCCGCCAGTTCCGGGGCGTTGCCCGCAAAATGAAGCGCGGTCAAGCTGGGACATCCGGAGAAAGCGCCTTCATCGACGCGGGTGAGGCTCCGGGGTAATTCCAGCGTAGCCAAGCTGGTGCAGCCGGCCAGCGCGTACTCGCCCAGGGTTTGCAGTTCGCCGCCGCAATTCAAGGCGGCCAACCGCGCACAGGCCGAGAACGCCCGGGGGCCGATATGGGTCACGGCGCTGGGCATGACTATGTTCTCCAACTGATCGCAGCCATAGAAGGCGCGCTCTTGGATGCTTACCAGGTTTTCCGGCAAAACCAAGGTCGTCAACCGGATGCAACCGGCGAACGCCGACGGGCCGATCATGAGCGGGGTTTCACCTTGGTTCAGACCGGCGGGACGCATGCCGGCGGTGAAAGTGATTTGCGATAAGGAATCACACCGGTAAAAGGCGGATTCGCCGATATTGGTCACGCTCAGCGGAATGACGATGTTCGTCAGGCCCGCGGCTTGGATAAAGGCGTAAGCGCCAATGCTGCCCACGGTGGCTGGGACGGTGTAAGCGCCACCCCGGCCAATGGGATATTGGATAAACTCCGCGGTGACGCGATTAAACAGCACGCCATCCACGGAATAGAAATACGGGTTGAGCGGGTCCACCACCAGATTGGTCATGGCGGGACAGAAGCTAAAGGCATAGTCGCCCAACGACGACAGGCTGGCTGGCAAGTTCACGCTGCCCAGCTTGGCGCAGGCCACGAAAGCCCCCGGGCCGATACTGGTGAGATTGGTGCCTAGCACAACCGATTCCAGATTGGAGCAACCCGAAAAGGCCTCTTTGCCGATGCTCAGCACGCTATTGGGCAGAGTTACCGCGCTCACCGAGACGCAGTAGGAAAAGGCGTTGCTGCGCAGGCTGGTCACCGTAAAGCCATCGAAGGTTTCGGGAATCACCACCGCGCCGCCGGCGCCGATGTATTGCTCGATCCGGACCTCGTTGGTCCCCGTTATTTTGTAAGTGAAATCGAGGAGGCTGCCCCAGAGCCGCACCGGACGTCCGGCCAAGCTGTTGCTCCAGCCTTGCGTCCCGGCGAGATAATAAACCACCACGTCCGGGTGCTCCGAAAACACCGCCTCGCCCACTTGCGCCGGGGCGTCGCCATTGAAAAAAACCGCCGTCAAATTGTGGCAATTGGCAAAGGCGCGGTCACCGAGCGCGGCCAAACCTTTGCCGATCGTAATCGAGGTGAGCGCGGCGCACCCGTTGAAAGCATCCGCCGCGATGTTCGTGATCCCATCGGCTAAGGCGATGTTCGTCAGGCCGGTGCATCCGGAGAAGGCCCCGGAGAGGATTTCCCCGACCGTGTTGGGCAAAATGGCCGATTGCAGGGTGGTGCAACCCGCGAACGCGTTGGCGCCGATGCTCGTGAGCAGCAGATCGTCGATGATCATGGGCACGTAGTAAAGCGCGTTGGTGCCATGGTAACGGGTGATCCGCATGCGGTAGCCATCCAGGTCCTCGTAATCGCAGTCCGAAGGCGAGCGCCAATAAGCCACGGGTCGGCCTCCCAACTCGTCACCCCAGCCGGTGGTGTGGCGTAAACGACACACCACCAAGTTGGGCGAGCTGGCAAACGCGTCTGGCGCCACGGCGGCGGGGGCGTTGCCAAACATTATCAATTGCCGAAAATTCGGGCAGTCGGCAAACGCTAGGCTGTCGATCCTGCTGGCTCCGGGATTGACCAGCACTTCCACTAGCGACGAACAGCCTTGAAACAGCGAACTGGGGATCGCACTCCCGCCGATGTTGAGATTCACATGAATCAAGTTGGGGCAATCGGCGAAGGCGCCGGGGCCGATGCCGGTGAAATAAGTCACGACATTGGTGAGCGTGGCGTTGCCCGCGAAGGCGTACGGGGCGATGCTATCGACCAAGTGCCCAGCCAAATAACCGGGCACCCACCAATCGCTGTTGGTGGCGTTGTAATGAATGATTTGAGCCAAGCCCGTGGGCAGAATCGTGTAATCGCACTCCGCTTGCCGGAGCCATGTCTGGACCGGTCGTCCGCCCAAAACACATTTTTCCCACCCCGACGTGCCCGCTAACCCATGGGCGACGACCTGCGAGCTTTGGTCGAACACGCTGTCATCCGCCACGGCCGGCGCCGCGCCGGAAAAGTAAAGCGCTTGCAGGGCGGGACATTGGGCAAAGGCATAGGCTTGAAAGCCGGTCACGCTGGCGGGCACATCCACCACCATCAATTGGCTTTGGAAAAACGCGTGTTCCCCGAGGGTGACAACTCCACCCGGCACAGCGTAGCGTCCTTTTCGACCGGCGGGAAATTGCAGCAGCGAACGCATGGAGGAATCGAAGAGTACCCCATCCTGGCTGCGGAAATAGGGATTTCCATCGGCGACCCCAATATTCGTCAAACTAGCGGCGGCGAAGGCTTGGCTATCCAGGGACGCCACATTTGTGCCCAAGGTCACTTGGCTCAGTTTGGCGCAACCGTAGAAGGTCTGGCTTCCGATAGCCGCTAAACTCTGAGGCAGGGTTATGTTCGTTAGCCCGGCGCAAAAGGCGAAAGCCTGATTGCCGAGCGAAACGAGCCCCTCCGGTAATATCACGCTGGTTAACGTGGATCTCCAGGCAAAGGCATTCAGGCCGATACTCTTTACGGCGAGGCCATTGATGGCGCTCGGTACGAACACTAGGGGACTGTTCCCGTAAAACTTGGTGATCTCGATATGAACGCCATCCAGTTGGGTGTACTCATAGAGTGAGTCGCGCGGAATTATTTCAACTTGGCAACCGCCGAGAGACCAACCCCAGCCTTGGGTGCCATACTGATAATTTACTTTGAGATTATTGGGGAAAAGCGCGCTAGAGGTCAGGTGCGGCGCATCGCCTTCGAATTCCAGCCGGGTCAGCGAAGTGCAGTCGCTAAAGACTTCCGGGTCTAGATAGGTTAAACTTGCCGGCACGGTTATGCTCGATAGTTTTCCGCAAGTGGCAAAAGCGTGTGCCGCCAAATTGGTGACGCCTTCCGGAATGGTGTAGTTCCCTTCACGCCCGGGTGGTACAACGATAAGACTGCTACGGTCCTTGCTAAGAACCACGCCGTCTTTGTCGCTTAGCAAAGCGTTGTCCGGGGAGATCGTGATTTGCGTCAAATTGCTGCAATAAAGAAAACATTGGCCGTCCAAGGAGTTGACGCCCTTGCCCACCGAGACGGACTTTAGCTCGCTACAGAAACCAAAGGCGGCAAAGGAAACGCAAGTGACGCTGTCAGGAATGACGACGCGTTCGAGCGAGCTGCAACCATTGAACGCTTGTTCGCCAATCACCAAAATATTCTCCGTTAGCTTGAGGTCTTTCAATCCCTTGCAGTTCGCAAACGCAAAATATCCGATGGTGGTCAAATTTGTGGGCAAAACGAGGCTGGTGATTCCCTGGCACCAAGCGAAGGCCGAGTTACCCACCTCAACCACCGGCAAACCCGCGATGGTTTCCGGCACGGTCACTTGAGCGCGATAGCCAAGGTATTTGGTGATTTTAACATTGAGGCCGGAGGGCGTCTCGTAAGTGTAGGGCAGGGGTTCGCCCCACGTGGTGGCACTCACGCCGCCATAGGTGGTTGTCCATCCCGCATAACCCTCCACATAGCACACCGTGGCCAGGCTGGCGCCGGCGAACACGTGCTCGCCCTGCAAGCTGGGGGGCTCTCCCAGGAAACAAACGCGCCTCAGGCCCGCGCAACCGGCAAAGGATTTTTCACCCAAGCTGACCACGGTTTCCGGGACGATGTAATCGCCCGCCAATCCCGGTGGGTATTGAATGATCACTTGGCGCGACTTGTCCATGAGCACGCCCCCCAGCGCGACCAAGGCGGGATTGAACCAATCGACGGAGAAATTGGACAGTTGCGAACAGCCGTAAAACGCGCCCGGGGCGATGTTGGTGATCGTGGCCGGTATGGAAACCCCCGTGATATCGGCGCGGCCGGCAAAGGCGTTGGCCGCCACCCCCACCACCGTCTTGTCATTCAGCGTGGACGGAAGGTTCACATAACCGCCATCGCCCACATAGCCCACGATCACGACGCTGGAAGGTCCGGTGATCTGATAGCTGTAAATTATGTCTGACGACCACTCCGCCACCGGGCGCCCGCCATAGGTGTCGCTCCAGCCCGTGGCTCCGGCGTAATAATAAATGGTTAAATGGGTCGCGTCCTCGAAGACGTGGTCTCCTTGCAGGGGCACGGGCGGTCCGCTAAACCAAAGACGCTGTAATTGGGAACAGCCCGCGAAGGCGTAATCCGCGATCACGGTTACGTTGGTATCCACCGTGAAGCCGCCGGATTTGCCGGGCGGGCACAATAAGACCCCCAAAGGCGTGATGCTGTGCAATACCCCATCGCGGCTAAAAAACGCGGGATTCTGCCAGCTAGCCGAGAGGTTCGTGAGGGTATCGCAGCCGGCGAATACATTCGTGCCCAGCGCGACCAGGCTGTCGGGCAGGCTAACGCTGGGCAAGCTGCGGCAGTCGCTAAAGGCACCGTTGCCCAGGCGAGTTACATTGCTGCCCAGCGTGACGGAGGCCAGATTTACGCAATCCGCGAAAGCCAGGTCGCCCACCGTGACCAGTGGGGCAGGCAGGTTCACCTCGGCCAGGGCGAGGTTGCCCGCAAAGGCGTTTGCGCCCAGACTTTTGACGGTGAATCCATCAATCGCGGCGGGCACGTTCACCGTGGTGTTGGTGCCTGAATATCGGGTGATTTCAATGGTGGCGCCATCGATTGGCCGATAGGCGAACAACGAGGTGTCCACCCACTCGGACGCGGGACGGCCCCCGAAGTTATTACTCCACCCATTGGCGCCGGCATGGTAATAAACGGTGACGCTGTCCGGCAACGAGGTGGCGCCAAGGAGCATCGGCGCGTTGCCTTCGAAGTCGAGTTGCGTAAGCGAGGCGCAGCCGCTGAACGCGCTGCTATCCAGATAGAACAGGCTTTGTGGCAGGGTTAAACTAGTGAGGCTCGCGCAGTCCTGGAAAGCCGCGCCCGACACGTTAGTGAGGGAATTGGGCAATCGGACATTGGCCAAGTTAGAGCAGCCGCTAAACAGGCCGCAAGACAAACTTAGCAAGCTGTCGGGCAAGGTGATGTTGGTGAGCGAAACGCAGCCGTAGAAAACGTTCGAGCCTGCCAACGCGAGGTTCGTCGAGAAAAATACGTTAGTCAGGCTTGTGCATCCCGCAAAAGTCGCATAGCCCACGTTTGTTACGGAGTCTTCCAAAACCACATTCGCCAAATGTATACAATCGCTGAAACAGTAATCGCCAACCGACTGCACGGATTTTCCAATCACGAGGTTCGTCAGGCTGTGGCAACTGAAAAAGACCCCGTTCGCTAATGATTTGAGCGAATTCGGCAGTGTGTCTAGCTCTAAGCGATTGCAATTTTGAAACGCAACCATCCCTATATTAGTTATGCTTGCCGGCAGCTCAAGTTTGGTCAAATTCACGCAATTCACGAAAGCACGGGCTCCAATGCTGGTTAAATTAGTCGAAAAAATAATATTGGTTAGTTTATAACGGTCACAAAAGCTATAATCATCAATTTTAATAATGCTTTGTGGCATGCTTAAACTGGTTAGCGTGTTTTCGTCAAATGCCCAGCTGCCAATTTGCGTGACAAATATGCCGTCGAGTGTCTCGGGTATTGTCACTGCTGAATCCTTGCCCAAGTAGCGGGAAATTTTGGCGTGGTGGTCGTCGAGCATTTGATAAGCAAACCGAGCCGTATCCGACCAGAATTGCACTGGATGTCCTTGGTAGGTTGCCTCCCACCCGGTGGCGCTGGCTAAACGGTATACGACAAGGTCGGATGTTGAAAATACGTTGTGTCCCATGGTAGCGGGCGGGCTACCCCTAAAGCAGACCTGCCTTAACAGTGGACAGCTAGTAAAAGCCGAATCGTCTATGTTATTCAGACTAGCTGGAAAATAGACGATTTCCAGGCTTGAACACGAACTAAATGCCTGTCGTCCAATTGTTTCTAGGCTGCTTGGTAGGTCGATTTGCGTCAGTTTTGCGCAGTGTATAAACGCCGCGCTCCGGATTGCGGTGAGACCTTGAGGTAAGTAGATATTGGTCAGCGCCGTGCAGTAATAAAAAGCATTGGTGTCGATGGTTGTCACCGTGTCGGGCAAAGTGATTTGAGCCAGTTTAGAACAGTACGTGAAGGTTTCACGGCCGATCACAGTCAGGCTGCTAGGCAGGTGGACATTGGTTAGTTGTCCGCACATGTAAAAAGTTTTTTCGCCAATATTTGTGACCGTGTCGGGCAGAGTCACGCTTTTCAATTTAAAACGATTCGAGAACAAGCCGTTGGCGAGACTCGCTACCGTAAAGCCGTCCAAAGTGGCGGGCACAGTGATGTTTTCATTCGTGCTGACGCAGTTAGTGATTATAATCGCGGTGGCCGAAAGCGGCGCGTAGCCAAACACGGAGTTGTACTCCCAACTTTGCGAGGGCTCGTTTGCTACGTTTCCCCAACCCGTGGCATCCGCCGGGATGTAAAAGGTTACCAGCGTATCGTGCGTAAATATTCCCGTGCCGACAAAACGAGGCGGAAAGTAGGTTTTAAAATAAAGCGCTTGCAGGTTGGTACAATCTGAGAAGGCCTGTTCGTTGATTGCTTTAAGAGAAGCGGAAAGCACCACGCATTCCAAATTGCGGCAGAAGGAAAACGCCGAGTATCCAATATTCGTGACGCCAGCTGAAAAAACCACGTTGGTCAGGCCTAAACAGTAACTAAAAGCGTCAGCACCGATATATTGAACCGTGCTAGGCATGACATATTTCCCAGCCAACGCGCCCGGGCATTGAATCAGTTGCGTCTGGTCATGATCGAACAAAACCCCAGCCACACTGCTGTAGTAGAGGTTCTCGGGCGCCACGGAAATGCTAGCCAAAGCTGGGCAATAAAAGAAGGCGTCCAAGCCGATATTCGTAACCGTGGCCCCAATGGTGATGGCCGAAAGCTTTTCACAGCCCGCAAATCCCCCGTTAGCAATGCTCAACGTTCCCGCGGGTAACGAATAGTCACCGGGCCGGCCGGCCGGATACAACTGCAATTCGTGGAGATCCCGGCTAAACACGATGCCATCGCAATGGACCAGCCAGGGGTTTTCTGCCGCCACCGCAAGATTCACAAGCGCTCCGCATCCGGCAAATGGATTGCCCGACACGGTTGCCAGACTAGCCGGCAAGCAAACGCTAGCTAAATTGGTGGAAAAACTAAATGCATTTGCTTCTAAACTGACCAAGTTAGTGGAAAGACGCAGAGTTTTGAGACTGGAGCAATAACTGAACGCACTCGCCTCCACCTTAGTCACGCTATCGGGAAGAATAACCGTCTCCAACCGGCCGCAGCCGCTGAAGGCCGAATCGGGGATCACTCCCAAACTTTTGGAGAGCGCTAGGTTAGTGATGCCGGAGCAATTATTAAAGACCCTCTGGCCGATCGAAGTGACACTGCTCGCCATGATCACTTCAGTCAAGTCGGCGCGGCTTGAAAACACCCACGAGTCAATGGATTTTACCGGCATTCCCTCAATCGTGTCCGGAATGGTGACGCTACCGCCCGCGCCGGTGTAATTCGTGATCGTAACCGTGAGGTTCGTGCTCACGTCGTAGCCGAAATCTCCGCTCTGGCCCGCTTGGACGCGCGGCAGACACAGGAACCCTAGCAACGCCGCGCACGCCAGCTGACAGGCGTAAATCTGCCCCCATAGGACAACATCCCATTTTTTCATAAAATTATTATTCATTCGAGACCGATACGGAACCCCGCCGTAATTAGCAGGTATAGTGCCATAAATTCCCCTTTTACGTAAAGTCAATATATGATTAAGCTAAGGTTATCTGTTTGTGTGATTAGCTAATGGATTTAGGGCCGGGAGCTGGACGTGAATGTGCTAAACGCCAGCGCGAATTCCTGGCATTGGGGGGGAAGAAAGATTCGAGGAATTAAGCCGTTTTGTCATGGTCGATGGCTTCCTTGCCTCCGTGTCTAGGCCGTTTAGGAGGCGTATTTCCAGCCGCGCTGGCAGCGGGTAATTGTTTGCGCATCTTCGCAGTCCAGCGCCACGTTTGATGTTGGGGGGATGAGTTACGGCCGTACGACCACGCGATAAAAAGCGTTCCCCGCCGGGCGGGCAAGCACGACGCGTTTTTGGGTGGAAGTGGCGGTGACGGTCGTGGCGGTCGACCACTCGCTATTGAGTTGATCGCAGCGTTCAAGGTCGTAAGTCATGCCGGGGACCGTTTGGATATAGAACGCAATCTTATCCTCGGCGACCGGCGTTTTATCCTCGTCGCTTAACGCTTCCGGCCGCGCCGTACTCTCGAACGCCAGCGCCGATTTTGCGCTGGTGGGGTCCGTGCCGGCGTACATTTCCTGGAGATTGGACATGCCGTCGTGGTCGGCGTCATCCGGCTCGCCGCAGGCGTTGGGGAATTG
>DBTJ01000085.1:0-10538 GCA_002306985.1 Verrucomicrobia bacterium UBA1319
TCTCGGTCACCGCTTGTTGCAGCAGCTTTAAATTGCGCTCGACCTTGTTGCGGGAACTCATCACCCCGGCCTCGTAACCGTGATGGTGGATTTCCCCGCCGCCCACAATCGTCCGCATTTTCCACTCCGCCGCCCTGGCCAGCACGCTGGGGAACACCTGCTCGTGCACGCGTCCGATAAAGAATAAGCCGGGGGCGTTGCGGATCAGCCGGGGCACGTAAGAGCCGCCCACCTCGTTCAACCCGCAATTCACCAGCGGCATGCGACAGCCGATGGCCTCGGAATTTTTCATCGCTTCCAGCGTCTTGGCATGCTCCGACGCGACCAGTTCCTCGTCCGCGTCCAGGGACAAAATCCAATCGCCCCGGGCATGCTCCAACGCCACGTTGCGCGCGTCGCTGAAATTATCGTTCCATTCGAAATGATAGACCTCGGCGCCCAGTTCCTTGGCGAGTGCCACCGTTCGGTCGGTCGACCCGGTGTCCACGAGCACGATTTGGTGCGCGAAGCCGCGAACCGAATTCAGACACTGGACGATGAATTGCTCCTCATCCTTGGCGATGACGCACACGGTCAAAGTGGGGTGGGCATGCTCCCGGGCGGGCGGCAGCGCGGGCCAATCCAGTTTGCGTTTTTTGCCTTTCGCGGGCAGCGCCGCCATAAAATTCAAAGCCAAGTCGAAGCGCGGCGCCAATTGCAGCGCGCGCTGGCCGCATTGGCGGGCCAGTTCGAGGTAGCCGGCCGATTGCGCGGTCTGCCCCAGCATGACCAAGGCCTCCGGATGGAACGGGCGCAGCTTGAGCGCTTGCAAGCCGGATTTCCAGGCGCCCAACCAATCACTATCGCGCAAGCAATCGTAGCCCGTCTTCAAGCGGCCGACTAAAGCGCAAGCGGGCAATGGGATGGACGGGACCTCCGCCGCAGGCAAGGCGGGCATCGGCAGTTCGGGAACTTCCAGGGCCGCCGGCGGCGCGGTTGCCGGAGGGGCTTCACTGGCGATTTCGACCCGCCGCGCGGTAGGCGAAGGTTCGCGCCCCGCTTCGGACGCCGCGGAGACATCGTTCCAGACGCGCGCTTCCGCGTCAAAAACATGGTCTTGGCCGACTTCCGGCAACGGGGAAAATAACGCCTGGCTCCAGGCGGGCGTGGGCAAACGATAGCCGTTTTCCACCAAGGCGTCGCCCGGCAACCGGTATTTGATTTTGAACAATTCCCAGTTGCGCCGCATGCTCGCCGTGTAATCGATGCGCGCGCCCTTGAACGTTTGGCTGCCCGCGTGATGGATGAAGGCGGCGCGGGCAACGCGCGCCTTGAAGCCGCAAGCCCGAGCCCGGATGCAAAAATCGTCATCCTCGAAATTACCGCTGCCGAATTGCTCGTCCAAGCCGCCGATGCGGTCGATCACGGCGCGGCGCGCGAGCAAGCAGAAGCCCACCACGCGGTTGATTTCGATGGATTTGCCCTCGTTCTGCTCCGCCCATTGCGCGGCGAAATCCTGCAGGCCGGCTAAATTCTCATAAGCCACGGGGGCGATCAGCTGCGGCCCGGAAACGCAGTTCGTCACCGGACCGACAATGCCCGTCTCCGCATGATCCTCCAGCACCGCGAGTAGGCGGCCCAGCCAACCTTCGGTCAGCACGGTGTCGTTATTGAGGAACAATACCGTTTTGCCTGTGGCGAGGCGCAAGCCTTGATTGTTCCCGGCGGCGAATCCGCGATTGGCGCGGTTTAAAATTACGGTGTAATGAGGATGCAACCGCGCTTGCTCCCGCAAATACGCCGGCGTGCCATCGGTCGAGCCATTGTCCACCAGAATCACCTCGTGCGGTTCGGGCGTGTGTTGTTGGAGACTTTCCAGGCAAGCGCGCGTGTGGGCCAGCTGGTTCCAGGCCAAAATGATGATGGAAGCCAACGGCGCGTCGGCGCTGGCGGCGGGGGCTGTGAGCGCGAATGGCGGCGGGGCTGCCTGGGGGGGAGCCGAGGCGACGGGCGCGGCCATCACGGCGATGGAAGCGGCCATCGCGGCTAACGCGGGCGCCGCGGGAGGCGGCAGTTTCTGATGGACGACTTTGAGGTTTTCCCGAGCCAACTCGTTGGCGGGCTCCAATTGCAGAATTCGCTCGTACACCGTCGCCGCCGCTTCGTATTCCTTGCCTTGGAACAAGCAGAAAGCCAGGGAATGCAAGTTATCGACGGCATTGGCGTTTTGCCGCAGCAAGCGATGGAAATAGCGCGCCGCCACCGCGTAGTTCTTTTGCTGCAAATTCAAGTCCGCCAGCAAACGTAATCCCTCCGGATGGTCGGGATTCAGTTCCAGGGCCCGCCCTAACGCGCATTCGAAAAGTTCCGCTTTATCCAGCCGCAAGGCCGACAGGGCGATTTTAACCAGCATGTTCGGCTGGTCGGGATGAAGGATTTGGGCGCGTTGCAGCGCCTCCAGCGCGCCGGAAAAGTCGTCCGATAAAAACGCCAGCACCCCCAGATTTTCCAGCACCAGCGCGGAACGGGGGGCGATTTCCTCGGCTTGGCTCACGCATTTCTTGGCGGTGGCTAAATCGCCTTTCGCGTACGCGTCGCCGGCTTGCTTCAGCCAGGCATCCACTTGCGGATTCACCGGCTCGGGCGAGGCGGCTCCGGGTTTAGCCCCAGTGGCCGTCGGGGCAGGCGCGGGTTTCGCCGCTGGGGGCGCCGGCTTACGGGTCTTGGCTTCGAGCGCCCGTTTCACCAGGTTCCGATGGCAGTTCACGAGGGCTTGCCGATATTCCCCGCGCGCTTGGGCGGGATTCGTCGTCTGGCCCCAGAGCGCGGCATAGCGTTTAACGCCGTCCGTCCGGGGATGGCCGACCACCGCCAGAATGGTTTTATGCTCGAACGTGTCGTTGTTGCTCGGCGAAACGCCGATGAAATCGATGGCGAAACCCTGGCTTTCCAAGAACGCCTGGAATTCGACGAGGTTCCATTCGCGCACGTGGGCGGGGTTGGGCGGCGGGCCTTGGTGCCGCGGGCCATGCGTCAAGTCGCGCTCGGGGGTGGAAATCAAGACCGCGGGCGCGGATTCCAGCAGTTGCCGGAGCTTGGCGGCCAGCAGGCCGGGATCGAGCATGTGCTCGACCACATCGGAGCAAATCACCACCGCGTGCTCGACCCAAGCCGGGTCCAGCGCGAGCTTGCCGGGCTTTTCCAAATCCGCTTCCAGCCAGTCGCCAAAGGGATACTGGCGGCGGCAATACTCGATATTTTTGCCGTAATCGATGCCCGTGATTTGAAATTCCGCATGGAGTTCCACCAGCTTACCCGCGTGACCGCAGCCCACATCGATCAAGCGGCGGCAGCCAAAATAATTGGCGATTTCCGCCGCGAACGGATAGACGCACGGCTGCCAAACCACGCCCGTCGTTTCGGTGACATTGTCCTCGAAATAGTGAATGCTGTCGCGCGAACGATAATCGGGTTTCAGGCAAAAAGGGGTCTGCGCCGCCGGCGCCGCCACCACCGGCGCCGAGCACGCGGCCTTCCGCCGTTCGCCCTCGATGACGTATTGCCCTGGGCCAATGCCAGGATGGCAGCGAGTCTCGAAATAGGGCGCGAACTGTTTGGTCCACCAGGCCGCAGGCTGCACCGTCAAATGCAGGTTTTGCCCCTTCGGCCCCAGGAGCCCGCTGGGGCGCGTGGAAACCGAAACCAAAAGGCGGGAGCACAACCGGGCCGCCTGGCGGATCACCATCTTGATATCATTCTCAGTCAAGTGCTCCAGCACGTCGATGCAGAGAAACAAATCATGGCTCCCGGTTAGGAACGGCAGGCTGAGCGTGCCACCATGCACTTTGTGGGTCGTCACAATGCGCTCAAAAGCGTGGCGGGACACCTCCACCGCCGTCACTTCGTTGCCCGACTGCTCCAGAAAGCGCGCCAACTGGCCGTTGCCCGCGCCATATTCCAGCACCTTCAACCCGGAAATCCGCCAACCCATCCGTTGAAAAAGGTTCAAACCGGCGTTCTCGTCGTAGGCGGCGTGGTTTTGGTGGCAAAAATCATAAAGCTGTTCGTAGGGGTAGGTTTCCCCAAACAACAAAACGCCGGGGCGCTGGAGAATGAAATCGATTTCACCCAACTTGTGCGTCGTGGAAAATTGCGGGTTGCTCTCCCAATAGTGCGCGGTCTTGAAACCGTCGAAGCCAAACAAATCCACCGGCAGCTTCAGCTGGGCGCACAACTGCACCAAGGCAAAACCGGTGGAGGGATTGGGCATTTCGGGAATGAAAGGATGCACGTCCTGGCGCGCGGTCGGCACCGGTCGACCATTGCCACGAATGAACGCCGCCAGATTGGCCGATTCGGCCGCCTGCGCGGTAAAGGGACTGAATTCGGCCGGGCCCGCGCGAAACTCGATGTCCTGCCAGGCGTTGAGGCATCGATAAGTGGTTTTCGCCCCCACCTTTTGCTCGTAGCCGGAAATCCGGTAGTTGTTAATCCGAATGACCGTCTCGTAGGCGTCGATCAACGGGCCAAACTCATGCTTGGGGGTCGCATTGCCCACAATGGCCACCGGCCCAGTCAAACGCGAAAGCAGATCCTCGGTATATTCGGCATTCATGGCGGTTAATTCTGATATTTGTGTCACATCCATTTTCCCTAACGAATCCGCTTGCTGGACCCGTCCAGTCCGTGACGAGTGCATGGCCGGCACGCCATGGATAACCCGTTGACTAAGGAGTCGAAAGCAGTTCGTATGCCACGAAGCCTTTTACCGGCCGAACACCGTCGATTACGCTTAACACAACCCACTTAACTTCAACAACATAAGAACCATCAACCCCAGTATTACCTTACCCTTTCTCCAAACCTCGCACCCCCTTCGGAATTCCCTTGAACGATTCCAGGACGGATTTGCCCAGGGCTCTCAGCGGAGGCGCGGAAATAATTGCCGAGGCGGTCCCGATTCGAGTCCGCTTCGGCGCTGGCAAGCCATCAGTCCCCCCCCGGGAAGGGTCGGCGATGGAAAACGAAGCCGGCCCAGCACGGCCGTTACGGAGTCACCTAAAGGACAAGCTTAATAACGAACGCCCGCTGGAGTGACCGGGACCGGTCCATCGCAACGGGCGCGAAATAAGGCTGAATCGGGCGAGGCGGTCTATATTGCCAAGACCACGATGTCGCCATCCAAATCGTCCGCTTGAGCGCTCAGGCTCGTTCCCGATTTACGGTGGATCAAGGCGAGGTTTTGGCGGGCCAGCGCGTCGGCGGGGCACAGTTGCAGCACCCGCTCGTAGGTCATTTTGGCCATATCCAACTCCTTAAGCTCGAAGAAACATTTACCTAAGAGCATGAGCGATTCCCGGTCGCGGCCTTCCAACGAAAGCAACCGGTGGCAAACCCGGGCGGCTTCATAATACTGGCCTTCGGCCACATGGCCTTTGGCGAGCAAGTTGAGCGTTTCCCGGTCAGCCGGATTCAAGCGCAACGCCGTTTTGACGGCTTGAAAGAAACGGGGCATATCCCCGAGTTTCAGCCATACCGCCGCCAACTGGGCGTGGATTCCATAGTGGTTGGGATCCAAGCAGGCGGCTTGGCTCAGTTCTTTACCCGCCAGCTCGTAGCGGCCCAACTGGTAGTCCAGGGCGCCTAACGCCGAGGCGATGCTGAAAACGGAGGGGGCCAGCGCGTGCGCGCGGGAAAGCAGCTCTCGAGCGGCGTTCAAATTACCCTGGCCATACGATTGGTCGGCCATTCGCAGGACCTGATCTAAATTGGCGGTGGATTCGAATTCCGAATCGATGAAATTACCCATGTTCATATGCGGTGTGTCGTGATAATTTAAAAGGGAAATTATTGCAGCAGCTTCAAAGCCTGCTGGGGAATGTTATTAGCCTGGGCTAGCATGGCGGTGCCGGCCTGCAATAAAATATTACTGCGCGCAAATTCCGTCGATTCGGTCGCCACATCCACGTCTTTGATGTTTGAATTGGCGGTGATTAAATTCTCTTTGGTCACTTGCAGCTCTTCCACCGTGTAGTTAAGCCGCGTCTGCCGGGCGCCGACTAAGGCGCGATCGGAGGAAAGCTGCGAAATCGCCAGCTTGACGAACGAAAGGGCGGAGATGGCGCTAGTGGTCGTCGAAATGGACACCCCGGTGGTGAACACGTTAAAATAAGCCGACGTGGCCACGGTTGCGCCGATGTCGATGCCGGTCATCGGGAAGACCGTGCCTTCGGCGTCGATGATCACCCCGACCGTCATGGCGCAAAACAGCGAGACCCCGTTAAAATCCTTTTGGGCCGCGTTCACCAAGTGCGACTGCAACTGGGAAAACTCGGCCATGTACAAGGCGCGATCGCTGTCGGATTTGGTCACGTCCAGCGAGAGCACCGAAAGCTCGCTCATCCGGTCGAGCGCCTTGCCGATGCGCATCAAATTCCCGTCTTGGGCCTGCAAAAAACTGATCGCGTTAACCACGTTGCCCTTGGCGGCGTCCAGTCGGTTGATCTGAGAATCCATGCGGGAGGAAACCGCCAAACCGCCGGCGTCATCCGCGGATTCGACGATCTTCGCCCCGGAACTCAACCGGGATAACGATTTATTCAAACTGACTTGCGTTGTGGCTAAGGTGTCCGCCGCCTTTTGGGCCTGTATGTTCGTGTTGATTACCATGGGAATCCTTGAGTTTTTAGGCGCTTGCGCTTGACCTGCTTTTGCGGATGTCCCTTCGCGGACTCACGAATTACTCGCCGTTCGGCGCTCCAGCCGGATACCCGGCATTAATCTGGCGTTCGCGATGATCTTTATACCGCCACCCCGCGTTGAAGCAGAGGCCGTGCCAAGCAAATTTTTTTCCACGCCACCGGGCATCCAAACGTCGGCAATGCTCGCCCCTCGGGTCGGTCGCCCGCCTTAAAAAGTCATAAATAGCCAATAAATCCAACGCTTTTAAAAATCATAACACTTATTTATATTATTTTATATTTGTATATTTACGTGCTATAATTTTATAATCACACCCATCAAAGCGGTCACCGGCTAGGCACATTTCTCCGCCAACGGTCGATTTTGCCAGGTCGAAAAAGAATTGATGGGGTTGAGGTTCCGGCGGCGGCAAAGCCTGGAAATGTCCGGCGCCGGGCAACGCGCGCGCGTTCACGAGCGACGCCTTGGGGCCACCGCGCGCCCGGCCAAAACAAAACCACGCTTCCCGTGAAGGAAGCGTGGCTTATCGAGCTAAAATCGGGGGCTAAGCGCCCGTTACTGTAGTAATTTGAGCGCTTGCTGGGGTATATTGTTCGCCTGCGCGAGCATCGCGGTGCCGGCTTGCACTAAAATATTGTACTTGGCGAATTCGGTGGATTCCGTGGCCACGTCGACATCCTTGATGTTCGAATTGGCCGCCACTAGATTCTCCTTGCTCACCTGCAACTGCTCCACGGTATAGTTCAGCCGGGTCTGGTACGCGCCCACAAACGCGCGGTCGGCCGAAAGCTGGGTGATCGCCAGTTTGACCGCGGAGAGCGCGGAAATGGCGGCGGTCGTGGTCGAAATGGTGACGCCGGTGGTAAACGCGTTGAAGTAGGCCGTGTTGGTCGTGGTCGCGCCGATGTCGATGCCGGTCATCGGGAAGACCGTGCCTTCGGCGTCGATAATCACACCCAAGGTCGATGAATTGAACAGGGACACGCCGTTGAAATCTTTCGTGGCGGTATTCTGGACGTGCTGCTGCAACTGGACAAACTCCGCCTGGTACAAGGCGCGGTCATTATCCGATTTGGTGACATCCAACGCCAGCACCGACAGTTCGCTCATGCGGTCCAGCGCCTGCCCAATGCGGCTCAAATTGCCGTCCTGCGCCTGACAAAAGCTGATCGCATCGCTGACATTACCTTTGGCCGCGTCCAGCCGCTTGATTTGCGCATCCATGCGGGCTGAGACCGCCAGGCCGCCCGCGTCGTCGGAGGCGTCGACAATTTTCGACCCTGAACTAAGACGCGCGAGCGATTTGCTCAACAGTTTTTGACTGTTTGCCAGCGTGTCCGACGCGGCCTGAGCTTGTATGTTTGTATTGATTACCATAACTGCACTCCTTTGATCTGTATTGCACTCCTGTGGCTATGCGATTTTGGCAGGCTTCCGGGTTAAGATTTCGTGCCGTTCGCCGAAGACTCCGGGCCGCTTTCAACGGCCGGTTTGGTGGACGCTACTTTGGGTTGCTTACCGGGCCGATTTAGTTTGGGCAAGATTTGCCAGCCGCTGGCCTGGGCGGCTTTATTGTTTTTCATGATCTCCTCAAAAACTTCCTGGCGATGCACCGGGACATCGGGAGGAGCCAAAATTCCGAGCTTAACGGTTTCACCCTCCACCTTCATGATTTTGACGATGATCCGTCCATCGATCACAATCGTTTCGTCAAGTTTGCGTGATAAAATTAGCATGGCAGTCTGGGGGTGAAATTATTCCGCGGCCAATGGCAATGGATGATCGAGCGCGTAATCCGTCGCGTTTATGATAACCACTTGTTTTGCCATCATCGTGTGGCGGTTGATAATGATGGGCCCCTTCAAATTAACGGTCGCGCGACCGCGACCCCGCAGCGTCACCACGTTCAGCACCCAGGCGTCCTCGGGCTGGGCGATGCCGAGGATGCGGGCTTCTTCATTGGGAATATCCGGATGATAATCGCTCACGACTTCGTAGGGTGAGATGACAATAAACGCCAAGTTCACGCCTTTGGCTTGAGCGCGCATCCAAAGAAACGGTTCCTCTCCGGGATTTGCCTTAAGCGTGTATTGCTTGATCTCTTCGAACCCAAGCAGCCCTTGAGGCATCGCTATCGTTCGCTCCTCCGTCTGCCTCGCGGTTATGGTTGTGTCAGCGACTTTCATTTTGTTCATTTGGCATCAAGCAAGGAGCATGCCACCGGCTGCAATCTCCTTGCGCCCGAGCGCGCAGACCGCCAATTCCGGCCAATGGAACATCTCCCAGCGGGTAAAGGTTGAATGCCCCAATATACGCCAAAGAGCCTGCGAATAAAGGTAAAAACGTGTTTCACCCCCCTACCCCCACCCTTTGACCCACGGTCGAACCCGGTGTCGGCGGAAAATTTCTTCACCCCGTTCGGGTTCCCTTAACCAGCGGAATGGCCTAGGCAAAAACCGCCAGCGACCAAGGATTCTTTTGCCTCGCGACTGCGCGACGCCGATCACGCCCCAAGGCGCCCCGTCGGGAAGGGCTCAGTCGCTTCCAGGCAACCATGCGCCGCAAGGGGTTAGCAATGCCCGTTTCTTCCCCCCCCCACCGCGAGCCCCCCCCCACGCCCAAAAATGCGTTAATAAATGAAGTTTAAGTCCTTGGACAATAATGCCGATAGGCTGAATGTGGCAGACTGGAACATCTGGACGCCGAGGAACAAAAAGCTATGACTCATGACTGAAACAGAAGCTTTTGATTATATCATCGCTTTGATTTACGAGCGCTGTGGCATCCGCTTGCACGATGGCAAACACCATCTCATCCGCGCCCGCCTGGGGAAAAGAATGCGCCATTACGGCATCAATTCCCTGCCGGAATACTGCGAATTTCTCCAAAACAAAGCCGGCGAAGATGAGATCACGCATGTGGTGGACGCGCTGACGACCAACTTCACCCATTTCATGCGGGAGGAGGACCACTTTAAATTCCTGGTCAGCCAGGCGCTGCCCACCCTCATGGAAAAGCAGCCCAAACGATTCAAAGTCTGGAGCGCGGCCTGCGCCTCGGGGGAGGAACCTTACACGATCGCCTTCTACCTGATGGAGCATTTTGCCACCATGAACGGCTGGGACTGGCAAATCCTAGCCACGGATATTTCGACCAAGGCCTTATCCAAGGCTCAGCAGGCTATCTATCCCAATGACCGTCTGGAATCGGTGCCCCCTGAATGGATGCGCAAGTATTTCCAGCGCGGCATCAACGCGTGGGCCGATTACTGTCGGGTAAAGAAAACGATTACCGAGCGGGTGCGCTTCAAGCAACTGAACCTGCTTGGGACGTATGATTTTAACGACTCCTTTGAAGTGATTTTCTGCCGGAATGTGATGATTTACTTCGATCGCCCCACCCAGGAGCATCTCGTCGGGCAACTCTGCCGCCGGTTAGTGCCGAACGGGTATCTGCTGGTGGGGCATGCGGAAAGTCTTACGGGCCTAAATGTTCCCTTGCGTTGTCTTAAACCCAGCATCTATCAGAAACAGTAAAAAAACGAACCGATGTCCCTAGCCGCCACGCGGGGGGAGAATAAACTGTAGCATGAAGTTCCGTTCTCAATGTTAAGCGCTCCGGCACACTCTCACGAAGGTAGCCTGCGGTGGGTCCCGATCGCCGAACTGGCCGTCACCCGGGAACCTGGCGTGCTCTTAGCCACTCAAGCCTTAGGGGCTGGCCTGGCGGTCGCGGCGCATGATCCGGAAACCAAAATGGGCGGAGTGCTCCACGCCATGCTGCCCGATTCACGGCTGGACCCCGAAAAGGCTCGCCGGCATCCGGGCCTGTTTGTGGATAGCGGCTTTCGCGCCCTT
>DBTJ01000085.1:10779-17589 GCA_002306985.1 Verrucomicrobia bacterium UBA1319
CTGTTTGTGGATAGCGGCTTGCGCGCCTTGATTGAGGAAATCGCCAACCAAGGAGTGGCAACCAACCGCCTGCGCCTCCTGGTGGCGGGCGGGGCGGAAATCCTCGACTCCCGACCTGGCGCTTCCCTGGGGGCGCGCAACCAGCAGTCGTTTTTAACGGCCGCCAGCGAGCTAGGCTTGGCCGTCGAAGCTTTCCAAATCGGAGGCCACGACAACCGCTCCCTGCAACTGCATATTACCAGTGGCGAAGTGTGGATCAAAATCGCGGGTCTCCAAAAAAGTGTGTTGTTATGCAAGAACTCGACGAGTACATAAACAGCGTCAAAGAGTTGCCGCCGGCGCCCCGAGTGCTCGCTAAATTGCTGGCCTCGTTGAGCAAGCCGGATTCGGACACCGCCGAGGTGGTCCAACTCATCACCTATGATCCATCCTTGACGGCGACGGTGCTCAAATTGTGCAACAGCGCCTATTTCGCCTCGTCGACCGCCGCCAGCGACTTGAATGAAGCCGTCCAGCGGATTGGCTTTAACAATATTTACCGCATCGTCGCCTCCGTCAGCGGCTCCCGTTTGCTGGGCCCGCCCCAGCAAGGCTATGGGTTCGCCGCCGGCGAGTTATGGAAGCATTCCGTCGCCGCCGGGATCGCCGCCCAATGTGTGGCGGAGGAAGCGGGCGACGACCCGAACACGGCCTTTACCGCCGGCTTATTGCACGATCTGGGCAAAATAGTCCTAGCCGGCGCCTTAACCGATCAATACACCAAACTGGTGAGCGAAACCGAGGCCCGCCAACATTCGCTCTTGGAAGCCGAAAAAACGATCCTCGGGGTGCAACACGCCGAAATCGGCGGTCGATTGCTCGCGAAATGGCAATTCCCGGACGATCTCGTGGCCGGCGTCTGGCACCATCACCAGCCCAGCGGAGCCGAAAACCACAACCGCCTGGCCGCCTGCGTTTACCTGGGGAACATGATCGCCCATTTCATGGGCTACAGCTATGGCCACCAAGCCTTCGCCTTCAGGGGCCGAGGTGAGGCGTTGGAAATTCTCAATTTATCCCCCGATCAGCTCCCTCCTTATATGATCCAAACCTTCGATCGTCTGGAGGAGGTCGAAGCCCTCTTTCACCCTAATTCATAACCATGCTATCCACCCGCATCAAACTCCTGGTTGTCGATGACTCCGCGCTCGTGCGCAAAATCATCACCGAGAGCTTGTCCAAGGACCGTGACATCGAAGTCGTTGGCACCGCCATGGATCCCATCATTGCGAAGGATAAGATCCTCAAGCTCAATCCCGACGTGATCACCCTCGACATTGAAATGCCGCGCATGGATGGCTTGACGTTTCTCAAGCTGGTGATGAAAAACCGGCCCATGCCGGTGATTATTTTCAGTTCCCTAACCCAGGAAGGTTCGCAAAAGGCCATGGAAGCCCTCCAGGCGGGCGCGGTTGATATCCTCGCCAAGCCGAGCGGCTCCTTTTCCGCCTACGAAGATGGCACCCGGCTGGCGGAGAAAATCAAGACGGCGGCCCAAGTCAAATTTAAGCCGCGCCCGGCGTCGGCTACCGAAGCGGATTGGCAACCCTCCTCCCCCTTAAGCTCCGCGGCGCTCGTCCGTCCGGCGCTCTCGACGCCGGCTTTCACCCCCGCGCCCATGCCGACCATCCACCGGCCCGTTTTCCCCGCCGCGCATCCGGCGCCCAAGGCAGTTTCCCAAGGGCGGCAATACTCGCCCCGACATGTCTTTGTGCTGGGCGCCTCGACGGGCGGTACCGAAGCGCTTAAAACCGTGCTCACCGCCCTGCCCGCCGATCTGCCGGGCATCTGCGTCGTGCAACATATTCCGGCCTATTTTTCCCTGGCCTTCGCCAACCGGTTGAATGACCTCTGCCAACTCGAAGTCCGTGAAGCCAGGCACGGAGACGATGTGCGTCCCGGCTTGGTGCTCGTGGCTCCGGGAGGCCATCACATGGTCTTGCGCTGGGTCGGCAACCATTACGTCGTGGAACTCAACGACGGTCCCCCGGTGCATCACCAGCGACCGGCGGTCGATGTGCTGTTCGACTCGGCTGTGAAAGCCGGGGCGGGACCGCATTCCCTGGCGGTCGTCATGACCGGCATGGGGGCCGACGGCGCGGTGGGCATGCTCAAATTGCGGGAAGCGGGCGCCACGACCATCGCCCAAAACGAGGAAACGTGCGTCGTCTTCGGCATGCCCCGCGAAGCCATCCGGATCGGTGCCGCGCAGCATGTACTTTCCCTTTATCAAATCGCCGCTCGACTGGATCGCCACGCCACTGAAATTGCTAGTAGCTCTTCAACGAGAATAACTTAACAATTATCATCGCGTCCTCCGCGCGACGCGAACCGCTGGGTTCAAGCTAAGGTAGGCAAAAACTACCCCCCAAGCTAATCATCAGCCTTCTCAGCCTGTCCCAAGGCGTGGAGACGCCCGATATCGATGGGCCATTTCGCCGCGAGCCCGGCGAACGGCCCACGGATTCCACGACGCCCTACGGTGGGCCGATAATTTCTCGCCAGATAAATGGGACTGGACTATGGTCCAATGGCATGGATACGCACATTGAATCCCATTTCACCGCGAGCGAGACCGTCCGGGACGTCGTCATTGGCATGTCGGATGGGTTAACGGTACCTTTTGCGCTGGCGGCGGGCCTTTCGGGCGCGATCACCCAAACCCACCTGATTGTCACGGCGGGATTTGCCGAGATTGCGGCCGGCGCCATAGCCATGGGCCTGGGTGGTTACTTGGCGGCGAAAAGCGAAGCCGAGCATTACGCCAGCGAAAAACGCCGCGAAGAAACCGAAGTCATTGAAAAACCGGAAGTCGAAAAACGGGAAGTAGCCGAGGTGTTGAAGGTCTACGGGCTGACGGAGACGGAATCGGCGCCCGTCGTGAAGGCCCTAAGCCAGCGGCCGGAAGCGTGGGTGGATTTTATGATGCGCTTCGAACTGGGGCTGGAACGTCCCGACCCCAGACGCGCGGTGGCCAGCGCGCGCAACATCGCCCTCGCCTACGTGGCGGGCGGCGTTATCCCCTTGGCACCCTACATTTTCGCCCCGGACGCCAAAACGGCGCTCGTCATTTCCGTCGGGGTTACGGTCATTGCCTTGGGCGTATTCGGTTTCATCAAAGGCCACTTCACCGGCACCCCGCGCAAGCGGAGCGCAACCCAGACGATGTTGATCGGCGGTTTGGCGGCCGGCGCCGCCTACTTGCTAGCCCGGGCTATTTCCTGAGAGGTCGCGGGCGTGGAAAGCCGTTCACGGACAAAAAATCGGCGGACGAGCCTAATAAAAAGCGCGTCCGCCCGACTCGTTAAGGCCGTTAAGGCGCCAAAGACTCTTTGCCCGGGATAACTCGGGCAGCCAGCCTTAATGCGCCGCGAGCTGCCGTTTGGCGGCCTCAATCACGCGCTCCACGGTAAAGCCGAATTTTTTCCGCAATTCCTTCATCGGCGCCGAGGCTCCAAAGCCGTTCATGGCGATGACTTCCCCACAACAGCGAGCGTATTTGTGCCAGCCCATGGGCGAACCGGCTTCGACGGCCACCCGCGCCTGCGCTTCGGGGGGCAAAACCGAGTCTTGATAAGCTTTAGGCTGGCGCTCGAACAATTCCCAGGAAGGCATGCTGATCACCCGCGCCGGAATACCCTCGGCTTTGAGCCGCTCATACGCTTCCAGGCATAAGGGCACTTCGCTGCCCGTGCCGATCAGCAAGACGGCCGGTTTGCCGCCGGGCGCCTCGGCGAGCACATAAGCGCCTTGGGCTAACCCGCTGGCGGGGGCGTAATGGGTGCGATCCAAAGTGGGCAACGCTTGGCGGCTCAAAATCAGGGCCACCGGCTGGTGCTTGAGGCGCAGAATCACGCGCCAAGCTTCGGAGACTTCATTGGCGTCGGCCGGGCGAATCACCAACAAGTGCGGAATGGCGCGCAACGCCGCCAAGTGCTCCACCGGCTGATGCGTGGGACCGTCTTCGCCCACGTTGATGGAATCGTGCGTAAAAATGTGGATGGCCGGGATTTCCATGAGCGCGGAGAGGCGGATCGCCCCTCGGGCATAATCGCTGAACACCATGAAACCGGACCCGTAAGCCTTTAGACCGGATAGGGTCAAACCATTCACGATGGCCGCCATGGCATGCTCCCGCACGCCAAAGTGCAGGTTGCGCCCGCCGCAATTGCCGCTGGCGAAATCACCCGCTTCCTTGAAAGTCAGGCGGGTTTTAGTCGACGGCGCCAAATCGGCGGAACCACCGATCAGCCAGGGCACGGATTTCGCCACCTCGTTGAGCACCTGACCGGAGGATTCGCGGGTCGCCAGGCCTTTGGGATCGGCGGCAAACACCGGCAAGCTCGATTCCCACCCGGCCGGTAATTCGCCCGCCAGCAGGGACTCCAATGAAGCGGCGAGTTCCGGGTGCGCTTTTTTATACGCCGCAAACACCGTGTTCCAAGCGGCGCGAGCGGCGGCGCCGCGCGCTCCAAGTTGCTGCTGGAAATGCTCGCGCACCCCGTCGGGAACGAGGAATTTTTCATTTTCAGGCCAACCATAGGCGCGCTTGGCGAGCTTGATTTCTTCCTCGCCCAGCGGTTCGCCATGCGCCCCGTGGGTATCTTGCTTATTGGGCGCGCCCCAGGCGATATGGCTATCGACGATGATTAACGTGGGCCGGTCCGTCGTGGCTTTGAAAGTCTTGAAGGCCTTTTCTAGCAGCGGTAAATCGTTGGCATCCCCCACCCTCGTCACATTCCAGCCATAGCCGAAAAACCGGGTGGCGACATCTTCCGAGAACGCCAGCGAGGTGTTCCCTTCGATAGTGATCCGGTTGCTATCGTAGATCCAACATAGATTGGAAAGCTTAAGGTGGCCCGCCAGGGAGGCGGCTTCGGCGCCGATGCCTTCCATCATACAGCCATCCCCGAGCAGGGAGTACACGCTATAATCGAACAACGCAAACCCGGGCTGGTTGAAGCGCGCGGCTAGCCAGCGGCTGGCGATGGCCATGCCCACGCTGGTGGCGGCGCCGTTGCCCAACGGTCCCGTCGTGGTCTCGACCCCGGCCGTAAACCCGTATTCCGGATGGCCCGGGCAGCGGCTGCCCAACTGCCGGAAATGCTTTAAATCGTCGAGCTCGACGCCCAGCCCGCCCGGATTGCCATGGCCGGGCTCCACCGCTTTGACTCCCGCCAGATGTAGCGTGGAATAAAGCAGCGTGGAGGCGTGCCCGGCGGAAAGCACAAACCGGTCGCGGTTGGCCCAGCGGGGTTCCGCCGGATCGTAATTAAGCAAGCGCTGCCAGAGGCAATAGACGACGGGCGCCATGGCCATCGGCGTGCCGGGATGCCCGGAATTGGCCGCTTGCACGGCGTCCATGCACAGGGTTCGGATGGTATCGACACAAAGCTTATCTATATTGGTGGTGCTCATCGTGTTTTCATTCTTAAACCTCGGCGCCGCCGCTACGGCTAGCCCTGAAGCAAAATTTTTATTAATCTAGGGGGAAGGGAGGAAAAAATAAACTGCAAAATAACAAGCTTGGCACGACGGCGAAATTTGGGCCTGATATCCCTAAACGGATAGACTGGCCGGCGCGGGCCGTGGCTCGCGCCCCAAAGCGATCCGGGGCCGATACGTGAAGTGAGAACCAGGTTGCATCCATACGCTCCCCGCCAGCGGGGCCTCCGGCCCGCGTTGGGCGGACTGCTGTTGCTACTGGCCGGATGGCTCCTCCAGATCTGGCAGGCGGCGGCGGCCGATCCGGGAGTCGCCGGCGAATACCTGACCCGGGTATGGCGGAAGGACAACGGCCTCCCCAACGACTCCGTCACGTCCATTCTGCAAACCAGTGACGGTTACCTATGGGTCGGCACCGCGGGCGGCCTTGCCCGATTCGACGGCGTCCGCTTCCTGACCGTCTGGCCCAATCATCGCGCCGTCAGCACCAGCGATCGTCGGATCACCGGGTTATGCGAGGACGACCAGGGTAACCTGTGGGTCGGCACGGACGGTCACGGGGTGTTGCGACTGCATGCCGGGCGGCAAGACACCCTTACCACCAGCCAAGGGCTGGCGGACAATCATGTGACCGCGATTTTCCGCCAGACCAACGGCGTCATGTGGTTTGGCACTCAGGCGGGCCTCAGCCGCTGGCGCCAAGGCAATTTCCAAACGCTGACCCTCAAAGACGGCTTGCCCCACAACCGGGTGACGGGCTTGCACGCGGGGCCTTCGGGGGTCTTGTGGATCTCCACCCAAACCGGGCTGTGCAAATACCAGAACGACGCGCTGAACCCCAGCGTTCTGGGCATGGAAGCGGTGGCGCGCGGGATGGGCTATTTCGGCGTATACGAGGATCGCGAGGAGAATCTCTGGACGTTTGGCGACACGTTTCTGCTCAACCTGAGCCGGGGGCGGCGCTTTAATTATTTCCATTCCAGCGCCGCCTCGCTGTCGCGGGTGTGGACTTTGTTCGAAACCCGCCAGGGCGATCTTCTGGTGGGCACCGACAGCCGTGGTTTGATCCGCTTTCGCGACGGCAAATTCACTCCGGTCAACCTTTCCGGCGCCTCCACCGTGCAGGAAATCAAGGCCATCGCCGAAGATCGCGAGGGGAACCTGTGGATCGGCACCCGGGGCAACGGGCTGTGCCGCCTCAAACGCACCCGGCTGGCTAATTACTCCTTGCCGGAGGCCTATCCTGGCGCGCGGGTCACGGCGGTGGCCGAAAACGCCGACGGAGGCTTGTGGCTGGGCAGTCAGGTGGCGGGCTTGTTCAAGCGC
>DBTJ01000085.1:17846-49335 GCA_002306985.1 Verrucomicrobia bacterium UBA1319
TTGTTCAAGCGCGGCGAAAACCGGATCGAACCGCTGCCCCTGCGTTTTCAGGGGGTGTCCATCGAACACCTCAACACGCTGCTGACCGACCCCGCCAGCAACTTGTGGATGGCCACCTGGGGTTACGGCCTAGCCAGACTTTCCCCTCAAGGAACGCTTTCGGTGTTTTCGCTCGCGGCCGGTTTGCCCGACACGGTCCTGACCGCGCTGACCTTGGACGGCGCGGGCGGATTGTACATCGGCACGCAGGAGGGGGCGATCAGCCACTATCACGCGGGCGTGTTTACGTGCCTCCCCGCGCCGAATTACGCCCCCAGCCGACCGGTAACCGCGCTAGCCGTGGGTCGAGACGGCGCTTTGTGGCACGGCTCCGACGGCGGCGGGTTGGGCTGCCACCAAACCAACGGAACGCATTTATCTTGGACGGAGAAAGAGGGCTTGCCCAGCTCCCGCATCCGGGCGTTGCACCTGGACGGCCGGGGCCGACTCTGGATTGGCACGGATAAACCCGGCTTGGGGTGCCTAAGCCATGGCGTTTTGCGGTATTTCGCGGCCGAGCAAGGATTGCCGGAATTAAACATCAACCAGATACTCGAGGACCGCGAGGGCAACCTTTGGCTCGGCTCCAACGGGGGCATCTGCCGGATACCGCAAACGGAGCTGGCCAAATTGATCGAAGGCCGCCTGGGCGCCGTGAACGCCGTGGTCTTCGACCGGGATGACGGCATGGCCAATCTGGAATGCGTGGCCGGCTATTGCCCCAGCGCCTGCCGGACCGGCGACGGACGACTCTGGTTTCCCGCCGCCAAGGGGCTCGTCATGGTGGACCCCGCCGCCACTCACTTCAACCCCGTCATTCCGCCCGTGATTATCGAACGGTTGCTCGTGGATGGTCAACCCCTCTTCGAGGCCCCCGTTTATGAGCCGGCGAAACCGGCCCCGGCCACCCCCGTTCCCCGCGAAATCCGCGCCTCGAAACAATCGGTCGAATTTCAATTCACGGCGCTCAGTCTGACGACCGCCGAGAAAGTCCGGTTCCGCTACCAGCTCACCGGCATCGACCGGCAATGGATCGAAGCGACCGGCTTGCGCAAGGCGCGCTATCCCAAGCTGCCCGCCGGGGATTACCAATTCCAAGTGACGGCCTGCAATAACGACGGCATTTGGAATCCGCAACCGGCCATGATCGCCTTCACCGTGCTGCCGCCCTGGTGGCAGACTTGGTGGTTTATGGGCCTGGCGGCCGGCGGCGGCGTGGCGGCCGTGACCGGCGGGGCGCGCTACTGGATGTTCCGGCGCTTGCGCCGCAAGCTACGGTTGTTGGAGCAGCAACACTTTTTGGAAAAAGAGCGCAGCCGCATCGCGCGGGATATGCATGACGCGATCGGCGCCCGGCTGACCCAGATCAACTTCCTCTGCGCCTTGGTGAAGCGGGATCTGCAACAGCCCGAGGCCGCCAGCCAGGACGTCGACCGCATGTCCACCGCCGCCCGCGGCGCCATCAAAGGCCTGGAGGAAATCGTTTGGACGGTGAACCCCAAAAACGATTCGCTCGACGACCTCGCGACGTACCTATCGCGCTACGCGCTGGAGTATTTCCAGGACGCGGGGATCGAATGTTTTCTGGATATCCCCACCGAACTGCCGCCCATGAACTTGCCGGCCGAAGCCCGCCACAGCCTCTTTTTAGCCTTCAAGGAAGCCCTGAACAACGTGGTGAAACACGCCGCCGCCAACTCCACCCGGATCGGCATCGTCATCGAGCCGCGCCGGTTCGCCATCTCAGTCATGGACAATGGCCGGGGATTTTCCCCACCCGCCGGCGCCCCCCCCAAGGGCAACGGGCTACTGAACATGAAAGAACGTTTGCAGGCCATTGGCGGCCATTGCCGAATCGAACATCCACCCGCGGGCGGCACCCGGGTGATTTTAGAAATGCCCCGTCTATGAATATCGCAATTTCCATTGTGGAGGACGACGACGCTTTGCGCGAGAGCATGGCCCGTTATTTCACCGGCACCGGCGAAACCCGCTGCCTCGGCACTTACGCCACGGCCGAGGAAGCCCTGGTCGACATTCCCCAAAACCCGCCGGACGTGGTGTTAATGGACATCAACCTGCCCCGCCTGAGCGGCATCCAATGTGTGGCGGAGCTCAAATTGATATTGCCCAAGCTGCAAGTCGTGATGCTGACGGT
Organism: Verrucomicrobia bacterium UBA1319; assembly: GCA_002306985.1. GTDB lineage: Bacteria > Verrucomicrobiota > Verrucomicrobiia > Limisphaerales > UBA1319 > UBA1319. The sequence continues at coordinate 20,044 of DBTJ01000085.1, forward strand.
CTACGAGGACACCGACCAAGTCTACCAGGCGCTGGCCGCCGGGGCCTGCGGCTACCTGGTTAAGCGGGCCACGCCGGAGGAAATCCTCAACGCGGTCAAAGAAGTGTTTCGCGGCGGCGCGCCCATGTCGAGCCACATCGCGCGCAAAGTCGTGCAATCGTTTCAGGCGATCAGCCGTTCCAGTCCGGAGACCAGCTCGCTCTCCCAGCGAGAACAAGAGGTCCTAAACTGGCTGGCCAAAGGGTATTCCTACAAGCAAATCGCCGACACCATGAATCTGAGTTTGGATACCGTGCGCACCTACATCCGCCGCATTTACGAAAAGCTCCATGTGCGCACCCGCACGGAAGCGGTGGTCAAATTTCTAAAACGATGAGCGCGTCCCGCCTCCAGCCAAGCCGAAGCCTCCCGGCACGCCACGCCAGGGGTGCGCTATGGGCCGTCATGCTCCTGGCGACGCTCACCCCGTGGTTTCCCGCCGCCGGCTGGCAACCGGTCAAAACGCCCTTGTCCACGCGCTGGGCCCAAGCCGTCACCCCTCGGGAGGTGCTGCCCGAATATCCGCGCCCCACCATGACGCGCCCGGAGTGGCTGAACCTCAATGGCCTCTGGGATTATGCGATCCAACCGCTGGACGATCCGCCGCCCAGCCGGTTCGCGGGCGAAATCCTGGTGCCTTTCCCGGTGGAATCCAGCTTATCGGGCGTGATGCAAGCCATCGACGAAAACCAGACGCTCTGGTGCCGCCGCGCCTTTGAGATCCCTCCCCGGTGGGCGGGCCGGCGCGTGCGCTTGCATTTTGGAGCGGCCGATTGGAAGGCCACGGTCTGGGTGAACGGCCGGCTGTGCGGGACGCATCGCGGCGGCTACGACGCGTTCGAATTCGATATCACGCCCGCGTTGCGGCCGGACGGCAAACAAGAGCTGCTGGTCGGGATTTGGGACCCCACCGATTGGGATCAACCGCGCGGCAAGCAATCCCGCAAGCCCGAAGGCATTTTTTACACGCCCAGCTCCGGCCTTTGGCAAACCGTCTGGCTGGAGCCCGTGCCCGCGCCCGGCATCGAATCCCTGCGCCTCGTTCCCGACCTCGACCACCAGCAGGCTTTAGTGACGGTCAATCTCGCCGGCCGCGCCCGCGGGCTGCGCGTGGAAGCCCGGTGTTACTCCAACGGAGTCGCGGTGGCCCATGCCCAAGGCCTCCCGGGCAACGAATTGGCGCTGAGCCTTCCCAACCCCCGGCCCTGGTCGCCCGAGGACCCCTTTTTATACGATTTAAAATTCGTCTTAAAAAGCAACGCGACGACGCTCGACGCGGTGGACAGTTATTTGGGCCTGCGCAAAATCGCCATTCAAACCGGCCCGGACGGCCTTGCCCGCATTTTTTTAAACCACCAGTTTCTCTTCCAATGGGGCGTGCTCGACCAGGGGTTCTGGCCGGACGGCCTCTACACCGCGCCCACGGACGCCGCCCTGAAGTCCGACCTCGAGACGATCAAACAAATGGGCTTCAACATGGCGCGCAAACACGTGAAAGTGGAGCCGGAACGCTGGTATTACTGGTGCGATAAGCTCGGTTTGATGGTTTGGCAGGACATGCCTAGCGGCAACAACGGCACCGAAGAAAGCAAGCGGCAGTTCGAAATCGAGCTGCAACGGCTCATCACCGGCCGCTTCAATCACCCCTCGATTGTGATGTGGGTGCTATTCAACGAAGGCTGGGGGCAGTACGACACGGAGCGCCTGGTGAAACTGATCAAGCAGATCGACGCCACCCGCCTCGTCAACAATGCCAGTGGTTGGTCGGATTTCCATGTCGGCGAAGTCATGGACACCCATGAGTATCCCGGCCCCGGACGCCCGCGCGCCGAAGCCACGCGCGCCGCCGTGTTGGGGGAATTCGGCGGCCTGGGGCTGCCGATCGAGGGCCATACCTGGTCGAAAAACAGCTGGGGCTACGTGGGCATGGCCGATTCCTATCGGTTAATGAAACACTTTTCCAAATTATTCACCGGCGTCTGGCATTTGAAAAACGCCGGGGGCCTCAGCGCGGCGGTGTACACCCAATTCACCGATGTGGAAACCGAATGTAACGGCTTGCTCACCTACGACCGCGCCGTGTTTAAAGTCGGGTTGCCCGACCTGCAAAACATCAACGGCGGCCAATGGATTTTGAATTTGAATCAGTTTTTAGTGCCCACCGCCCAGCAGCAGCCGGCCACCTGGAAATACACGTTGAGCCCCCCGCCGGCGAATTGGTTTCAGCCGGGCTTCGACGCCTCGGCCTGGTCATCCGGATTGTCCGGGTTTGGCGTGGACGGCACCCCCGGCGCCCTGGTGAACACGAGCTGGAACACGGCCGACATCTGGCTGGTCCGCCATTTTTCGCTCTCGGAGGCGCCCGCCACGCCCCCGCTGCTGTGGCTGCACCATGACGAAGACGCGGAGGTGTACCTCAACGGCGTCCTGGCTTGCGCGGTCAAGGGGTACACGGCCGATTACGAGGATTTTCCCCTCTCGCCGGCGGCGGCGGCCGCGCTCAAAGCCGGGGAAAACACCCTTGCGATCCACTGCCGACAGACCATCGGCGGCCAGTATATCGACGCCGGGCTTTTGAAACGGTGACGGGCGGACTTTAAAACCGCTCCAATCCCCGTTCTTCCTCGGGTTTGGATTCGCGGGCGTAGAGGTCGCGCACCGCTTGGGAGATTTCCTTGTTTTCGAATAATACCGCGTAGACTTCGCTCATGATCGGGACGGAAATATCGAGTTTACGCGCCAATTGCACGGCGGAGCGCGCCGTCGGATAGCCTTCGGCCACCGCGCTCATACTATTGAGGATCGCCTCCAATTTCTCGCCTTTGCCCAGGCGCTCGCCCAGGCCGCGATTCCGGCTAAGGCGGGAGAAGCAGGTGACGGTCAAATCACCCAACCCGCTCAAGCCGCTGAACGTTTCCGGCCGGGCGCCCCGGGCCACCCCCAAGCGGCGCATCTCGACGATCGCGCGCGTGATCAAGGCGGCTTTGGAATTGTCGCCCAGCCCCATGCCGTCGCACACCCCGGCGGCGATGGCGATCACGTTTTTCAACGCGCCCCCCAGCTCGACCCCCATCAGGTCCTTGCTGGTGTACACCCGGAAAGCCTGGCGGTGGAACAGGGCTTGCGCCGTTTTGGCCACCTCGGCGTCATGACTCGCCGCGACAATCGCCGTCGGCACGCCCCGCGCCACTTCCAACGCCAGGGTCGGCCCGGACAAAGCGGCGATCTTCGCCCGCGGCGCGTTTTGCGCGAGGATGTCGGACATCGTTAGGCCGCTGTCGTACTCGATGCCTTTGGTCACGCTGACCACGATTCCCGCGAAATCCCTCAGGCACACGGTCGCTTGGCGGAAGGGCTTGGAGGGAATCGCCACGACCGCCAACTCGCTCCCGTGGAGCGCCCGCGCGACGTCCGTTTCCAATTCCCAATCCCGGGGCAAATCGATCCCGGGCAGACAGGGCTCGTTGCGCCCCGTGGCGCGGATTAACTCCAATTGCGAGGCACTATTGCTCCACAGCACGACCGGGTGGCCGCCCAACCGCAAATGCCGCGCCAGCGCGGTGCCCCAGGCGCCGGCTCCTAAAACGGTAATTCTCATGTTTTAGCCTTGGTAGACGATGAACGCTTACTCCAACAAAAGCGGTTTTCCGTTCCGCGCAAAAGCCGCTGAAAATTCGTTCGGTGCTTGTAGAGCGCCAGCAAGCTGACCGCGCAGACCAGGGCGATCAACGCCGCGTTGCCGCCCGCGGCCCACACGATGAAGGGCAACCCAATGGCGGCCGCCATGGAAGCCACGGAAACATAGCGCGACCCCACCAGCGTCGCCAGCCATAAGCCCACCGTGATGAGGCAGGACACCGGCGCCAGCGCCGCCAGCACCCCGGCGGTGGTGGCAATGCCTTTGCCGCCCTTGAAGTTCAGCCACAAGGTGAACATGTGGCCCAGAATGGCAAAGAGTCCCGCCAGCACCGCCAGCGATTCCGCGTCCACCGGGGCCGCGGCCGACCCGCTCAACGCGACGGCCAGGCGCGGCAAGAGCCGGCACGCCAGAAACCCCTTCAGCGCGTCCCCCAGCAGCACCAGCAAACCGGCTTTCTTGCCCAGGATGCGAAACGCGTTGGTCGCGCCAATGTTGCCGCTGCCCGTTTGACGAATGTCGATGCCGCGCGCTTTACCCGCCAAAAAGCCGGTGGGAATGGACCCCAGCAAATACGCGCCCATGGCAATTCCGATATAGACCGTAAAAATCACGAAGGCTATTAAGGAAAAGCCGGCCGCAAACCGCAAGCTTGAATCGCGGGCGACGGCGGTCGGAAAAGGTGAAAAATCAGGCGAACGGCCCGAGGGCGAGGGCATCCATCTCGAACAACAATTCGCCGCGGCAGACGTCGCTCACCACCCAAACAGCGGGTATTTGCCCCAGGGAATGGGCTTCCAACACTTGGCGGCAAATCTCGGTGTCGCCCGCCGATTTGAGGAAAAACGTGGCGCCGCTAATATCCGCCAACCGCGCCCCGCACGGCTGGATCAACGCCTCGACCACTTCGAGGGTGTGCTGGATTTGCTGGCGGGCGTTGCCCGGAAACAGGCTTTCGCCGCGTTCATCGATGGCGGCGGTGCCGGAAATCTGAACCTGCGCCAAATCGCCACCCCGCACCCAGGCCCCGCGAGAAAACGCCTTTTGATAGCCGAAGGCGTCTTTCTGCTTCACGTTGGTCAACTGCGTGATCGCCGGCGCCTGAGCGGTCTTGCCGCCGATCGCCAGCACATCCATGACGCAGGCCGCCCGCAAGGGATTATCTCCCCGTATGCCGGTGCTGGCCGGCAGGCGCAGGAGCGCGCCGGGCGCCGGCATGAGCCCCCAGGCGCCGTACAACCGGTTGCGCACTTCATTGAAGCCGTCGTACCAGCTCAAAATATCGGATAAATAAATCCAGGTCCGCACCACCGAGGTGTAATCCAACCCTTGGGCGCGCAAGATTTCCTCCGCGCGCAAAAACATTTTTTCGGATTGAGCTTTCGGAGCGAGCGGACTCGCCCCAGCCTGACTCAACCCGGCCACATTCTGCAACCAATATAGGGTGGCGTCGGCGCGGCGCCAAGCCCGCCCCACGGGCCGGCCCGCCAGCGTAATCGTGGAAACCGTTTCCTTCGCCGGATCCGAACGCACGGCGTGAATCTGGATGCCCGCAATCCCTTCCCCCCAGAGCGGGCGGCCTTGGATGTAGGTCACGAGGCCGTTGGCCAGCGCGCTTTCACTGCCCAAACCCTGCTGGCGACCGGCCAGGGCGATTTCATAATGGTTCAAGGAACCAAACATCCGTTCTTGAACCACCGCTAATTTTTCCCGCTCGATAATGGACGCGATTTTCCGGTAAGCGTGGCGGCATGCCAAGGCCGCGTCGGAAGGGTGGTCGAAAGCGACGGTTAAGTAGTATTCAGGGGAGCCTTTGGCGCTTTGCCAAAGTGAGAACCCGGCGTCTCGTTCAAAATGACATCCATTCATGTGTAACGAACCCATTCTATCAAGAAAACTTCCGCTACTGTCGAGCTATTTTCCTGACGACCGGAGTCCCGGGAGTATTCATCCGGCGGCCCCTCGGCGCCTTGACCCCGGACGCCTTTTCCCCTAGCGTAATCGCTAAACAAAAACACCTATGATAAAATCACTCTTCTATCTGTGCGTCCTGGCACTCGTCTCGGGCATGATGTTCACGGGCTACGCCGCCGAAAAGGAAGGCAAGGTCAAAGCTCCGAAAATGGGCAAAGTGCGCCACGTGGTGGCCTTCAAATTCAAAGCCACCGCGTCTCCCGAGGATATTAAAAAGCTCGTGGATTCGTTCGCCGACCTGAAAAATAAGATCCCCCAGATCGTCACTTTCGAGACCGGCACCAATCACAGTCCGGAAAAGCTCAACAAGGGTTTCACGCACGGTTTCCTGCTCACCTTTAAAACCGAAAAAGACCGGGATGATTACCTCGTCCATCCCGATCACAAGGCCTTCGGCTCCTCCGTCGGACCGTTGGTCGACGACGTGTTTGTGTTCGATTACACGATCACGAAATAACGGGTCGGCGGCGGGGAGCGGGGTTCCGCCTTGCCGCTTATGGTTGCCGAACGGGGCCGTCCCGCCTACATTCGTGCCCGAATGAATGGCATGGTCTATTTAGTGGGGGCGGGCCCGGGCGATCCGGGGTTATTGACGTTGCGGGGCGCCGAGCTGTTGCGGCAAGCCGAAGTGGTGATATACGACGGGCTGGTGAATCCCGATTTATTGCGGCATGCCCCGGCCTCGGCGGAGCGCATCTACGGGGGCAAACATGACCGCACCCGGGCGATCCAGCAGACGGATATCAATCGGCTATTGATCGAGAAAGCCGCCGCGGGCAAACGCGTCGTGCGGCTTAAAGGGGGCGATCCTTTCGTGTTCGCGCGTGGCGGCGAGGAAGCCCAGGCGCTGGCCAAAGCCAAAATCCCGTTTGAAGTGGTGCCCGGCGTTTCTTCGGTGGAAGCGGTTCCGGGTTACGCCGGCATCCCGCTGACCCACCGCGATTTTTCCTCCAGCTACACGGTGGTCACCGGCCACGAATGTCCGGGTCGGCCGGAACATCGGGTGGATTGGAGCCGGTTTGCCAACGTGCCCGGAACCCTGGTGGTGTTGATGGGGCTGGCGCAACTGCGCCGGATCACGGGCGAATTGATCGCGCACGGACGCGCCCCCGAAACGCCCGTGGCCGTGATTCATTGGGGCACCACGGGGCGCCAGAAAACGTGGACCGGCACGCTCGCCACCATGGCCGAGATCGCGGAAAAGGAGGCGATCCAACCGCCCGCCATCACCGTAATCGGCGAGGTCGTTCAATTGCGTTCGCAGTTGAGCTGGTTCGAGAAACGGCCGCTGATCGGCCAGCGCGTCGTGGTCACCCGCGCCCGCAGCCAGGCGGCGGCGCTCTCCGCCCCCCTGCTTGAGCTCGGGGCGGAAGTGCTGGAAATCCCGGCCATCCGATTCGGTCCGCCCTCGGAAAAAGTGGCGATCGCGGAAACGCTGGCCAGTTTAAACACGTTTGATTGGATCGTGTTCACCAGCGTCACCGCCGTCACCGCGTTCTTCGACTTTTTCTTCCAGGGCTTCCAGGACATGCGCGACTTGGGGGGCTCCCGCATCGCGGCGGTGGGCGCGGCCACGGCGGCTCAACTGAAAGCCTTGCGCCTTCAGGTCGACGTCATGCCCACCCAGTTCTCCGCCAGCCATGTGGCGGAGGCCATGTCGAAGTTCGAATCGCTGGAAAACCGCAAGATCCTACTGCCGCGCGCCGAAACCGCGATTTCGGAATTACCCCGGCTGCTCGAAGATTTGGGCGCCATCGTGGATGACATTCCCTTCTACCAAACCTTGCCGGAAACCGAAACGTTGCACGGCGCGGACCTGCGGCTGCAAGCAGCGGGCGCGGACTGGCTCACTTTCGCCAGCGGTTCCGCCATCGAGCATTTCAACCAGCGCTTCAACCTCAAAGAATTGACCGCCAAGCACCCGGGTTTGAAAATCGCTTCCATCGGGCCGGAAACCACCAAAATCCTCGTCTCGCTAGGGCTAAAAGCGGCGGCCGAAGCCAAGCCCGCCACGATGGAAGGCCTGGTGGCCAGCCTCGTAAAGGCTGCGCGCAAAGAAGCCAAAGAGCCCAAATCAGCCCGTTAGGATGCGACCCAGCGGCGTTGCCAGGGCGCGACTTCTAGGTCTGGCCCTGAGTTAGTCCGCTGACACAGGCAACCGGCCGCCAATTAGGGCTGGGGTCTCGGGGTGGACATTTCGAGCATGCGCTCGATGGGCAAGCGGGCTTTGGCCATAATTTCCTCGCTTAACTCGACTTGAGGGCGCCGGTTGATCAGGCAATCGTATAGCTTTTCGAGGGTGTTCATTTTCATGAACTTGCACTCGGCGCATTGGCAAGTATCGGTGGGCGCGGCCACAAACTCCTGACCGGGACAGCTTTTTTTCAAGCGATGAAGCATGCCCGCTTCGGTGGCAATGAGGATCGTTTTAGCGGGGGTTTGCCGGCAATAATCGATCATTTTCTCGGTGGAACATACCTCATCCGCCAGCAAGCGCACGGCTTTGACACACTCGGGATGCACCACCAGCGGCGCGCCGGGGTACGCGCGCCGCAGCTTAGAAATGGCCGCGTGCGTAAACTCCACATGCACATAGCAATTGCCCTTCCATAAGGTCATGGGCCGCCCGGTCTGCTCCATGACCCAGGAACCGAGGTTTTCATCGGGCACAAAGAGTAAATCCCGGTCCGCCGGGCAAGCGCGGACGAGGTTGACCGCGTTGCCGCTGGTGCAAATGACGTCGCTCAAGGCTTTGACGGCGGCGCTGCAATTCACATAGGCGATGGTGTAAAAATTGGGATTCGTGGCTTGCAAAGCGGCCAATTGATCCGCCGGGCAGCTCTCCTCCAACGAACAGCCCGCGTCGCGGTCGGGCAGCAGCACGGTTTTCCGGGGATTCAGTATTTTGGCCGTTTCCGCCATGAAATGAACGCCGCAGAACACGATGACTTCGGCGTTCGTCCGCGCAGCCTGCCGGGCCAGCCCCAGGGAATCCCCCACAAAATCCGCAACATCCTGAATTTCAGGCACTTGGTAGTTATGCGCTAAAATCACGGCGTTCAGCCGTCGTTTCAATTCGAGGATGTCGCGGGACAACGCATCGATCCGGGCCGGCGGCAACGGAATTCGGACTCCTGGCGCGACGGGCGCCCCATTTTCAGTCAAAGCAACCATGCCCAGAACATATGGCCGGAAATAGCCGGTAGTCAAACGGGTTCCATTCCTCGCGCCCAGTCGACGGGGGTAAAAACGGCCTCAGCCGGTCGGTTTGGCGCCTCTTTGGCCCGAATTTCACGGCAATATATGCAAAAGATATCCCAAAGTCGGGGGAGTAACTCACGGCTCGACCTACTAGATTATAAACGAAATCATTTGTGGCCAGACGCAGTCCAGAAAAGCGCATGCCCAGCGAGCGCGCGCAGACTCCGCGCCAGCCGGTCTTCAAAAAGCCGGCCCTAGCGGCGGGGCGAGGCATCAGCGTCGCCTTCGGCGAGCCGCGAAATTACCTGCATAACCGGTATATCTACCTCGTCATCTCCCAGCGCGCCCACGGATTATCGCTCGGAGTAAACCTCAATCCCAACCAGATCTGTAACTTCAGCTGCGTCTATTGCGAGGTCAAACGCAGCGTCGAAATTCGCGACGTGCAAGTGGATTTGGCGGTCATGTCCGCGGAGTTAAGTTCGATGCTGGAGGTCGTGCGGCAAGAAAAACTGCATTTGTACGAACGCTACCGCCAAGTCCCGGCGGACCTGCTGCAATTGCGCGAAGTGGCCATCAGCGGCGATGGCGAGCCGACCCTTTGCCCGAATTTCGCCGAAGCCGTCCAGACGGTGGTGCATCTGCGGGCGCAAGCCCGATTTCCTTTCTTTAAATTGGTTTTGATCACCAACGGGACTGGCCTGCATTTGCCCTCCGTCCGCCGGGGTTTATGCTGGTTCACCGACCAAGACGACATCTGGGTCAAACTCGACGTGGGCACCCAGGCGGCGATGGAGCGCATCAACCGCTCCTCGGTGCCGCTGAGTTCAGTGCTAGCGAACATCCTGGCCCTCGGGCGCGAGCGCGCCATCGTCATCCAAAGCTTGTTTCCCATGGTGCATGAGCAGGAACCGGATTGGGACGACATCGAGCAATACGTTCAAAGACTGGCCGAACTTAAGGCGGGCGGGGCGAATATTTCCTTGGTGCAAGTCTATTCGGCCCACCGCCCGACGGCCACTTCGGATTGCAGCCATCTGTCGCTGCATTTCCTTTCCCAAATCGCCGCTCGCGTGCGCGCCGGCGCCGGCCTGGTCGCGGAAGTCTTTTAAAACACTCGCCAGCGCCCACCCGGCTTGTTACAAGTAAATAAAACCGCGGGGCGGCGAGTCGCAGCCGAGCGGGCGGCGGACTGGCAAAAAAACGGGTTGGACTCCAAACATATCAATGCGCGAAGCCGGATATCGCCCCGCCCCGGCGAAAGATCGCGCGCCAGGCAGGCACATAATTAACGGTGAAAACAACATGGTTTGCGCGAGGGGATATCGACGGCTTTTTTGGGCTGTTCATCGATAATTTGCTACAGTTAATGGTCATCGCCACCCTCGGTATGGCGGTGTGCGGCTTCGACGCGAACCTGATCCACCGGCATATCTTGCCGGGAGCGGCCATCTCCATTCTCGTCGGCAATCTTTTCTATGCCTGGCAGGCCCGGCGCCTAGCCATCAAATTGGGCCGTAATAGTGTCACCGCCCTGCCCTTCGGGATCAACACCCCCAGCGTTATCGCGTATATCCTGCTCATCATGGGGCCGGTGTATCAAGAGACGCATAACGCCACCTTGGCCTGGCAAGCGGGCTTGTTCGCCTGTTTCATGAGCGGATTGATGGAAACCGCCGGCGCGTTCGTGGGCGACTGGCTGCGACGCCACACGCCCCGGGCCGCGTTGCTTTCGGCTTTGGCGGGTATCGCGGTAACTTTTATCGCCATGGGCTTCGTTTTTCAAATTTTCGCCACGCCCATCATCGCGTTGGTCCCCATGTTTCTGATTTTGATCAACTATGCCTCCGGCGTGAAGTTGCCCTTCAAAATTCCGGGCGGTTTCCTGGCGGTGGCGGTGGGCACCGTGCTGGCCTGGATCTCCCGCAGCCTCGGTTTTGGCTATTTTCATCCCACTCCGGAAGCCTATGAGTTTCACTTTTGCCTACCCCAATCGTCCGTCACGGAATTGTTCGATTTCTTCAGTTCACCCTTAGGTTGGAAATACTTCGCGGTGATCTTTCCCATGGGGTTGTTCAACGTGATCGGCTCCCTACAAAACCTGGAAAGCGCGGAAGCGGCTGGGGACCGGTTCGAAACCCGTTCTTCCTTGCTGGCCAACGGCTTAGGAACCATCGCCGCCGCCTTTTTAGGCAGCGCTTTTCCCACCACGATTTACATCGGCCACCCCGGTTGGAAAGCCATGGGCGCGCGCTGGGGCTATTCGATCTTGAATGGCCTAGCCATCACTTTGCTGTGTTTGTTTGGCGGCGTAACCTTGGTGATGCGTTTTATCCCGATCGAAGCGACTTTGGGCATTCTGCTCTGGATCGGCCTCATTATTTCGGCGCAAGCTTTTCAAGAAACCCCTAAAAAGCACGCGTTAGCGGTAGTCCTAGGCTTTATCCCCTCGTTGGCGGCCTGGGCGCTGATTCTCGTCGAAACCGCGGTCCGCATTTCCGGGTCCAGTTTGTTCGAGACGGCGCCTAAGTTTGGCTCCGACCTCTACGTGCACGGCATGATCGCCCTGAGCCAAGGTTTTATTCTTAACTCCATGATTCTGGCGGCCATTCTGGCTTTTATCATCGATCGGGATTTCTTGAAAGCGATGTATTGGGCCCTGGCGGCGGCGGCGTGCTCGGCCACGGGCTTGATGCACGCTTACACGCTCACCCCGGCCGGCATCCAGAACAAATTCGGGTGGATGGCGGCCCCGCAATTTTTCGCTGGTTACCTAGCCGTTGCGGTCATTTTGGCCGGGTTGCATTACTGGTGGAAAAAGCAGCCCAAAGAGTCGGAACCGCCCGCGGCGGGCGACGATTTTTACACCGCTTGCTAGCGCCCGGCGAGCCCCCCATTTCGCGGCCGCGATCACTAGGCAAATTAGGTCCGCCAACCCTTCAGTGGAAACCCTGGAGTCCCGATTAGAGGTAGCCCCGATGACCCTCGGCGCCTATTCCACAACCATCTAGTTTGCAATATTTTACATGCACACACTCCGCGTCGTTTCGGTTCCGAACCAGGCAATTTCGACCCTTCGCCACGCCGGGCGAGCGACGCCCCAACCCCGACTTGCTTGCGCCATTATTTGCGGGGCGCTTCAACGTCAAAAAAACCTAAACTTTCCCCCGCTTCCGCCGATAGTAAACGGCGACGGCTCGAGGCTACTGGGAATTAGGGCCCCTTGAGTGCGCCGCCCCCATGGATGGGTGCTAGGCGCGCACGGGACCTGCCGCCTGCCCGAGGGAAATGCTCAAGGATGAAAAAGAAAAACAGTGCGTATGCGACCCGGACCGCGGTCGCGATGTATCAGGTTGATTTAGTGACTCGTCTGCGTTTCTCCCACATTTGGCACAACAACTTGTTTGCCTATGCGGACCGCCCCTCCTACTTCGAAAGCCTGGAAGCCGCCGAAGCGGAAGCCCGGTTCAGAAACCAAACCGACGGGATCGACTTTACCAAAGAGCCCGAGACCTTTTGGAAAGTGCGCGTTTGACCCGTTAAAGCGGGGCATAATTCTCTTTCCCCGCCGCCGTTTCACGGCTAGGCTGTTAGCTTAACCACTAACCGCCCCATGACTGAATTATTGCCGAAGCGTAACGTTTGCGGTCTGATCCGATGTCTGGCCTTCGCCCTTTGGCTCTCGCTCCCCACCCTATCTCTGGCGTCGACGCCACAAATCGTCCTATCTGAATTCCTCGCGGACAACCAGTCCGGATTGCAAGACGACAACCTCGAGTTTTCCGACTGGATCGAACTGCGCAACTTGAGCGGCGACACGGTTGACTTGCGGGGCTGGCACCTCACCGATGACCCCGCGAACCTCGCCAAATGGACGTTCGCTTCCGCGACGTTATCGGCCGACGAATACCTCGTCGTGTTCGCCTCGGGCAAAGATCGCCAACCGACCAACGGCGCGCGGCACACGAATTTCCGCCTGGCGTCCGGCGGCGGCTACTTAGCCCTGGTTCGCCCCGACGGTTCGACGATCGAGCACGCTTACCCCGATTACCCCGCGCAAAAACCGGATATTTCCTTCGGGGTCGCCGCCCAAACCAGCGAGGGCGTAACCACCGCCTACCTGATTCCGCCCACGCCAGGCACGGCCAACTCGCTTAAATCCGTCACGAATTTCGTGGCCGACGTTCAATTCAGCGTGAAACGCGGCTTTTACGAAACGCCTTTCGACCTGGAACTCCTCTGCACCACGCCCCGGGCCGAAATTCGCTACACGACCAACGGCAGCTTGCCCACCTTGGCCAACGGTTTGATTTACTCCGGGGCCATCCACATCGACCATACCCTGCCGGTCCGCGCCGCCGCGTACTTGGATGGCGGCGAACCGAGCGATCTCGCCACGCATACGTTTATTTTCCTGAACGACGTCATCCGCCAAGACCGGGCCGCCACCCTGGCGGCGGGTTTCCCCGCGAGTTGGACCACGACCACCCCCGATTACGGGATGGACCAGCGAGTCATCGGCGCCAACGATAATTACGGCGGCAAATATGCGCTCACGATTCAAGCCGACTTGAAGTCGGTTCCCACGCTCTCGCTGGTAACCGCCTTCACCAACCTCTTCGGATCGAAGGGCATTTATTCTTATCCGGAAAATAAGGGCGATTTATGGGAACGCCCGGTTTCGCTGGAATTAATCGATCCCAACGGCGAAAAAGGCTTCCATATCGACGCGGGGTTGCGCATACAAGGCGGCGCGTTCCGTTCTTTCGGCCTGACCAAAAAGAAATCGTTCCGGCTGTTTTTCCGGCAAGCCTACGGCCATGGCAAGTTGCGTTTCCCATTTTTCGGAGCCCAGGCCGCCGACGCGTTCGACACCCTCGTTTTGCGCGCCAACAACAACGACGGCTGGCAGTGGGGTGACGCGGGCGCGCAACCGCTCTACATCCGCGACGCCTTCGCGCTCGACACCGCCCGGGCGATGGGCATGACGGCCTCGCACCGGTCGTTCGCCCACGTGTACATTAATGGCGTTTATTGGGGTTTGTACAATCCGGTCGAACGGCCCGACTCTTCCTTCTCCTCCTCCTACCTTGGCGGCGACGAAGCGGATTGGGATGGCATCAACTATGATTCGGCCACCGACGGCACTTACGAGGCCTGGAACCGCATGTGCGCCCTGGCGCGAAAAGGGCTCGCCGATAACGCCAATTACCAAAAGATCCAGGGCAACGACCCGGACGGCACCCGCAACCCCGCCTATGAGAACCTGCTCGACGTCGATAATTTGATCGATTACATGATCCTCAACTGTTACCTGGGAAACAACGATTGGCCCGACCGGAATTGGTACGCGGGCCGGGATCGCGTCAATGGCGACGGGTTTAAATTCTATCCGTGGGATTCGGAATGGATTGTGGGCCTGGATTCCGACGTCAACACCGATAAAACCGGCGTTTCCAGCGCGAGCACGCCCGCCGAACCCTACGCCGCGTGCAAGAAAAACGCCGAATTCCGGCTCCGCTTCGCCGATCGCGTTTACCGCTATTTCTTCAATGGCGGCCCGCTTTACGTGGATTCCTCCAATCCTAAATACGACCCCGCGCATCCGGAGCGCAACGTGCCGGCGGCGCGTTTTGCGGCCGCGTGCGACGAAGTGTACGCGGCGGTGGTGGCCGAATCCGCGCGCTGGGGCGATCAACATGTGACGAGCAAGCCTTACACCCGCGACGAACATTGGGCCAAGGAAAAAACGAACCAACTAACCCAATATTTTCCCACCCGTTCCAGCGTCGTCTTAGCCCAATTCCGGCGCGCGGGACTGTATCCCAACACCGACGCGCCCGATTTCAGCCAGGCTGGCGGAGCGGTACCGCGCGGATTCGCCCTGGAGATGAGCGCCCCCCGCGGCACGATTTACTACACCACCGACGGCGCCGACCCGCGTACCGCCGCCCAAATCACCGAGGTTTCCCGGATCACTTTGGTGGCTGGCGCCGCGGCCAAAAAAGTGTTCGTGCCGACGGCGGCCAACGGGGGCAATCAGCTTGGCGTCAGCTGGCAGGGCGGCAACGAACCCTTCGACGACCAGGCGTGGATCAGCGGCTCAGGCGGGGTGGGCTATGACCACGAAACCACGTATCGGCCTTACCTTCAGACCGACCTTGGAACCGTCATGGACAACGTGAACACCACGGCTTTCATTCGCATCCCCTTCGCGCTCGATGGCGCCCACTTGAGCCACCTGAATTTTATGACGTTGCGCATGCAATACGACGATGGTTTCGCCGCCTATCTCAACGGCCGGCTAATCGCCTCGGCTAACACGCCCGTCTCCCCCCAATGGAACTCGGTGGCGACGGCTCAAAACAGCGATTCGGCGGCGGTCGAATTCGCGGAATTCACGGCGGATACCTCGGTGGCCACCCTGCGCGAAGGCGCCAATATCCTCGCCATTCAAGGGTTGAACCTTTCCTTGTCCAGCAGCGATTTCCTGATCGGCGCCGAACTCGTGGCGGGCGAGCGCCAATCCACCGGCGGAACCAGCGCCGGTCAAGCTTACACCAACGCCATCATCCTCACCAATTTGACCACGATCAAAGCCCGGGCCTTGAATGGCGCCGAATGGAGCGCGCTGCGCGAAGCCACCTTCGTGGTGGGCAGCCCCAGGCTGGCCATCTCGGAAATCCATTACCATCCCGCGGCCGCGAACGCGGCGGAACAAGCCGCCGGTTTCAGCAACGCCGATGATTTCGAATTCATCGAACTGGGTAATTTTGGCGACGCGTCGGCGGACCTGCGTGGCATTCATCTGGCGGGGGCGATCCAATTCGATTTTTCGACCTCGGCCGTCTCCCGGCTCGATCCCAACCAATATGTCTTGGTCGTCAAAAATCCGAACGCCTTCGCTTTGCGCTATGGCACCCACCTGACGGTGGCGGGGGCCTACACCGGTAAACTTTCCAATGGCGGCGAAACCCTCAGCTTGGCGAGCGCGAATCAAACCAATTTGGAGAGTATCACGTATGGCACCCGGTCGCCTTGGCCGGAAACCGCCGATGGCAGCGGCGCCTCGCTGGAAATCATCGACCCGCTGGCGGACCCGAATGTCGCGGCCAACTGGCAAGCCAGCGCGACGGCGGGCGGTTCTCCCGGGGTGTTGCCGGGAATGCCGAATCTGGCGGTGAGCGCAACCGGCCTTGAAAACGGCGAATTCTGGCTGCGATTCACGGGGCAAGTCGGAACTACTTACTCGGTGAAAAACCGCGCGACCCTGACTTCCGGAGCCTGGCAAACGTATCTGCAAACCCAAGCTTTGAGCAACGGCCCGGTGGAAATCCGCATCCCGGTGGCAAGCGCCAACCAGTTTTTCCAAATCACCAGCCCGTAAAGTCAGGCCTTTTTGGCCTTTTCGGCCGGTTTGCGATAGGGGGTGTAGAGGTTGAAATAGATGCCGCACAAGGGCCGGTCGCCCTCCGACTGGCTGATCATCACCGTGGTGTATTGATCGAGGGCAATGCCGTGCCGGAGATTGGCGCCCCGGTTCTGGTACGCTTTGATCGCCTTAGCCATTAACGACCCCAAGGCTTCGCGGCATTGTTCCGGAGTTTTATCCAGGCACACGACGTATTTTTCAAACGTCATGAGCGCTTCAGCCATCTCTTTCTCGAATAATTCGACCTTCAATTCCATAATCGCTTGCGCGGACTCAGTGAAGTTCTCACAAAACCGCTTCGCCGACAAGCGCATACTACCCACGGCGCGCGATTAAATCGCGCCCCCATCACTCACGCTTGAGCCAAACCGGGCGCGCGCGCTATCCGCCCCCGGCGCAACTCCAAGCGGTGGCTAATGCACCGCGGCAGCTCGCCCCGATGATGCGTGACGAAGATCAACGTGGTTCGCGGCGCTTCCGCCAAGCGGTCGATGGCTCGCAAAATGACGGCGGCGTTCTCGGGATCAATCCCTTGGCAGGGCTCGTCCAAAATCATTAAGCGCGGCTGTTTCACCGCCGCCCGGCACAAGAGCACCAGCCGTTGCATCCCCGTGGACAACGCCCCGAAAGGCCGGTTCGCGACTTGGCTTAAGCCCATCCGCCGCAACCAGCGCCGGGCGGCGGCGCGCTGCGCGACGGCGCAGCCATGGTAGAGGCCGATCGAATTGAAAAAACCGGAGCAAACCACCTCCAGGCAGGGCCAATCGACGGGGTAATGCAGGTTGAGTTCCGGCGACATCCAGCCGATGCTCTGGCGGGTTTTCCACAGCGACTGGGTCGAGGTCGCGGCGGCGCCAAACCACCGGATATTCTGCGCGTAAACTTGCGGATGGTCGCCCTGTATCAGGCTCAGCAGCGTGGTTTTGCCGGCGCCATTGGGACCGGATAACGCCCAGCGTTCCCCCTCGCGCACGGTCCAGGTGATGTCCTTTAAAATCGTTTTGCCCCGAGCCTCCACGCGGACATCCACCAGCTCGATGACCGGTCGGCCGCCGTCGGATCGCTGGGAATGCGGGGCCAGTGAACGGACGGCGGCGGGCCGGGGCGTTTTACCTCCCAGCAAACGCCGGGTTAACGCCATGTCCAGCACTTCCGCTTTGAGCCCCTGGGCGGCCACTTTATTCCGGTTCACCAGCAGGACATGCGTCGCGCCGTCGGGAATTTCCTCCACCCGGCTGGTGGCCACGAGCACGCGCACCCCGCGACGCATCAACTGGCTTATGACCGTCGCGAGGCGCTTCCGGGTGGCGACATCCAAACCGCCGTAGGGATCGTCCAAGATCAAAAGTCGCGGCGATTCCAATAGCGCGCGCGCCAGGAGGATTTTGCGCTGTTCGCCGTTGGAGAGAAACGAGAGTTTCCGACGCATCAGCGGGGCTAAGCCCAGCCAGGCCACATATTGCCGCCGGGCGCGGGCAAAGACTTTCGGAGCGGAGCGGCGCGCGTTCAACTCGTAGGGGGAGATTCGTTCCACCGAGGCTTGGGACAAAAAATCCCCCACCGTGCGGCTCCCCTGCTCTTCCGAGCTGTGCCACCGCGCTTGATAGTAAGCGCTTTCTTGCCGGGCCAATTCCCGTTGCAGGCGCGGCGACACCTCGACGATGGCGGCTTCCGGGGCCAAATCCCCATCCCCGGCGCGCCAATCCCCCGGCGCGGCCGTAAAACCATATTCCACTTCCCCTTGCAGCCGGGTCAGTCCACCCTGAATCGCTTGCACGAACAAGGATTTACCGCCGCCGTTGGGGCCCAGCACGGCCCACTGTTCACCGGGCCGCCAACTCCAGGTCAACCGGGGAAAAACCGTTTCCGCCCCTAATTGAAACGCCGCTTTTTTGAAAGCGATCAAGGGCGAACCCGGCTCCGTCAAGGCGGGAGAATTCAAGCTCACAAGTAAAGCTATAGGTTTAAGCGGCAGGCGCCGATTCACGCCACATCATCCGGCAGCACAGGACATTTAGCCAAGCGCATGCCAGCGGCGCAAGCGTTCCTCTAATAGGTTGAAATGGCACGCCTCCGCCAGCAATTCGGGAAAATCGGTTTGCAATTGTTCCAAGGTGGGAATCGTGCCCCAAGCAGTCACGGTAAACACTTCAACCGGATGGTTGCTTTGAATGCCCAAGGCCTGATTCCGGCGTAAAAACCGCTCGCGCAATTGGCGAGTCCAATCGTCCAGGGATTCGGGCGCCTTAATCGCATGGCGCGCCACCCACGGCAGCCACTCCTGCAACTGCGAGCGGTGGCAATAATACATCTGGCTCAGCTTGGCGAACACCGGATCAATATCCACCGCCAAATCGTAACTGTTTTCGCCGTATTGATAGCCATCGAACGCATTAATAATGACGGGCGTTTTGCAAAATCGGGAGCGCGTCTCATCCGCCGGGTATTCGGGCGTAAAAGCATGGGGCACATTGATTAAATAGGCCACCTTGCGAACCGCTTCCGCCACCCCCAAGTGATCCACATGCACCCCGGACAAAGGCTCGGAAGGCACGGGCGGACAAAAGAGATAATCGGGCTCGAATTCCCGGATCGCCCGCCACAAGGCGGCCAGTAAGCCGGGTTCGGTTTGCAGGGAGGCTTCGCGCGGCACTTCGCCATCGGGCAGGCGCAAGACTTCCAGCTCGAAACCGCCGATTTGGGCGGAATCCATCTGCTCCTTTAGGCGCAGCCGGGCGGTTTCGGCGCGCGGACGGAATTGGTGCCCTCCGGCCCCATCGGTGCAAACGAGAAAGCGCGCCCGGAAATCCGGCCCGGCCTTTTGTCGCCACCGCTCAAAAGTGCCGGCGACCGCGAATTCATAATCGTCGAAGTGGGCATGCACGCAAAGAATACGCATGCTGGATTAGTAAGAGAAACCGCCGGCGGGCGCCATCAAAAAACGTGTTTACGCAAATTTCACCACGCCAATGCTTGACACTTGGATGTCGAATGATAGCTTTTCCACTTCGCCCTTCATAGGGGATGTTAGGGTATTTCCCGCGGGGCAACAGACTGACATTAGAGAAATAGAACATGAAACGTCAATATCAGCCGTCTAAAATTCGCCGAGTGCGACAACATGGCTTTTTGAGTCGCAATTCGAGCAAGAGCGGCCGCGCCATTTTAGCTAATCGCCGCCGGGTGGGCCGCAAACGCCTTACTCCCGTATAAGTCGGCTGCGACAAGGCCTGGTTGTGACCGCCGCAAAGCCATCAACCCAGGGGTTGCCTCCACGGGCGCGAATGCGAGATACTCGCGAATTTCGCGCGCTCAAGTTGGAGGGCAAGCGTATGGTCACCCGGCATTTGATTGCCAACTGGCGGGAATTGCCCACTGGAGCTTATCCGAGATTAGGAGTCATTACCTCCCGTAAAATCGGCAACGCGGTGGCGCGCTCCCGCGCCCGGCGCTTAATGCGCGAGGTTTTCCGGAAGCATCGGGCGGAATTATTGCCCCCGGCGGATATGGTGTTGATCGCCCGTCCGGCGCTCACCGGCAAAACGTACGCCGAGGTGGAGCGCGATTATTTGCATGTCCTAAAGCACGCCCATTTGATAAAGTCACCGTAGTGAACCTTGCGCAACACACCCTGCTCCTAGCGGTGCGAATTTACCGGTATGTGCTCTCGCCGGCGAAGGCGGCCTTTTTTGGCCCGCAAGACCGGTGTCGTTATACTCCATCGTGTTCCGCCTATGCCATGGAGGCTATCCGCTTGCACGGGGCCCTGCGGGGTTCTTGGTTGTCCGCCCGGCGGCTTTGCCACTGCCATCCTTGGGGCGGGTGCGGCCTCGATCCGGTGCCCCCTTTGGAACCCTCTGTTCATCACGACTCAATGGCGCCTGGCGCGCCCAAACGCCTGAATTTTTCCTAAATGGACCGAAAATCGATTGCTATTTTAGTCGCCACCTTTGTTATGCTGGTCGCGTGGTTCCCCTTGATGAACCATCTCTACCCGCCTCTACCCGTGGTGGCGTCGACCAACGTAGTCGCCAAGGCCGCCGGGGGCACGAACCGCGACGCGGTGATCTTTGCCAGCACGAATATCGAGCCCAAAACCGCGACTCCGCCAACCCCCATCCCGGCGGTTCAAACCAAATCACTCCCCCACACCGATTTGCCGGAAGAAATCGTCGAAGTACAAAACGACAAGGCCAGTTATTTCTTCACCAGCCACGGTGGCGGCTTGAAACTGGTGGAGTTGAAACAGTATCCCGCGGATGTCGGCCGTAAAAACGCCAAATCTCTTACCACAAACAGTTTAGCAACCATTAACACCGGCGCGCCGCATCCGATCATGGCGTTGCTGGGCGCGGAATCCATGCAGGGTGATGGGGTTTTCAAGCTCTCCAAGACCGCCACCGGCCTGCGCGCCGAGAAATCGCTGACCAACGGGTTAGTGATTACCAAGGATTTTGTTTTAAGCACGAATTACCTCATTGAAACCACCGTCCGCCTCGAAAATCGCGGTTCGCAAAAGCTCGCCTTACCGGAGCAAGCCTGGGTTTTGGGAGCTTCCACCCCGATCGGCCCCCGCGACAACAACCCCATCATGCAGGGTGCGATGTCCTACAACGGGTCCAAAGCGGAAGTTATTGGTGAGGCTTGGTTTGCCAATCGCACCCTAGGCTGCATTCCGGGCACTCCGCGCTCGGAATATCGCTCGGCCGGTCCGTTATCTTGGGGGGCGGTCTATAACCAGTTTTTCGCCTTGGCGGTGATTCCCAAAGAACCGAACGTGGAAATGGGCGTGCAGCATTTAGAATTACCGAAACCGACTTACGAAGAGCGTTCCGCCGATCCCAAACTCGTTGCCAACCCCATCGGTTTTGCGGCGACCCTCAACTACCGGTTCTCGCCGCTCGAGCCGAAGCAAGTGATCGAACGGCATTACACCATTTACGCCGGCCCCAAAGAATACAACGGCTTGGCGCGCATCGGCGAGGCTTACCACAACAACCTGGATCTCATCATGAATTTCGGGTTCTTTGGCATCGTCGCCAAACTGCTACTCTTGTCGATGAATGGTTTGCACACGCTGCATCTGGGATACGGGCTAGCCATCATCGTCATCACGATCATCATCAAATTAGTACTGTGGCCGCTGACCACCGCCAGCACGCGGTCCATGAAACGGATGTCCGCGCTTCAGCCGCAGATGAAGGCGTTGCAGGAGAAGTACAAAGACGATCCCAAGAAGATGAATTTGAAGTTGATGGAGTTCATGAAGGAAAACAAAGTCAGCCCGCTCAACGGCTGTTTCCCCATGCTCCTGCAGATTCCCGTGTTCATGGGATTCTATACGATGCTGCAAAGCGCCATCGAATTGCGCGGGGCTTCTTTTCTCTGGGCGAAGGATCTTTCGGCTCCGGACACGATTTTCATGCTGCCCGGCTTGGGTTTCCCCGTAAACCCGCTGCCACTGCTCATGGGCGTCACTATGCTATGGCAAGCGCATATGACTCCCCCCTCGCCCGGCATGGACCCGATGCAACAGAAAATCATGAAGTACATGCCGCTCATGTTCATGGTCTTCCTGTACAACTTCTCCGCAGGCTTGACTCTGTATTGGACCGTGCAAAACTTGCTTTCGATACTACAGATGAAAGTGACCAAGACCAACGATCTCGTGGCGGCCGCCGTGGTGCATAAGCACAGCGGGACCACACCGGGCGCTTTCGGTGGCCGCAAAAAGTAATTCCCGCATCCAATCGAACACCACCGCATTATGTCATCAGCGCAATCCAAAATCATTCTGGCCGAATTGCTGAAGCACCTGGGTTTTGACGCCACCGTCGAGGAGCATGCCTTGGAGGAAGGCCCGCTGCTGGAGGTGAAAACCGAGGATGCCGGCCGGCTCATCGGGCGCAAGGGCCAAACGCTGGTGGCGCTGCAATATCTGACCAATCGCCTCTTATTCCAGCAGGATCAACAGGCGCCCAAAGTGCTGATCGATGTGGCTAATTATCGTTCCCAGGCCCGCGATACCCTGATCGCCAAGGCTAAGGAAGCCGCTGAAAAGGTGCGCCGCTGGGGGGATATCGTCGAGCTGGAACCGTTGAACGCCTTTGATCGTTTTATCGTCCATCACGCCTTGAAAGACGACCCGAATGTGGAAACGCACAGCGTGGAAGTCGATGGCACCAATAAAAAAGCCGTCCTACTGCGGCCCAAACGTTTGTAATTTCATCCGCCCCGTGTAGGGCATAGATCTAGGTCTATGCCCCATCCATCCACTTGACGATGGTTTATTTCGCGGCGGCCAGGTTTTTCATGATTTCCCCGGCTTCCCGGATGATTTGATCCAGGTGGCTTTCACCCTTAAAACTTTCCGCGTACAGCTTGATAATGTTTTCCGTGCCGGAAGGCCGGCCGGCGAACCAGCCATTTTCCGTCACGACTTTGATCCCCCCAATGGCGGCTTGATTGCCCGGCGCGCGGATCAGTTTTTCGCGAATCGGCTCCCCGGCCAAGCTGGCATTGGGGATCGCATCCGGAGTGGCGCTTAACAAGCCGGCTTTCATAGCGGCATCCGCGGGGGCGTCGAGCCGGCGATAATGCGGCGTGCCCAATTGGGAGGTAATTTCCAAATAATGCGCCCCCGGATCGCGGCCGGTCTTGGCCAGGATTTCCGCCGCCAGCAGGCAGAGCAAAATGCCATCCTTGTCCGTCGTCCACACCGTCCCGTTTTTACGCAGGAAACTCGCGCCCGCGCTTTCCTCGCCGCCAAAGCAAAACGACCCGTCGAAGAGGCCCGGCGCAAACCATTTAAAACCCACTGGCACCTCGCAAAACCGGCGGTGCAAACGGTTCACCACGCGATCGATCAGGCTACTACTCACCAGGGTTTTGCCCACCACGGAGGTCACGGGCCACTCCGGCCGAAAGTTCAACAAATAGCGAATGGCCACCGCCAAATAATGGTTAGGATTCATCAACCCGCTCGAAGGCGTGACAATGCCGTGCCGGTCGGAATCCGGGTCCGTGCCAAACGCTATGTCAAAACGATCTTTCAACCCGACCAGACTGGCCATCGCGTAACCGCTGGAACAGTCCATGCGAATCTTGCCATCGTGGTCCACCGTCATAAAACTGAAGGTAGGATCGGCCTGATCGTTCACGACCGTTAAATTCAGCCCGTAGCGTTTCTTAATCGGCTCCCAATACGGCAATGAGGCCCCGCCCAAGGGATCGACCCCGATGGCTATGCCCGAGGCGCGGATGGCCTCCATATCGATGATAGAGGACAGCGCCTCCACGTAAGGGGTGATGTAATCGAAGGCCCGGGTTTTGGGCGCTTTCAAGGCGGCGGCGTACGGCATCCGTTTCACCCCCGAGTTGCCGACTTTCAGCAATTCATTGGCGCGGTTTTCGATCCATTTGGTGATGTCGTTATCCGCCGGCCCGCCGTTAGGCGGGTTGTACTTGATGCCGCCATCCGCCGGCGGGTTATGGGATGGAGTGATAATGACGCCGTCCGCCCGCGGCACCCCGGGTTGGCGATTATGCTCCAAAATAGCCAGGGAAATGGCGGGCGTCGGGGTGAAGTCCCCATCGGTTTGAACGCGGACCTCGAGCTCGTTGGCCGCAAAGACTTCGAGCGCGGTCTGTTCCGCCCAACGCGAGGCGGCGTGCGTATCCTTGCCCATGAACACCGGGCCATGAATACCTTGGGCGCGCCGGTAATCGCAGATCGCCTGCGCGATAACGAGAATGTGCGTTTCGGTGAAACTGCCGTTGAGCGGCGTACCTCGATGGCCGCTGGTGCCAAAACTCACCCGTTCGCCGGGGTGATCCGGATGGGGATGGCGTTCGTAATAATCGCGCTCCAACTGGTGTAAGTTGATCAATAAACTCGCCGGCGCCAGCTTGCCCGCTAAAGGACTGATATTCATCGAATTATTCAATATTCATTACCCTGAAACCGAGGCTCGACCGGGGCTTCGAACGCAAACCTCTACCTGGGCGCCGAATCCAACCAAGCCGTTCTCCCGACCGTTTATCCGCCCGCCACTACTTTGACAATTTCCAAACGGTCTCCGGCATGGATTTGCCGGGACGGAAATTCCGATGGCGCCACCGCCTCGCCGTTGTGCTCCACCACCACGCCGCGCGGAAACAGGTTCTGCGCCGTCAAGAACTCCGCCAGAGTACAAGGCAGTTGGACATCCACGGAGATACCATTGGCGATGACGCGCTCGTTCATGAGGGCAGATTAGCGCATTAATTTTGCAGGCGCAAGGTGATGCGATTGGTCTCGCCATCGATTTGAATGATGGCTGCGTCCGCCTGAATCTCCAGGCAACGAACGGTTTTGATCGCATTCTTGAGCGCCACCTCCTTCTCATCGCCGACCATAAAATAACGGTCGTTGATGATCGCCATGCGCCGGGAGGACGGCCCCGAAATGCCGCGCAAACGCAACGTAAGCGCGGGTTGCTTGGGCACCGTCCCGAGGTTCCAAGTCGGCGGCGAGGCGGGGGCGATCGTCAAAGGCCGGGCGGCATCGAACGCCGCGGTCGTGCCGTGGCGCACCCAATCCAAAATCCCCGCTAAACCCACCTCGCGCTCCGCCTTAATGAGTTCATCGATTTTGCCATGCGTATAGGCATTCTTTTGAATGCGTTCCTGCTCGGCGGCCACTTTCATATAGCCCATGAGTTGGTAGGCGATCAACTCGCAAATCGCTTCGCAAGTATCGGGCTGCAACGCCCGGCCTTTGACTAAATTCTCATTGATCCACAGATGCGTCAATTCGTGGGCGCAAGTGCTCATGAGTTGCACTTTGGGCAATCCGCTGTGCAACAACACACTGTGGTCCCAGCCAGCGCCATTGGGACGGGTATGGGAGACGCCGTACCGGCGCTGGGTCTCGGCCACGCGCCCGCTGGCATCATTATTCCAGTAATCGACATCGAACAACGCCACGGATACCTGGGGCTGTTTCAATACCAAGCCGCCCCCGGTCAGCCGATCGACTTCCAACCGGGTTTCCTCGAACACGCGCTCCGCGTCGCTGGTGGTTAAAACCGCCGTCGGCGCGTCGAACCGGCAAAGCCATCGCCCATCCCCCGTTTTGACCGTTTCCTTGACGATGGGCAGCCCGCAAATCCAGCAGCGCCGCTCGATTTTGGCGCAATTCTCGCAAATCAACCCCCGGACATGTTGCCAGACGTTACCTTGGAAAATGGGAAGATTGCAGGCCGCGCAAAGGGGGGCTTGAACCGGGGCTTGCCCCCAGGCCAAGACCGCAAAGAGCACCCACCCCAGCCAGAGTGCGGCTCGCCGCAGCCAGGGCTGGCCGGAAAAGGCCGCCATCCAGCTTGGTGCTATCCGTCTCGAAAGCGGGTTCATGGAATCGTGATCATTACGGCGCGCCTAGGCTTTGCAGGCGGGCGGCCTCACTTCCAGCTTCAAACCCATTTTAAGGTCCCCATCAAGGCGGCGTCAATGCCGCATCCCAGTCTTTCCAAACGGGCTCGCAACCGCTTTGGCGGATGGCCCAGGCAAACTCCTCCGGGCTACGCGCATCGGCGATGCTGAATTGTTCGGTCGCCCCGGGCGCGGCGGCGGTTTCCGCCATGGGTAGCGCGCGGATCAGCCCGCGTTCGGTGTAGTGCAAATGCGCCCGCCCGGCTCCCGTATAGCCGCCCGGTTCCGTATGGCTTCCCGCGCTAGCCAGGGTGATGCCTACCCGTAGCAAGCCATCCCGCAAGCGCGGATGCTCCCGGGTGGAAAGCACCAGCCCCACATCGGGAAAACAAACGCGTAACGCCGCCACCAAGTGCGTCAAGTCCGCATCCGTCATCCGGGCGCGCGGCTCGAACTCTCCCGCGTGCGGCCGGAGTCGCGGCAAAGAGATGGTGAGCATGGCTTTCCAGCAATGGCGCAGGAGATACCGCGCGTGGGCCGCCAGGCAGATCGCTTCGGCGCGCCAGTCGCCGAGCCCATGCAACGCGCCAATGCCCAGGCGCCGGAAACCGGCGGCGTAGCCGCGCTCCGGCGTTTCGAGCCGCCAATCGAAATTGCGCTTGGGCCCCGCCGTGTGGGTCTCGGCATACCGGGCGCGGTCGTAAGTCTCTTGATACACCACCAGGCTATCGGCGCCCGCTTCAACCAAGGGCAGGTAATCCGGGGTTTCCAGCGGGCCAATCTCCAGTCCCACGCTGGGCGCGATTGGGCGCACGGCCTCCACGCAGTCCCGCAGATACCCGCTCGAAACAAATTTGGGGTGCTCTCCCGCCACCAGCAAAATATTTCTGAACCCCTGCCCCGCCAGCGCCCGAGCTTCTTGAGCGACTTCATCCACCGTCAAAGTCACCCGCAGGATAGGGTTATCTCGGGAAAAACCGCAGTATTTGCAGTTATTGACGCATTCGTTAGATAAATACAGCGGGGCGAACAACCGGATGGCCTGGCCAAATCGCCGTCGGGTGACGGCTTGGGCGCGCTGGCACAAGCTTTCGAGCGCCGGCCGCGCGGCGGGAGAAATGAGCCGGGCAAAATCGCCCAGTGAAAACTGGGTTTTACGCAGGCTTTCCTGGATATTATCAGCGGTGGCAGCCAGGGACAACTCCAGCAATTTCCGCAGCGGCAACGCGTTAAATTCGGCGACAAAGCTCATATTCGATCGCGCCCATCGGGGCGCCATCATGGCACCGTAACACATGCTAGCGTGAGCACAAGTAAGGGCCGCCGCCGCCGGAATGGCTATGAGAAATCCGGTCGGAAACTAAAATTTGCGAAAAAACTCGTGCGCGTTGGCGCGCGTGGCGGTCGCGAGCTCGGCCATGGAGCACTGCTTGACTTGGGCGATCACCCGCGCCGTATCCACCAAAAAGGCGGGCTCACACCGCTTACCCCGATTGGGCACCGGCGCAAGATACGGACAATCCGTCTCTAGCATCAAGTTTTGCAAGGGAATCGACGCCAAGGCTTCCCGGACGCTTTGCGCGTTTTTAAACGTGGCGATCCCGGTGAAACTCATGAGCCAATTCTTCGCCAGCAATTGCCGGGCGACGGACGCGTTTTCGCCGAAACAATGGAACACCACGCGCAACTTCTGCTCAAACGGGGCCAACTGGCTAAGCACATCCGCCAGCGCGCTCCGCTGGTGGATGACGCAATTCAATCCCGCTTCGGCCGCCACTTCCAAATGTTGCGCAAACAGCCGGGCCTGGCACTTTTTATGCCGCAAGTCATCCTCCGCCGTGCCCGCCCCGCGCGCGCTGGGGAGGTAAAAATAATCGAGCCCGGTTTCGCCGATGGCCACCACTTTGGGATGCTTCGCCATTTCGGCCAGCGCCGGCCGGATATCCTCGGGCGCTTGGTCGGCCTCGTTAGGATGCCAAGCCACCGCCGCGTAGATTTCCGGATGCCGCTCGCTCAATTCGATAGCCCGGGCGCTGCTCGTCAGCGAGGTGCCGATCGTGATGATGCGGCTCACCCCGGCCGCCCGGGCGCGCGCGAGCACTTGCTCCATGTCCGCGGCGTAATCCGCATAATCCAAATGCGCGTGCGTGTCGTAAAATACCACTTGTGTTTCCAACGAATTCATAAATAATTCCCAGCATCGCGAACCACCCCATCTTTTCGATTTTGGCCGCCCGGCGCAAGATTTCAGTTGCGCCCGCCGCGCGGCCTCGGTAATGCTTCTACCACGCAGTAAACCAATTAACACAAACAGAATTGAGATATGGCACAACCTGTTTTTCACGCTAGTGTCGAAGGTGCCCAGCACGGGGCCAAGAGTTTGACGGAATTTCTCGCCTGGGCGTCCAAATCCGGCGCGGCCGGAGCCCAGCCGTCCAATTTCATGCTCAACAAGAGCAACGGCGCCTTGATGTCCGCCCAGGAAATCAAAGACGCCTTCGCGGCCGCCAAGCTTAAATTGGACGGCATTTCGGCTCACTGCCCCTTCTGGGTGCATACCACCGCCTGGACCGAGAGTCCCTCGGTCCGACCGTTCATTCCCGCCGATGTGGCTAAGAAATCGCCGGCCGAAATCCAAAAATGGGCCGAAGATTACATCCTGCGCTTGTTTGATCTGTGCGCCGAATTGGGCGTCAAAATCATCCCCATGTTCTGGGGCGTCGCCTTCGGCTGGGAATTGGCCACCGGCTATCCCTGGGGGTTCTGGAGCGGCGGCGATTTCGACATGATCAAGGAAGGCCAGGAACGCTTCGTCAAATTGACCGACAAAATCCGTCGGCGCGCCAATGAACTGGGCTTCTATCTCGCCCATGAGATTCATCCCGGCACCGGCGCCAGCTGCGCGGATGATTTCAACATGCTGGTCCAAATCACGGGCGGCGACAAATGCGTGACCGTCAACGCCGATCCATCCCATTGCTGGGAAGGCGAGGATTTCGAGACCCGCTTCCTAAAAGTGGCGGATCGCGTCACCGCTTGCCATGTTAAAAACCACGTCGTGCGCCCCGGTTTCCCGTTGCGCGTCATGCAGCCCGACTGGCAGAAACGCGCCATGCAGTTTGTCGACATCGCCAGCGGCGACTTGAACATGGTCCGCTACGCTGAGTTGCTCATCCATATCGGCTATCCCAAACGGTTTTGCCAGATCATGGGCACCCCGACCGCCCCGTTGATTGTGGAAGCCGAAAGCGCTTACCGCGATCTGGACGCCACCAGCGCCAGCGGCATCCAATACGTGCGCGACCAGCTCTGTTTCCCCGTCGCCTCCGGCTCGTTCGAGGACGGCATGGGCGCTTAACCGACGAATCTTTTAAGACTTCGAGGCGCGGCTTAGGCCGCGCTTTTTTTTGCGGGCGTCCTCGAAGAAACAACGAATATAACCATCTTACTGCCAAGACGGTAGGAAAGAACACACTTCCGGTCGGCTCTTTGGCTGCGCGGCGTTGTGGCTCACTCGGTCAGCGGCCGCTGGGGGGCAGCTTCCCTCGTTCGCGCCTAGCCGGACAGCCAAACATCTGTCCATGAATTGTATTCTCTC
>DBTJ01000085.1:49595-50216 GCA_002306985.1 Verrucomicrobia bacterium UBA1319
TTGTATTCTCTCCCACCGTCTTGGCGGTATATCCAACAAGTAGCGCTCGAATTAGTCTTTTCAATTGGCTTCCTCCGTCAACCCTGATATCAATACGTCACCCACCATCCATTAACTAAGGTTACGGTTTGGCGGGACGCAGATTTGATGTTATGACGATTCGAGTTAAAACGAAAAGCCGCAAAGCCTCCGAACTGGACGCCCTCCGCAAAATCGCGGTGGCGGTAAATAGCCAAATCGATGATTTGGACCAGCTAATGAGTTTAATTTTGACCCACGCCAGTGGACTTGCCGGAGCCAAACACGGGGCGTTGATGCTTTACCAACAGGAAACCGAGTCCCTGCATATCGTAGCCTCGGTGGGTGAGGATTGGACCCCGGAAAAACGCGCCCACACCACCCCCATTGGCCAAGGCACCACCGGCAAAGTCTTCGCCGCCAAGGAACCGTATCTGTGCCCGGATACCAAGGCTGATTCCAACTACTTCGCCCTGTTCGACAGCGTCCTATCGGAATTGGCCGTGCCGGTGGTATCCCAAGGCCGGGCGATGGGCGTAATCATCGTGGATAGCGACCGGCAGGATGCCTTTTCCCAAGCGGATCAGGATTGGCTGTTCCTGA
>DBTJ01000085.1:50478-83754 GCA_002306985.1 Verrucomicrobia bacterium UBA1319
GAATTCGCCGCCATTGCCATCGAGAACGCCCGCCAATTCAATTACAACAAAGCCACGCGGGAACGCTGGACGCAAATCTTCGATGCCATGCCGGACGCGATGGTCATCGGCGACGAGGATTTCAACGTCGAACGAGCCAACGAGAAATATTACGATTTTTTCAAAGTCTCCCCCGACCAAGTGTTGGGACATGGCTTATTCCAGGTTTTTGGCTTGATCGCCGGGTTTGGCACCTCCCCGGGCTGGGAAGATCGCCTGCGCCAGGGCGAAAAGATCGACGAAGTGTTCCGAGAAATGGCCACCCAAAAACAATACCGGTGGCGTGCCCAACGGGTGCATCCCGGGGGGAAACCCATCTACCTGTGCAGTTTCGAGGAACGCGACTGCAATTGTTAAGACCGTGTCGGGCACCTTTCAGCGGCTTGTTAAAGCCGCCGGCAGGCGTTGGAAATATCGTTTCTTATTCGCGTCCGAAATACGACTCAGCTAATACGCGCCCGGTCGGATTAATGAACCATTTGCGCGCTTAATTTCACCCCATGCCTTAGCCTTGGCTTAATTTGACGGCAAGCCATTGCTGTTCGATATTGAGGCATCGATGAAGGGGGAGGTATTATGCGCCGCGCTTAGCTACGGGGTGTTTCACTGGACCAACGACTATGGGAGATACCTCGGCAGACTATTCACCAGTCCATTATGGATCATACTTTTATGCGTTAGCCACCCGGCCGCCGCGCGCGCCGAAGGGCGCTTCTTAACGAGTACTCCCGACTACCTAATCCATGTCTGGGAGACCGAAAATGGCCTGCCTGAAAACTCCGCCACCGCCATGACGCAGACCCTCGACGGGTATCTTTGGTTTGGCACTTTCAATGGTCTGGTCCGCTTTAATGGCGTGGAAATGGTCGTCTTCGACAAGCGTAAATTGCCAGGCTTACCCAGCGTGGCCATCATCAACGTTTACGCGGATAAAAAGGGCCGCCTCTGGGTCAGCACCGATCGCGGGCTGGGATTCCTCCGCAACGGGCGCTGGCACGAGGTGGGCTCCCAGGAGGGCTGGCATTCGAATTACGCGAAAACTTTTTCCGAAACCGCCGACGGCCAGATGGCCATCCTAGCCCATGACGGCCACCTTTATGAGGTCATCGGCGACGCCACTCGGGAAATCCCGCCCCCAGAGGGATTCGAACCCACCTTCGCCCATGGCGGATTCGACGCCAAAGGCGACTTATGGCTGGGGTGCAAAAAATTCTTCGGCCGCCGCTCCGCCACGGGCTGGGAGCGCGTTTTACCCCGGGAGGAGTGCGATTTTCACGCGGCGGTCCTCAGCCCGGACGGAGGCATCTGGTTGTTGGACCGGACGAATTTATGCAAATGGGTGACGGATCATTTCACCACGCGCCACCGGTTGAATCATTTTTACCGCCCCTGGAGTTCCCTAGCCGACCGTCGCGGCAACGTCTGGCTGGCCACCTATGATGAAGGCCTTTGTCGAATCGATCCGGCGGGGGGCCAAACCCGATATAGCGAGACCAACGGCTTGACCTACAATTCGGGCCGGTTCGTGTTCGAAGATCGCGAAGGCGTTTATTGGGCGGGCACGAGCGGTGGCGGCTTACATCGATTCTTGCCTCGCCGATTTCACAACTTCACCCTGGATTCGAGCCTCTTGGGGCGCTCCATCAAATCGGTCTGCGAAATCAGCCCGGGGAATATAGTGGCGGGCACCTTCGGCTCGGGCATTGCGCGCCTGGAAAACGGCGCCTTGACGTGGTCGGGCATACCCGAGCGCAACCCCCCTTCGGGCATCGGCAACGCCTTCCCCAAGGAATACATTGGCAGTTTGGCGACGGACGCGACCGGACGAATATGGATTGGCGCGGACCCCGGCGGGTTATTCATTTGGGACGGAAAAAGCGTCGTCTCCCCCACCAACACCATCGATATCCACACCGCCATCAACAGCCTATTCCTGGACAGTCACCAACGCATGTGGATCGGCACCACCAAAGGCCTCTACAGCAGTTTGGATGGCGAACACTTTGAAACTTACGGGCCCGACCGAGGTTTAACCGCGCGCGATATTCGCTGTTTTGAGGAAGACAAACCACAAAACCGGCTGTGGATCGGCAGCAACGATGAAGGATTGTTCGATTTTCAAGCGGACCGTTTCCGCAAATACGGCCGGGAGGCGGGCCTGGCGGTCGAGCAAATCCACGCCCTACATGTCGATAGCCATGGCGATCTGTTTTTGGGGGGCATGGATGGCGGCTTGGTAAGGCGGGATAAACGGGGGCGCTTTGTTCGGATAGGCGAAGCCGAAAACCTGCCGATCCGGCAAATCGCCTGTATCCTGGAAGATGCGCGGGGATATCTCTGGCTGGGCCACAACCAAGGCATCCTGCGCGTCAACCCGAACGAGTTGGACGCCGCGTTCGAAGACCGGGAACACCCGATAAAATACCTACGCTTCGATGCGAACGACGGCTTGGCCAGCGTGGAGGTGGTGGCGGGATCCTCCCCCTCGGGCATGAAAGATTCGCAAGGCCGGCTTTGGTTTTGCACGATCAAAGGCCTGGCAATGGTCGACCCGGCGCGACTGGAATTGAACTCGATCCCGCCCCCGATTCAACTGGAGGCGTTTCTCTACCACGAACCCTTGACCCGCGCGCGTCAGAGGAAAAATGGGGGTGTCCTGGCCATGGATAAAGTCCACCGTTTCACGCCGCCCTTCGCCGAGCCGATGACCTTGCCCGCCGGCAGCCGCCACCTCGAATTTCATTACGCGCCATTGTGCTATCGCGCCCCGGCCAAAACCCGAAATCAAGTGCTGTTGGAGGGCTTTGACCGCGCCTGGCTGGACGCGGACAACCGCCGGGTGGCCTATTATCACGACCTGCCCCCCGGCCAGTACCGGTTCCGCGCGCGCGCGGCCAATAACGACGGCGTCTGGAACGAAACGGGCGTAAGCCTGGCGTTCGCCATACTGCCGTTTTTCTGGCAAACAATCTGGTTTCGGGCCGGGGCCGTCCTGGTTTTCGGCTCCGCCATCGGTCTAGCCGTCTGGGGCGCGCAACAAAGCCGGCTGAAACGCCGGGAGGAACGCCTCCAACAGCGGGAAGCCCTAGCGGCTGAACGCGCGCGCTCGGCCGCCCTGACCCAGTACGCGTCGGATATCATCATGCTGATGGACAAAGATGGCCGGATTATTCACGAAAGCCCGTCCACCGCCCGCATTCTGGGCTACCCCGAAGGCTATTTCCTAGGGAAACATCCCTTCAGCCACATTCACCCCGAAGATCAAAAGCGCTTGCGGGGCGCCTTGGCCGGCTTGCTGGCCAACGGTGGGTGCCAGCAGGCCATGAGGTTTCGCTGCCAGACTGCCCAAGGAACCTGGATTCATTTGGAAACGATCGGCGCCAATCTGCTGGATAACCCCCTGGTTTCCGCGGTCATGACGACAACCCGGGACATTTCGGAACGGATTTCCGCGGAGGATCAACTGCGACTGCTCTCCGAAGCGGTGGAACAAAGCCCAGACGTGGTGGTCATCACCAACCCCGCGGGCGAGATCGAATATGTGAACCAGGAATTTGTCCAGGTCACGGGTTACACGATGGAGGAAGTCATCGGCCGGAACCCCAATATTTTAAAGTCCGGCCTCACCCCGCCGGAGGTGTATCAAGCCATGTGGACTACGATCCGAGCCGGGAACCAATGGCTGGGCGAGTTTCAAAACCGCAAAAAGAACGGGGATTTGTATTGGGAATCGGCGGTGATTTCACCCATCAAAAACCACGCCGGGGAAATCACCCATTTCCTGGCTAACAAACAAGATGTCACCAAACTCAAGCAAGCCGAGGAAATTAAGACCAAGCTGGAGGCCCGGCTTCAACACTCCCAAAAAATGGAATCTTTGGGCACCTTGGCGGGCGGGATCGCCCACGATTTCAATAACATCTTGAGCGCCATCGTGGGATTCACGGAATTGGCCCGGTTGGATGCCCAGCACCAACCGGAAATCGTCGAAAACCTCAATCAAGTCTCCCAAGCCAGCGAACGGGCCAAAGAACTCATCCGTCAGATTTTATCGTTCAGCCGCCACCGCCGGCAAGAGCGCAAGCCCATCCGCCTGCAAGCGATCGTCGGCGAATGTTTGAATCTGCTCCGTTCAACCCTTCCAGCTTCCATCCAGATCGAAACCGATATCCAAGCGGCGCCTTTGGTCTTGCTGGCCGACGCCTCCCAGATTCATCAAGTGGTGATGAACCTCTGCACCAACGCGGCCCAGTCCATGCGGAATAAACCGGGCCGCCTACGGGTTGGCTTGGCTAAATTCGACGCGGGGCCCGAAACCAAACTCGCCGCGCCCGATCTTCCCGCCGGCGAATTTGCGCGCCTCTGGGTGAGTGATTCCGGGCAGGGAATCGCGCCGGAAATGATCCCTCGCATCTTCGATCCTTTTTTCACCACCAAAGGCCCCGGCGAAGGCACGGGACTGGGATTGGCGGTTGTTCACGGCATCGTCAAGGACCACGACGGAATCATCTTGGTGGACAGTCAGCCCAACGTCGGGTCCACGTTCCAAGTCTTCTTCCCCACAACCTTGCTTCAGGCCACCGAATCGGCGTATGAAACGCGGGAGGTGCCGCGCGGTCAGGACGAGCACATCTTGTTCGTCGACGACGAACCGGCGCTTTGCCAAAGCGCGCATCGACTGCTCCACAAGTGGGGTTATCAAGTGACGGTGCATACTCGCCCGGAAGCCGCTTTAGCCGATTTCCGCGCCCGGCCGGAAGCCTTCGCAATGGTCATCACCGATCTAAGCATGCCGGGCATGAGCGGATTGGACATGGCGGCGGAAATCACCAAGGTTCGCCCCGACATTCCCATCATGCTCGCCAGCGGATTCATGGGAGAATGGACCACCCATATCGCGCAACAGACAGGCATCAACGAAATCATCATCAAACCGGTAAATCCGTTCAACCTAGGCGCCACCATACACCGACTGCTGCACTCCCCGCCCCCACCCGCCCGCGTCCCCCCCGTAGCGGGCCCATCGCCCCCGCGGGCAAGCCCGGAATCAAGCGGGCCGGGTTCCCTGAAAGTTTGACTTCCCCTTAAAATTAGAGCAGTGTAGACGAATGCGCCGATGCGCTTGGGGTGTCCTTTGTTTTCTCCATAAGTCAGCGGTCTATATCGGCGTCGGTGGATTCTTTCGCGGTATGATGAACTCAATGCAAGCCATTACATTTAGGGTATTTATAATCGCTTGGCTCCTCGGGGCGCCCCTTCTTCCGGTGGGCGCGGGAGCCTTGCCGGCTAACAAT
Source organism: Verrucomicrobia bacterium UBA1319 (assembly GCA_002306985.1). Lineage (GTDB taxonomy): Bacteria > Verrucomicrobiota > Verrucomicrobiia > Limisphaerales > UBA1319 > UBA1319. The sequence continues at coordinate 55,812 of DBTJ01000085.1, forward strand.
CCGATCGCCGAGTGGCCGACGCCCAACGGCAAAGTGAACGCCATTTTAACCACCAACGGCTGTGTCTATATCGGCGGGTCGTTCACCTATTTGGGAGTGCCTTCGGGCGGCGGGGTCGTGGTGGACGCGGATGGGCGGTTGGATACGTCCTATCCCAAGGTCGAGGGCACGATCCTGGCTTCTATACCCGATGGCAGTGGCGGTTGGTACATCGGGGGTTCCTTTACCTCGGTGGCCACGTACGCGATTTCCAACCTTGCCCATCTCAATCCGGACAAGTCGGTGGATACCTCCTGGTATCCGGTCGTCAACGGCAGCGTGAATGCGCTGGCGCTTTCGGAAGGCGCGATTTACCTCGGCGGCGCTTTCACTAAAGCGGGCGGTTCGACCCGTAGCAAATTGGCCGCCATCAGCACTTCCACAGGCGTGGCCACCGATTGGAACCCCAGTCCCGGCGGCACCGTCAAAGCCATCACCACCTTTGGGTCGCGCGTCTTCGTAGGCGGATCTTTCACTAACATCGGCGGCCAGTTGCGCACCAATCTGGCGAATTGTGATGCCATCAACGGCAATGCCAACAGCTGGAGTCCCAATCCAAACGGAATCGTTGGCGCATTATACCTCAAGGATTCAACCGTCTATGCCGGAGGCGGTTTCACCACCATTTCCAATCAGGCGCGCGGCTGTTTGGCCGCGTTTACCGCCACCACCGGCGCGCTGCTGGACTGGCGGCCGAACGCCACCGGCACGGTCAGCGTCATAACGGGCGTCGGTAGCACTCTCTACCTTGGCGGCGCCTTCACGGTTCCAGGCAAAGCGAACCAAAATCTCGCGGCCGTGAATGAAACCAGCGGCGAGTTCTTGCCCTGGGAACCGGTCTGCGATGGAACCGTCAATTCCCTGGCGGCGCTGGATAACACTCTTTACGCGGGCGGAGCCTTCCTCACCATCTCCGGCCAGTCTCGGGAGCGCGCCGCTTCGTTCGATTTGACCGACTACACCCTGAAGGATTGGAATCCCAAATTAAGCCAAGTGGCAAACACCCTATCCGCTCAAACCAATGGCGTGTACCTCGGCGGCGCCTTCGCCTGCCTGGGAGGGGTGGGGCGCACTAATTTTGCGGCGCTCGACGCGGCCACCGGTACGGTGCTGGATTGGGCGCCCAATCCGAGCGGGATCGGCACCAATAGTTCCCGGGTGGATTGCCTGTTGCTCTGCAGCAACCGCTTGTTCCTGGGAGGCTTGTTCGCCACCGTAGGTTCCGAAAGCCGGTCTAATCTGGCGCTGCTCGATATCGCCAGCGGCGCCCCGACTTCGCTGAATGTGACGGTGGGCGGTGAAATCTACGCCCTCGCTCAATCGGGAGCTCATCTTTACGTGGGCGGCGGCTTCACCAAAGTGAACAACCAATCGGCCTTAGGATTGGCCGCCATCGATTTAACCACCCAAAAACCGTTGAATTGGAACTTGAACGCGGACGCCTACATTAATTCTATCTTGGTCAAAGATAGCATCGTGTACGTGGCGGGCGGCTTTACGAACCTGGCGGGCCAAGTCCGCAACGGCATCGGCGCCATCAGCGACACCACGGGCGCGCTTCTGGCCTGGGACCCGAGTTCCAGCGGCGCCGTCTATTGCTTGGCAACCGTGAGCAACACCATTATCGCGGGCGGAAAATTCGCCGCGATCGGCTATCAATATCGCACCAACCTCGCCGCCCTGGACATCACCACGGGGTTGGCGACCGATTGGGCTCCTTCGGCCGATAGCTCAGTGGTTAGCTTGTATGTCTCCACCAATGACATTCTGTACGCCGGGGGGCTCTTCACTGCAATTGGCGGGAAAACGCGCTATCATATCGCCAGCTTGACCACGAGCAACAATACCGCCACGGCCTGGGAGGCCGACACCTACGGGTTGGTCACCGCCTTGGCGGCGGATAACTATCACACCTATGCGGGGGGGACTTTCACCTTTATGAACGCGGAATACCAGCCCTACTTCGACGCGTTTCGCAACCGCGGTGACTTCACTTTAGGCAGTTCCATAAGCAACGGCGCCATCCAGCTTCAGCTTACCGCCAATAAATACGAAACGTACGTGTTCGAGGTGTCGACCAATTTGTCAACGTGGACCCCCTGGACCACCAACGTCACCACGAGCAGCGTGTATATCTTGTCCGATCCCCTGGCGACTAACGATACGCAGAGATTCTACAAAGCTAAGTTCAGCGACGACTGAGCGTTCTTTTCGCGCCATCCGTTCCCGGTTTCCGAAACCGAGGGGCGCGCGATCACGCCCCTCTTTAAAACAGCCGGAAACCGACGACCAAATCAGGATTCAAGCGTCCCTTTTTCATAACGCTCAACCACATATTTCCAGTTGATTACGTGAAAGAAAGCGTTGATGTATTCCGCTCGGCGGTTGTGATATTTCAAATAATAGGCATGCTCCCAAACATCGATCCCCAGCAGCGGTAAGCGTCCCTGTGAAAGCGGACTGTCCTGGTTGAACGTCGATTCAATGCGGAGATTCTTTTCCGCATCCATCGTCAGCCACGTCCAGCCGCTACCAAACACCTCCAAGGCGGCCTTGGAGAATTTTTCCTTGAACCCGCTAAACAGATTAAACTGTTTTCCCAACGCCGTATTGAAGGGCCCTATCGGTTCGCGCAACGCATTAGGGGTCAAACATTTCCAAAATATGTTATGATTCACATAGCCACCGCCGTGGTTACGCACTTGTGTCCGAATATCTTCCGGCACTTGATCTAAATGCCGCAACATCTCCTCGGCCGGTTTGTGATTTAACTCCATGTGTTTACCAATCGCGATTCCCAAATTATTCGCGTAGCTTTGATGATGGAAATTATGATGCAACTTCATGGTCTCCTCATCGATAAAAGGCTCCAGCGCATTAAACGCATAGGGCAATTCGGCGACCTTATAATCACGGGATATCACCGGCGGGGGATTTCCGGCAACTGGGGCGGGAGCGACCGCGGGCGCGGGGTCCGCGGCGCGGGTGTTGGAAGTGATTGCTACCGTTGCCAAAGCGGCCAATTTAATGGCATTGCGGCGATTCATCATAGGTTATTAAAACGGGTTGTCTTTCATGGGATGCGCCAAACCACAGCACACCCGGTACATCATTACAGATAACCCACTTTGCCCGGCGGGCAAGGAATTTCTGGCGGCGACCGTTAAGCCTTCAGTCCCAGGCGCCCCGCGGCAAATCATTCCGACGGCCGAAGGCCTCAGCTGGGAGCCCCCCAGGCCTTTCGCGTCAGAGTAGTAATAACGGTGTCGCGAACCGCCATGTTCTCATATGCAGGCGTGCCCAGAACCGGCTCGCGCGGCGTTTCCCGCCAGGAACGGGCCGTAATAGACCTCTGCCCGGAAATTCCGAAACCCCGGCGCGACGTTCGTCATCCGCACCGCTCCGGATTTCGCCTCGCTCAGGGCTTGGCGGTGTCGGCGTTGTTAGCGATCTGCACGCTGCCTTTGCTATCGTTGCGCACCCGCAAGGCGCCGTTGACGAGATTGTCCGTCACGATCGCGCGTTTCACGGCTTCGCCGAGCTTGATCTGCGGCTTGTTCGCGCGAAACTCGCAACCCCGCACCACCACACTGCCGCTGTCCACTTGCAACGCGGCGCGGCCTTCGTTTTGCGCGTCCCATTCGACCAGGGTGCAATCGCTAAATCCCACCGTGCCCCGGCCGCCGAGGCGGGCGATCTGATGGCAAGGACCCCAGAAAGCGCAATTCACAAACCGGACGCTGCCCGCGTGCTGAGCCCCCACTTCGACCATCGTCGGGTCGGGTCCGTGAAACGAGACAAACTCGCCATTTGAAATGAGCAAGCCAAAGGGCGCGGAATCCTCCACCACCACCGCCGTGTAACAATCGTCCGCCCCAATCCCCAGGAAATTGCCATTGCAGACGCCCGCGGGGGTTTTTACAAATTTATACCCCACTTTATAGCCGAAACAAAAGGTGTTCAGCACGTACTGCCAATCCGACCGCCCAAAAATAAACGCCTCCCCGTTGGCCTGCTGCCAGGCGAACAGCTTGGGTTTCATGCTCCACCACGGATTGAAATGCGCGTTTTCAATGCGGCCGATGTCCATGATATGGTCGACGTATATGCCGCGCCGCAACGGCTGGCCCTGGACGTTGCGAATCAAATGGCGCTCGTTATTCGAGGCGTCGATGCCGTTGTAGGGGTTGAGCAATTCCACGTCGAGCACGGCGGGATTCTTTCCGCGCATGGCGATCGCCCAAGGATACGGCGCGGGCTCCCGCTCCGGATCTTGCTTCGGATAATAGAGCACCACTCCTTTGAGCGTGCTATTTACGTTTAAGGTGATAAACGCGGGTCCCGCTTCCTTGCCTTCGTTTTCCGTGACTAAAAACGTGGTTCCATCGTCGGTGGGCTTGGGCAATCCACGGTCACGCACGCCGTTATGCGCGGGAACCGAAACCCACATGCCCTCCAGCGTCACGCCATTGGGCACGTTGAGGTGACCCGCGAACCAGTAATTGCCACGGCCGGCATGGACCACCCCACCCCCGGCTTGGCCGGCGGTATCCATAGCTTTTTGGAACGCGGCCGTGTCGTCGGTCCGCCCATCGCCTTGGGCGCCAAAGTCGCGCACATTTAAAACTTCAGGCTCCGCCGCGCCCGCCGTGGCGAGCAGCGCTTGAGCGGCAAAATAGGCGAAATATGAGGCTAGTTTCATAGGGTTGGATCATTCAAAAGTTGTCATTGGGCCGTGAGTATCGATGTTTCAATCGTTTGATCTTCCCGATTTCTCGAGGCGCAAGTCAAGCGGATTGCCCATCCCCCAATAAAGGCCTTGATTAGAGTGACAACACATTCCACACCATAGACTCCAAAACCATCCCCGCGCCAAAGCCGCGGCGAATAGCCCCCCCCAGTCGCGGGAATCGAGGATTTTTGAACCGTTGGACCCGTGACGCCGCCTCGCGCCGGAATCCCCCGGTTTCCAGGGCGTTTATTCCAATGAGCGATCAAGTTGAGACTAAGACGCGCCGGATTCCGGGCCTCTGGCTAGGCATGAGGAAGGCGCATATCTAAAGTGATCTGCAACTGACGAATAACGACGCCAGAGGCCCGGAAGACCAGTTGATTAGTCTCAACTGGACAGCGATTTGGAATTAGATCCAGGCCACGCTCGGATATTTGCTCCGCAAGGCGGGGCGCAACGTCGGATATTCGCGCTGTTTGAAGGCGAGCCAATCGCAAGTGGCCTGCAACCGTTTGCCATCGGGCGCGGCCAGCCAGAGTTTGACCGGAACTTTACCCTCGCAAAGTCGGGGATGCTCCGGGAGGGGAAAACAATCCTGGATTTTCACCTGGACCTCCGGTGGGTCGACGGGGCCGGTGGCTTCGGCCTCCTTGGCGTAGGTGAGCTTGAGTTGGCGGCCATCGGGCCAGGCCAGCGACCTCGGCGCCAATTCATCCAGCCACTCGCGCTGGGCGGGCTGCAAATGAGCGCGAAACGCGTCGCGCAGGCGGACCGCCTGGGCCTCTTTCGCCAGCGTCAGCCCGGCGAAGGCGCGCGCCAGGCAAGCCGTCACCGCCGACTCATCCAAGGGTGGAAACTCCAGCTCCGGCAGCGCCGCGCACACCAAGTTCACGCGGGCGATGTATTGCTCGATTTCGTGGTTGAACAGGGGCAATTCAAACCAAGCTTTGCGCGCCGCCTCGGCCAGGCAGCGCCCGGACGCGGCGTCCTCCACTTCTTTTTGGTGCTCGTGCTGGATGACCAAGTCGAGAAACCGGATCAACTTCACAGCCGCCACCCGTTTGTGGGTCCGGTCATACAAGTGCTCAACCCGCGTATTTAACAGCCGCGGAAACATCGTCTGGACCCACTCGAAACGCACCGCGCTGGCCAGGCCCAACAGCGTTTTGCCACCCCGATCCGCCGAGGTTTCGCGCAGGGAGGCGCAAACGAACAGCGGCGCGAGTTGCACCACGCTCTCCCGCTGCAGCGCGCCCCATCGGCCTTCGGCCAGCTCGCACTCGGGCGAATTCATATCGCGCCGCACGCATAGCTGGTCGATAAACCCGGCCATCAGGCAACGCAAGAGCGGCTCGCCCGCCGCGGGCGACGCCCCGGCCGGTTGATTTCGATCCCCGCCGGATTCGGATTTGTCGGGAAGCAAACGCTCAGTCGCCGCGATCCGCAGGATTTGCTCAAAAGTTTGTTGCACTTGGCGCGCCGTTTGGGCGTGGATGCCGTAGCGGCGGCAGGCTTCGGTGGAAAACCGCTGGTTCTGCGCGTATTGATAGGCTCGCATCAGGGTGTAAAAGTCCGACTCGGCGCTCCCCTCGAACAACTCCCGCGCCTCGGCGATCCCGCGATCATCCCGCCCCAGCCGCACCCAAAGGTCCCGGCCGCTGACGAGCGCGGCGCACAAGGCCGCCGCCGGCACGCAGCCCAACCGCGAGGCTTCCACCAACATACGGGCGTAGCGCGGATGCAAAGGCAGGCGGAGCATCTGCCGTCCCACCGGGGTTAAATCGTTCGCCTCGTCCGGCCCCGGCTCGCCCAGCGCGCCCAACACGCGCAGCAACCGCTCGGCGCGCGCCACGGCCTCGGCTTCCGGCTGGTCGAGCCAGTCAAATTCGGCCGCGTGACGAACGCCTTGGGAATGCAGCAACAGCACCACTTCCGCCAGATCGCAACGCTGGATCTCGGGCGTGTTGCGCTCCGGGCGGTTCAAATGCCCGCTCTCCGTCCAGAGCCGGTGGCAGGTGCCCGGGGCGGTCCGGCCCGCGCGGCCCTGGCGTTGATCGGCCGAGGCCCGGCTGATGAGTTCGACTTGCAGCGTGTGAATCCCGCGCGCCGCGTCGTAACGCGCCACCCGCGCCAAGCCGCTATCCACCACGTGGCGGACGCCATCGATGGTCACCGACGTTTCGGCCACATTGGTGGCCACCACGACTTTCCGGCAACCGTGCGGCAAGAAAGCGCGGTCCTGCTCCTCGGGCGGCAGTTCCCCGTGCAACGGAATCAAGGCCAACCGCTCCGGAATGGACGCGGCGCGCACGGCGTTCAAAGTGCTATCGATCTCGCTCTTGCCCGGCATGAACACGAGAATGTCCCCCCGCTCCCCGGCGGCAATGAGCCCGGCCACGGCGTCCGCCGCCTGCTCGGAGACGGGCCGTTCATCGTAATGCGATTGGTAGCGGGTTTCCACCGGGTACGCCCTGCCCTCGGCGATCACCATGGGGCATGGCGCGATGGCCGCGTCGGCCGCCTCGCGCGCGCCGAGATATTGCGCCACCGGCTCCGCGTCGAGAGTGGCGGACATGACGACCACTTTGAGATCCGGGCGCTGGCCGGCTTGCAGCGCCTTGACGAGCGCCAGCGCGGCGTCGCTGAGCAAATTGCGTTCGTGGAATTCATCGAACAACACCGCCGCCACCTGGGATAACTGGCGGTCATCCTGCAACCAGCGGAGCAAGATGCCCTCGGTGATGAAACAAATCCGCGTGCCCAAACTGGTGCGATCCTCGAACCGGATCTGATACCCCACCGCCTCGCCCAACTTCGCGCCCCGCTCTGAAGCCACGCGGGCGGCCACCGTCCGGGCGGCCACGCGGCGGGGTTGCAGCACCACGATCTTGCGCGCCACCGGTCCGTCGGCAAACCCGGCGTCCAACAGCATTTGCGGCACTTGGGTCGTTTTGCCGGAACCCGTGGGCGCCACCAATACCAGCCGGTTGCCGGTCTTTAAAGCGGCCACAATCTCGGCGTGCGACCGCCATATGGGCAAATCTGATGTCATGTGCTAGCCAGTGTCAGCAGGGTGCGATGTATCGCTGGGTTCATAAAATAGCCACCCTCGAAGCCCTTCCCCGGAGTCGCGAATCCCAACCGGCGGCGAACACTAAAGGGGGCGGCGCGCTTTCGTCAAGCTTCGCCCAAATCCCTCGAACAGGGTTACGGTTCCTCCCCACCCGGAATTAAAGGTCGGGGCGCCGTTTGCGGATGAGCGCTCCGTTTGAGCTTTACCCGTCACGCTGAGGTCGCGGCGGGGTGGCGCGCTCGGGTCAAGGGCCCCGGCAGGCAGTTGCGCGCGGGAGAGACCCCCATGATGTGGCGGGCGCGCGGAAAGGTCTAATTCAACGGGATCTCGCCCCGCTCCGCGGTGAACTTCATCGGGATCGGCTGCCTGGCCAGCGCCATGGCGTCGTTTTGCCTGATCACCCCCGCTTAAAAGCCCTATCCCCGGTCGCCTTACCACCTAGGCACCCACACCACGCTCCATTTGCGCCAAGCCCTCCAGTTTGATTCATTGCCTCGCCCGGGGCACCCCCACCCTCACCTCGGAATTCCCCGAACCGAAGCTCAAGGCCGAGCCTGGGACTCTTTGACAGTGGGAAAATTCGGCGGAATCGTTTGCGTCACCTTGCCGGTGGCCGCCCATTCGGCCCCGCGCTGAAGGGTTACGGCGAAGCCTAGACACTTCATCGCATTGGCGTCGTGTCCCATGGTAGTATGAAAAATTCGCCCCTGACCGTAGGTAATTGCCATCAGGACTGGCTCCTCCTCTCCGGACCCGCCCGTATTGGTATCGGTCATGGCGGAAGCAAGCACCACCACATTCTTGGCCGGGCCGCGCAACCGGTCGTACAGTTCGTCGGACAGGTGCAGCCATTCCGCCGGCAGCCCGCGCATGATCGGATGCTCCGGCTCCCGGGTGGTCACCACATACGGCCGCGCCTGGCCATGGCTTCCGGCAACCCCCGGCACGCTGTAGGCCACCCATTTCCGATTTCGGAATCGCAAATAAGGGCCCGCATTCGCCGTGCGTCCACGCCACCCGCCCAGTCCGATCATCTCGTTGAATTCTTTCCATTCAGGAAAGGCGTTGTCGGCGGAATGAACCACCACCAAGCCCCCGCCAGTTCGCATAAATTGCGCAAACGCATTCCGGGTTTCCGCCGGCCAGGGATCTCCGTCATAATTCAACACCACCAGTTGGTAATTGGAAAAAGCGGGCTTAAAACCGCTCATGTCCTCGCCTTTGGCCGGAGAAACGGCTTCTTCGAGGGTAAACCGTCCCGCGCCTTCGAGAATCGATTTCAACTGGCCGGTTATCTCCGCGTTATTGTGCCCGGGGTTGCTTTGTCCGGAAACCACCAACGTTTTGATGGCATCCGCGGAAACCGAGGCGGTTATCAAAAAAACTCCCGCCAAAAGGCAGATTACGAGCGACAACCGACCTCGTCCCCCGCTCGCAGTGGAAGAGCGGCCCACCACCTTTCCTCCGTTCGCTTCCGGGAAAACGCGAACACCCCACCCTAATCGATCGCAAAGGATATTTTTCATGGCGTTTTGTCACAAAGTGTGAAACGCCATTAACTATAGTTTATACATAATATATCGTCAATATATACCCGCATAGCTATCGACAATGAATCGAACAACTGAAGCGCCGGCTACATAATAAAGATAATGCGATGATCCTAGTGGGGATAGCGCATAGGCGAGGCAAAGAAGGCCGGCTTGCAACCGTGAAACATTCCGGACTTAAAGCGGAGCAAACCCATGATCGCGAACGACCGCATTACCGCCAAGACGGTGGGATAGAATACAATTCATGGACAGAAATTTGGCTGCCCGGCCAGGCACGAACAAGGGAAGCTGACCCCTGCGGCCTCTGACCGAGTGAGCCACACCGCCGGGCAGCCAAAGAGCCGACCGGAAGCGTGTGCTATCCTGCCGGCTTGGCCGTAAACCTCGGACGGCAGACCTGGCCTCCGTGTGAGCCCAACCGGGGCCAGGTCGCCGACGTGAAGGTGAACGGCTTCGGCTCGGAGATTTTCGGACGCGCGGTTAAAGCGCGCGAGCGTCGCCGTTACAAACTCCAGCCCTGGCGGTAGCCGGGATGCAAGTAGGCGTTCGCCGCTTCATGATTGGTGAAGCGCGCGGTCTGCTCGTCCCATTGCAAGGTCTGGCCCGGGAAATGGATGGCGATAGCCCCGAGCAACGCCACTTGGGTAAGCGGGCCGCCGTAGCCGAAGTGCGAGCCCGCCGGGCGCCCGGTGCGAATCGCTTCGATCCAGTCCCAGTGATGGCCTTTGACGCGCGGAATCTTCTCCGCCGGCGCGTTCTTGCCGCCGAATTGGTCCGCCACCGCGTCCGGCAGCAACCGGCAACCGCCACCGCCATGGGAGCCGTGCATGATCATGCCCTTGTCGCCAACGAGTACGGCGCCGATGCCGGGAACCTTTTCGTCTTTCGCCAAGCCCGGCACGGGGTCCATGGGTTGGTTGCCGTCGGTCCAAATCAATTTGACCGCCCCGCGTTCGCCCTTGGCGGGAAATTCAAAGGTGAGCTTCGTGGCGGGCGGATAGGTCAACCCGTGCTTCTCGGGATCGTACCCCGTCACTTCCGCCTTGACGGTAGCCGGCGCGTCCAAGCCCAGCGCCCAGTAAGTAGGATCGATCACATGGCAGAACCAATCCCCGACCGTGCCGGTGCCGAAGGGCATCCAACCGCGCCAATTCCAAGGCACCCACAGCGGGGTGTAGGGTCGGAATGGCACCGGTCCGAGCCACAACTCGTAATCCAACTCGGCGGGCACATCATAGTGCTGGTTCACCTTGTCGAGATTGCGCATCTGACAATACACCTCCTTAAACGCGTCGCATTGCGCATAGACGGTGCTAACCTTGCCGATGGCCCCCGCCCAAACCCATTCGCAGATTTGGCGGATCGATCCGGAGGAATGGCCTTGATTCCCCAACTGGGTGACGACTTTGGATTTCGCGGCCGCCGCCACGAGGGCGCGGACTTCATCCACGGTGTGCGTGAGCGGTTTCTCGCAATAGACGTGCTTGCCGCGCTTGATGGCCTCCAGCGCGATCACCGCGTGCGTGTGGTCCGGCGTGCCGATCACCACGCCGTCGATCTCCCGGTCGAGCTTATCGAGCATGACCCGGTAATCCTTGAACTGTTTCGCCTGGGGATACTTGGCGAAACATTTGGCGGCGTATTTAAAATCCACGTCGCACAAGGCGGCGATGTTCTGCCCCTCGCCGGCCACGGAATCCACGTCGCTCCCGCCCTGGCTGCCCACGCCAATCCCGGCCACATTGAGCCGCTCATTCGGGGTATTGGCCCCGCGCAACACGCCCGCCGGCGCAATTTGAAACATCGCCACGCCTAAGCTGGCGCCCCAGAGAAAACGCCGCCGGCTGAGCTTGGAAGAAAGTGAGTTTGTCATGACGAAGAATATCTCCCAAACCCGGCGGATTGTCGAGAATGAAGGGGCGGATTTATGCCCGGCCTAAAATCGAGGCAAGTCAAAATTGTTTTTAGAGACGGCCGAAATCCGTTCTCCAAAAACAACCTCATCCATTCCGCTCGGGTCGCTTAGCCGACAGGTCCAAAATCCATTGGGCTTTGTCGCGGGCGGGCGGCTGGTAGGCGGCGAATTGCTCCAGCAACCGCCCGGGTTGGTCAGCCATCAGCAAGATCGAACGATATTCCGGATTCATGAAACGCTGATCCGCGACGTGGTCCAAGAATGCGAGGAGCGGGGTGTAAAACCCGAGCACATTTAGCAGGCCGCAAGGTTTATGATGCAGGCTCAATTGCGCCCAGGTGAGAATTTCGAAGAATTCGTCCAGCGTGCCCAATCCGCCGGGCAACGCGATGAAACCATCGGACAACTCGGCCATCAGGGCTTTGCGCTCGTGCATCGAACCGGCCACCCGCAAATCCGCCAACCCCCGGTGCGCGACTTCCCGTTCGAGCAGGCCTTGCGGGATTACGCCGATCACTTCCCCATCCCGCGCGAGCATCGCGGAGGCGAGTGCCCCCATCGTGCCCACCCGCGCGCCGCCGTAGACCAGCCCCAAGCCCCGTTCGACGAGTTCGCGCCCCATTTCCCGGGCCGCCGCCAGATACTCCGGCCGGGAGCCCGGACTCGACCCGCAATAAACACAAATCCGTTTCATCTCGAGGCCCACTCGACCATACGCGGCCACCGAGGTCAAGCGCGCGGCCTAGATCCAGACACAGAGGCACTATGGGAGGGATGATTTTGCGAGCGTTGCGCCCTTCGAAAGCATTCCGGGCATTCAACCCAGCGAAGAGAAAATTAGGCGGGCGGCAGCCGCCTCGTTTGAACCTCGATGGAGGGCCTAGACCGCCAGCGCACCGCCGCTCCGGCAAGCGCCCGAGACCTTTGCACCCGTCAGGCCAGGGCGTTTTTGACCGCCGTCTTCATTTTCTCCAAGCCGGCTTTGGCCACTTCCAAGGCGTCTTGCTCGTAGTACTTTTGGTTGAACAACTCGAGTGAAAGCACTTTGGGGCCGCCCAACGCCTGGAGATCCCGCAGCATTTGCGCCATGGGGGCCACGCCGTCGCCGGGGAAAATGCGGTAACCGTCATTGATTTTCTCGCGGGGCGGCTCGGCGGGGTAATCGTTCATGTGAAACAGGTGGATCATCCCGCTATGCACGAGCTTCAAGCCCGCCGGGTTGCCGCCGCCTTTGTAGATGTGGAAGACGTCCGCCAATACGCAGGCCTTGGGGTGACCCGTTTCAATGGCGACTTGCGCCACTTGGCCGAGCCGGAAGAGGTTTTGGGAAAAGCCCCACATTTCAAGCTGCGGGACGATGCCGAGGGAATCGCCGATCTCCAACAACGCGCGGTAGCGCTCGGCCGCTTTGAGCAAATCGAGCCCCGGCTGGTCGGTGGCGCCGGCGGGCGGCGCGGCGATGCGTTTGCCGCCAAGCTGGGCCAGCATGTCCATTTCGCGCCGGGCGCGCTCCAAGCCTTGGCGGCGACGCGCGTCATCATCCACGATCCATTCGGGAAAACTGATGGCATCCTCCAGCGTCAAGCCCAGGTCGGCGATGCGGTTTTTCAGGTCCTTAAGCGCACCGCCGGATTTCACGTATTGCTCGATGGCTTCCACCCATGGCTCGATGCCTTGGTAGCCCGCCTGGGCGGCGATTTCACATTCGCGCACGATGCCCAGCTTCTGGCCGCGCACGGTGCCCGTGTTCAGGCAAAAGCTAAACTGCGTTTTCTCCGCGCGGGCAGCCGGATCGGCGCCCAACGCGCGGGTCCCGACGAACGCGGCGCCCAGCGCCAAGCCGGAATGAACCAAGGCCTGGCGGCGGGTGATTGGGGAGGCGGTGGTCATAAGTTGATGGGTTTATTAGTCTTGCCCCCAGCCGAACCGGGAGCTGATGGGCCAATAGACGAACGACGATTTGCCGATGACTTTTTCCCGCGGAAAGTCGCCCCAGCAGCGGGAGTCGTAACTGTTCATGGTGTTATCGCCCATAACCATAAAATGGCCGGGCCGCACACGATACTGCCCCTTGCTATCCTCGAACTCCGGGAGCACGCCCAAGGAGCGCCCCGCGTATTTCATGAAGGTCTGGTTATTCACATGGCCGAAATAATGGTAGGCCTTGGGGGTGGAATCAAAAGTATAGACACTTTCAAAGTGCGGCGTCGCGGCGTCCAAGCGCTGTCCATTGAGCACCAAATGCTGGTCGTCGCCGATTTTGACGGTGTCGCCACCCACCGCCACCAGGCGTTTAATGTAAAACGTATCCTGCGCCAATCCGTCAATGCCCTTGGTCTCAAAAATGACGATTTCCCCGCGCTGGGGATGGCGAAAATTATAAGTGAGCCGGTTCACAAAAAGATGGTCGCCCGCGACAATCTTCAGTTTAAAAATATCCTCCCCCTTGTGGAATGATTTGCCGTCGGTCAACCCGGCCATGCCCCAAAAATTATCGCCCGGAAACCAGACGGTGTAAGGGGCGCCCCCCACGGTGAAACGTTGTTGCGTCACCAGCGGCGCCACCATGCGCGGCGAGCGATCAGTGATCGACAAGCGCCCGTCTTCCCGGGCGACTTCGTGATAATAAGAAGTACCCAGGAACCAGGATTCATACCACCGCGAAAGCCCGGTGGGGATTTTGAAATCCGGTTTCGCGCGCAAATCCTCGAACGTGATACCGTAAAGGGTCGGCTGCATGGAGCCGGTGGGGATCTTCATGGGCTGGAGGAAAAAGGTGCGGATCGCCAGGGCGATGGTCACCGCCACCAGAAACACCTCCACGTTTTCGCGCCAGGCGGCGTTCGGATACGGAATCAGCCACTTGTTGGCCGTGTCTTCCAATTGTTTGACGCCGGCTTGCAAGGCGGGCTTCTCCGCGCCGCTTTGGATCGCGACGCGCAGTTTATCCGCCGCCGTTTGAATGGCGTCGATGGCTTGCGGTTGCAGGATATCCCGCTGGGCGCTGAGCATTTTTAGGACATGCTTTCGCAATTCCGTCGCCTGCCGGATCGCGCTCGAAAAAAACCATCGCCACGTCATATTTCCTTTTATGCTTTAAGCACTTCGATGAACGCTTCCTGGGGAATATTCACCGTGCCGAAGGCTTTCATGCGCTTCTTGCCTTCCTTTTGTTTCTCCAACAATTTCCGTTTCCGCGTGATGTCGCCGCCGTAACACTTGGCGGTGACGTCTTTGCGGAAGGCGCTCACGGTCTCGCGAGCCACGATCTTGCCGCCGATGGCCGCTTGAATAGCCACCGCGTACTGCTGATGCGGGATCACTTCCTTGAGTTTGGCCGCCAGGGCGCGCCCCCGCGATTCCGCCTTGTCGCGATGCACGATGCAGGAAAAGGCGTCCACCGGATCGCTATTGACCAGCATGTCTAACTTCACCATGTCGGAAACGGCGTACCCGTCGTGCTCATAATCCATGCTGCCATAGCCGCGGGTGATGCTTTTGATCCGGTCATGGAAATCGATCAAGATTTCGTTCAGCGGCGTCCGGCTGGTCAGCATCACGCGGCGCGCGTCGAGCGTTTCGGTTTGCAGGATGCTACCCCGTTTTTCCGAGATCAACGCCATCATATCGCCGATGTTCTCGTTGGGGCAAATAATGAAGGCCTTGACCATCGGCTCCTCGATGCGCTCGATGTAGGTGACCTCAGGCAAGAACGCCGGATTATCGATCTCTTTCATCGTGCCGTCGGTGAGCGTGATGTGGTAGATGACGCTCGGATACGTGGCAATGATGTCCATGTCGTACTCGCGGCGGAGGCGCTCTTGGACAATTTCCAAGTGCAGCAGGCCGAGGAAACCGCAGCGGAATCCAAACCCCAGGGCCACAGATGTTTCCGCCTGAAAAACGAACGCCGAGTCGTTCAGCTGGAGCTTGGCCAGATTCGTCTTCAAATGCTCATAATCGGCGGTGTTAATCGGGTAGATGCCGCTGAACACCATCGGATGGATTTCCTGAAAACCGGGCAGCACGGGCGAGGGATTCTTGGAATCGGTCAGCGTGTCGCCCATTTTGACATCCAGCGCGCTTTTGATGTTCGCGGTGAAAAAGCCCGTTTCGCCCACCGTGAGGGCGGGGCGGGTATAAGGCTTGGGATTAAAGCTGCCCACTTCCTTGATTTCCACCGTCCGGTCGGAGTGCAGGAGCCGCACATGCATGCCCGCCCGTAATTCGCCATTGAACACGCGCACGTGCGTCACCACGCCTTTAAAGGTGTCGAAATAAGAGTCAAACCCCAGCGCTTGCAACGAAGGCGCGCCGGTCGGCTTCGGGGCGGGCACACGGCTGATGACCGCCTCCAGGATTTCCTCAATGCCAATCCCCTCTTTGGCGCTGGCCAGAATGGCCGAATCGCCCGTGATGGCGAAAATTTCCTCCAATTGAGCCTTGGCTTGGGGGATGTTGGCGTGCGGCAAATCGATTTTGTTGATGACCGGGATGATTTCCAGGCCTTTTTTCATCGCCAGATGAAAATTAGCCACCGTTTGGGCCTCCACACCTTGGGCGGCGTCAATGATCAAAATAGCTCCCTCGCAAGCACTTAGACTTCTGGATACCTCATAGGTAAAATCCACGTGTCCCGGGGTGTCGATCAAATTCAATTCGTAGGTTTCCCCGTTTTTAGCCTGGTACATCATCGTGACCGGGTGGGCCTTGATGGTGATCCCGCGCTCCCGCTCCAGATCCATCGAATCGAGCAATTGCTCCTGCATGTCGCGCGCCGCAATGGTGCCCGTGCGGGCCAGCAAACGGTCGGACAGAGTCGTTTTCCCATGATCGATATGGGCAATAATGCAAAAATTCCTAATGTGTGTCGTTTCCATGAACAGTCACCAACAATTAACGAGCCGTCCCTTAACCCGCACGGCCAGCCGCCGATCGCTCGCGCCATCGGCAGGTAGTGAACATAGCGTGAAAACCGCGCAAGAAAAGGTTAAATTGCGGCGAAGTTGGCGGGCATGCCTCCCCTCCCCCCCACCGTCAGCCCTACCCGAGCCGCCAAACCACCAAGTATTAGCGAAACTTTTGCTAAAGTATCCATGATTCCAGCCGATAAGAATACGGCGAGTTTCCCTAAGGGTTTGCGGAACGCTGGCAGTTTGACAGATGGTAGTTTTTTACATGGATACAAGTAGGAAGCATCCGTTATTCGGAATCCCATAAAAGAAAAAACGCAGTCCCAACTTCTAGCGTCCAACCTACCCAGCTGCATGGGTAAAAGAAACCAACGCCAAATTTCAAATCTATGAATCAGTGGACCATTAGCAAACGAATCACCATCGGCGGTCTAGCCATCCTAGTTATGTTGGCCATTGTCGCCACCGTCACCTGTGTCAACCTCAACTCGATTAAGCGGGAAACCGACCAGATTACCCACGAACGAGTGCCCAACCTAGCCTATGCCGGACTGATTAACGCCAACCAGTGCGATGGTTTTCTCCATAGCGTGCTGTTCATGCATGCCACGACAACCGAACTACGCGATAAGTATTTTCTGCGCAGCCAGGTCGTCGTCACCAACTCCAATGACGCCGTGGCGCATTACGAAAAAAACCTCAGTGAAGCCAAAGACAAGG
Organism: Verrucomicrobia bacterium UBA1319; assembly: GCA_002306985.1. Lineage (GTDB taxonomy): Bacteria > Verrucomicrobiota > Verrucomicrobiia > Limisphaerales > UBA1319 > UBA1319. The sequence goes on from DBTJ01000085.1 coordinate 72,757, forward strand.
AAGTGTACGCCCGATTCGTCGACGCCCGCAAAGAGTTTAGCGTCACGCGGTTAAAATATGAGGAATTAATGAAAGCGGGCAGCACTAACGAAGCCCTCGCCCATTTCGATAGCGTCATGTTGCCCAAATTCTACGCCTATCTAAAAAGCGGCGCCGACATGCGGGATCACAACCGCAGTGAAACCGAAGCGATTAGCGAAAGCATCGACCGGCGCATCGCTTCGACCCTGTGGATTATTATGACGGTTTCCATCCTGGCCGTGGTGGGGGGCATCCTCATCGGCTGGAGCATCATTACCAAAACCAATCGCGTCCTCAACTCCGTGGTGGTAGAGCTGGAAACCAGTTCGCACCACCTGCTGGAGACCGCCCAACTCGTTTCCGCCAACAGCCAGTCCCTGGCCGAAGGCGCCAGCCAGCAGGCTGCGTCCCTGGAAGAAACCAGCTCCTCGCTGGAAGAAATGTCCAGCACCGCCTCCCAGAGCGCCGAGGGTGCCCAAAGAGCCCGGGACCTCCTCGAAGCGGCCCGCACCGCGGGCGACTCAGGGGTCTCCGACATGCAGGAGATGAGCCAAGCCATGGCCGAAATCAAAAGCGCCAGCGATAGCATCGCTAAAATCATCAAAACCATCGACGAAGTCGCCTTTCAAACCAACATCCTGGCCTTGAACGCCGCGGTGGAAGCCGCCCGCGCGGGAGAATCCGGCATGGGCTTCGCCGTCGTCGCCGATGAAGTGCGCAACTTGGCCCAGCGCTGCGCGCACGCGGCGCGCGAAACCGCGGGCAAGATCGAGGATTCCATCAACAAAAGCCAGCGAGGCGTCCAAATCAACGATAAAGTCGCTAAAAACATCCAGGATATCGTCGAAAAAGTGCGGAGCGCAACCGAGATTGCCTCCCACGCCGCAAGCACTTCTAAGGAACAGAGCCAAGGCATCGGCCAAATCAACAGCGCCGTGGCCCAAATGGATAAAACCACGCAAACCACCGCCGCCACGGCCGAGGAAAGCGCCAGCGCCGCCGAAGAACTCACGGCTCAAGCCGATTCCCTCAAACAAACCGTCGGCCAACTGACCGTGTTGATCGGAGGTCATCGTCAACCTTCCCACTCCGGGAAACAACCTCAGTCAACCCGGACTGCGCCCGCCGCCAAAGGCAGCGCGCGCGGCAAAGAGCTGGCGGCCCAAAACACCCAAGATTGGTGACCGACCCCTCCACCGACCTCGGATTTCGCGCAACGCCAGGCCAACGCCTGGCGTTTGCCTTTTTGGGCTAGCCCACAGCTCATGGCCCAATTCATGCATTTGACCGATGCTCGGCGGCGTTGCTCACTCGGTCAGAAGCCGCAGGTGGCGCTTGCCTCCTTTGCGCCTAGCCGGACACCCCAATATCTGTCCATGAATTGGATTCCATCCCGCCGTCTTGGCTGCAACCTTCACCCCGCTCCAAGCGAACACATTTTCCCCATCTCCCCTCAATCCCACCCGGACTTACTCGGACCATTGATATCTCCCCAGGGTGCTTACGTTGGAACTCCGCATTGAACCAGCGTTACCCATTGCCGCACCGCTCGGAACTCACCAACGGACGGCGGGTTTAGCCGCGAAGAACGACGGACTCCACTCGGGCAACCAGGGCAGTTTTAGCTGGTCTTGCTCGAACACCAGGGGCAGCCACACATAGCGGGAATCGGGCAAATCCTTTTTATTCCAACGATCAGCCATGAAAATAAAGGCGTCCGGTTGACCCGCCACCGGGAAGACAAACGCGCCTTGGGAATGAAAGGTGGTAGCCGCGTCGGGGCCGACGCAGGGATTGCCGCATTCGCGCCACGGTCCCCAGATGGAATCGGCCACCGCCAACCGCAGCGGGTTGGGGTCCCACCCCGTGCAGGCCGAGGCGAGAAAATAGTATTTACCGCGGCGTTTGAACACGATTTGAGCCTCAATGTGAGCCCCGGGAAAGACGCGGGCGTATTTGCCCGCATGCCCCAGCCAATCGTCGCTGAGCTGCGAAATGTACGTCGTCAGATTCGTCTCCGAGGAGTAAATCCGGTAAGCCTTGCCGTCCTCGTCCACAAACAAGGTTTGATCCCGGCTATCCGCCCCTTCGGGCCGCACGCTGCCCACATAGGCGAACGGACCCGTGGGCGCATTCGCCACGGCCACCCCGGCGCGGGCGGCTTGATAATCCAGCGAATCGATGTGCAGCCACATGACGAAACGGCGGGTTTTCGCGTGGTACGCGACCTTGGGCCGCTCCACGACTTTGGAGGGATGCAAATCATGGGCGGGGTTATTGGTTTGCGCCTTGAGCACGAGCCCTTCGTCTCGCCAATGGACTAAATCCTTCGAGGAATAACAGCGAATGCCGGTGACGTCCACGCGGTAGCCGTCCCAGCTTTTGTTCACCACCGGCATCGTCGTCGCGCCCGCTTTATTTTCGCCATACCAATAATAGGTGTGATTGAAGTAAAGCATGCCGCCGCCATGAGCGTTGATGGGGTTCCCCGCGGTATCGAGCCAAACTTCGCCGGGTATAAAAGCCGGCTCGGCGCAAAGCGTGGCCGCCGCCAGGCAGATCGCGAAGCCGCGGGCTAACATCCCGAACCAGCCTCTCCAAAATCCTAAACGCGCATTATTCATAACCAGTGATAACCTTACTGGGGTGGGTGCTACGCCGAAAGTAGCCGCTCGACCGCGCGGCAACAAGGAGTTTTCTCCGCCCGCCGCCAAGCGCGCGGCCCCTCGCCCGCTGATGACCGGGATTAAACTATTGAACCTGCGGCCGGGGCGCGGCATCCAGGGTCAGATCGGGCAGGCGGATGCCGCCGGTTTGTCGCAATTGACGGTAGCGATCTTCCACGTTTAGGCGGCTAAGTTTGCGCTGGGCGGAAAAGCCTTGCGGCAATTTAGGGTACTCGGCCACTAGGCGGTTGAGGACGACTTTCGCGGCCGCTGAATCCCGCAAATATCGCAGTTGCCAGGCGGCCTGTAGCAGGAGCCAAGTGGCCTTCTGCGAAGCCGCGGGAGTGGGCATGGCCAGCAACAATTCGAGCTGTTCGACGCCGAGCTTGGCCTGATCCAAGTTTTCCGCCAAGACCCGCGCGAAGGCCTCCCGCGCGGGGACATCGTTGGGATTGGCCGCCAATTGGGCGGAAAAATGGTTAGCCAACCCGGCCGCCTCCGTTTTGTCCAACTCCGGACGTTGCGGCTTTGACGCCTCCTCCAAGGTTACTTGCGCGGCGGGCAAAGCCAGTTTTTTAACTTGCCGCCGCTCGATCAAGGCTTCCCGAGTGGCGGGCAAGAGCGCCGCGCGTTGCTCGGCCATGAAGGCCAGGTGGCTACCGGGATATTTGCGTCCAATCTCCCGCAACACCATCCGCGCCGCCTCGGGATCATCGGCCAACTGCAATTGCCAATCGGCCAACCGGTGAATCGCGACCGCCGCTTGCGAGGGCGTGGTATTGGGCTGAGCGCACAGGTCGGAAATGGTTTGCTCGGCCGAACGCAGATCCTGGAACCGCGTGGCATACAGCTCGGCCAGCATCATCCAGCCCGTGAAATCATCCTGGCACTTCTCCAATTCCTGGATCACTTCCCATTCCGCATCGGCGTATTTGCCGCGTTTCATCAGCGCGACGGCCCGGGAATACATCGGCTTTTTCACGAGGGGCGGCGGGCAGCGGGAAAGCTGGATAATTTGCGGCGCGAGCCAAAGGCTGACGACGGCACCCACCCCAAGCCAGCCATAGGCGCTTAAAATAAACACGCCAATCGGCGAGACCAACACCGCCCAAAGCCCGGCGTAGCACAGCAATTCCCGCCAATCCGGCAGCCGCGGCGCCAGCCGCCAGAAGAACTCCACCATGGCAAACGCAAGCCAGTAGGTGCCAATCACCACCAGCCCCGGCCCCGCCGCGAGCACCCTCTGGAAAGCGCCCGGAATGCCCGGCCCTGACGGGCTGATGGGGGGAGGAAACGGGAATACCGGCAGTAAACCGGTAGCCACCAAGATCCAAAATAACGAGGGCAGAACAAACCCTTTGGCCACCCAACCGATAAGCCAGCGATAATGGCTCTCCTTGCCCTCATCGACGTCCAGATAGTCCCAAAAGGCAAACGTGAACCAAGCCATTCCACTGGCAAATAAAAGTTCCATTGAAAAGCTTAACGGTCTCAATCTCTCACTATTTCCAGCCTTTTTCAACGAAGAAGGAAAACCCCCGAAGTTCACCCCCGGGATACGCTTTGTCATTGGCCTGAACGCGATCACGAAGACCGGTCCAACCGGGCAAGCGTCCCGCCGCCGCCAACCGGCCAGTCCGAGGCTCCGTAAAACCCTCGCGTCGGCCAGGTTTTGGGGTCGGACGGCGGTTGTCCTACCCCGAGTGGTTTAATGGGCGCATGAATATGACATGGATCGCTCAATGGGGAAAATCGCAAGGCCAGGTGATCGCCCGGTTTGGCAACGCGGCGCTAATCAAACAGCACGACGGCCGTTTTGAACTGCTCGGGGGCAGCGAGGATGACCGCACGGAGGCGAAGGAATGGATTTCGCTCTTTATGAACGAGGCCGCCCCGTTGTTTCGCAACCGTCAGGCCACCTGAGTCCAGGCGGTTTTCAAGTACGCGGGCTCTTCGCGCGACACGGGGAAATCCGGCGGCTGCGGAAAGTAGAGCTGGCGCTCGATCCGCCGGCCATTTTCGCCGAGGCCGCGCCGGATGGACTCCAGAAATTCCTCGGGCTCGAATTGAGCGGCGTTCGTGGAGCAAAAGAGCGCGCCCCGCGGCGCCAGCAACGCCCCGGCCTCGCGCACCAGGCGGGCGTAATCGCGCCGGGCTTGAAACACGCCGCTTTGCCGGGAGCTGGAAAACGTGGGCGGATCGAGCAGGATCAAGGCGAACCGGCGCGCTTTTTTGCGCAGCCGTTTCAGCCAGTCAAACACGTCGCCGTAGAGGAAATCGTGCGCCTCGGGCGGCAATCCGTTCAAGGTGAAGTTGCGGCGGCCCCAGTCGAGGTATTTGCGGGAGAGGTCCACGCTCGTCACCCGCGCCCCGGCCCGGGCGGCGCACACGGAGAAGCCGCAGGTGTATGCGAACGTGTTCAACGCTTCCGCCCCGGCCAGCCCGCCTGCGCGCACCGGAAAATCCTTGCCCACGTGGTTCACGAGCAACCGGCGGCGGTTGTCGCGCTGATCGAGAAATAGGCCGCTGGAATAGCCTTCGGCAAAACGAATGGCGTAGCGAACGCCGTTTTCCAGCACCTCGAATTCCTCCGGCGCCACCGGACCGTCGAGCCAGCGCGGGCAAGCGTCAGCCGGGGTGCCGCGGCGGACCTGGCGATCCAACTGCTTAAGGTATACTCCCTGACCGGATTGCCGGATGCCCGCCACCGCGCCCGCCCAATCCACCGCCCCCTCCGCATGGAGCAAGATTTGCCCCGCCCAACGGTCCGCGTACAAACCCGGGCGTCCGTCCGCCGCGCCGTGCAACCAGCGCCAGGCGTTGGTTTCCGATTCGTCGATCACGGCCCGGCGCAGGGCGATCCAGGACGGCGCGTCAAAATCGGCGGGCGCGTGAAATTCGATGGTCTCGCCCGTGGCGGGATGCCGCAGGACCAAACGTTCGGCATGCAGCCACAACCGGGCGGCGGGCGTGCCCCCGTATAAACGATCCCCGCGCACCGGCAGGCCGCGCGCGGCCGCTTGCGCGCGGATTTGATGCGTGCGCCCCGTCAAAGGTCGAGCGCGCCAGAGCGCGAGCCCGGCGTGTTCCCCGGCGAGTTCAAACTGGGTTTCGGCCACCGGGTCCTGCCGGTTCACGGGTAAACTCACATAGCGATCCCCCTGACGGCGCAGGGAGGATTTGACGGCAAAGGCCTTCTCCTTGATCGGGCGATCCGTGGCCAGGAGGTATTGTTTGCGGATTTCGCGCCGGGTGAATTGCTCGGTTAAGGATTTGCAGGCCAGCGGCGTTTTGGCGAAGACCAGCACTCCGGAGGTATCCTTGTCGAGACGGTGGATGATCGCCAGCCCGGCCCAGCGCGGCTCGCGGTGGCGCAACCAATCGTAGATACCCTCGCCCGCGAACGGCCCGGGCGCGTGCGTATTCCAGCCGGGCGGTTTGTTCACCACCAGCAGGTGCTCGTCTTCGAACAACTGGCAGGGAAGCTCGGTTTTCACCAGAATTGCCAGGCTCCGCGCCCCACCACCCACAGGCCGAGCAGAAAATTAGTGATGGCGTGCGCCGTCATCGCGTCGCCCAGCCGGTTTTTCCAGATCACCAGCCCTTGGTAGGCGAAACCGCAGAGGATACCCGCCAGCCACTCCGCATGGGCAAACCCAAACAGGGCCGAGGTGGCCAGAAACGGCACCCAGGCGAAATGCCGCAACGGCACGGCCAAAAAATCGCTTTTGACTATGTACCGATAAACGAATGAACGGTAGAACACCTCCTCCAAACACGGCACCACCAGCGCGGAACCCGCGATGCGCACGCCGATAAACAGCCACGCCAAGGCGCTGTCCTGGCCGAATTGACGGTGGGGATTCCAGCTTTCCACGGGCGGCGGCGGGGGCGGCGGGGTTTGCGAGAAGCCGAGCCAATGGGATATAGAGGCAAAACTAACCTCGGAAAGCCGGGGATACGAATGCGACCACCCCAGCCAGCGGAACGCGTCATCCAAACCGGCCCACATGACAAAGACGCCTACGCCCACCACCACGGCGGCGACGCTCACTTGGTAGCGCAACTCGGCGACGATGGGATAAATAAGCCAGACAAGGGCCACACCCAGGAGGGTTTTGGCGAAATACACCCAGTAATTCGAGGCCGGGCCGAATTGGCCTTGAAATAACGTCAGGCCCGCGAATAGCACAAAAGGCAGTACCCGAGCCCAGACTGGATCGCCCTCCAGTTTTTCCCGCAGGCGCCTCATTGGAGGTTCAACACTTTGCGATGCCCCTCGTACTCGACCGTGACCACCATGCGCTCGATCGCCACGATTTGCACGCCATCCACCGTTTCGCCGATGCCGACATTTTGGTTGTTAATCATGGCGGAGGGATTCGTGCGCCGGTAGTAGATACCCTGCAATTTCAGGGGCGGGAACGTGGGCGCCACCTGGGGTCCCGCGTTGGCTACCGCCGGAGCTTTCTTGACCGGGGCGGGTTTGGCGGCCGGATTCGTGGGGGCCGCTTCCGAAGCGACCGGCTGGGCCGGAGGCGCCACCGCCGCCACTGGCGCGGGCGGCGTCGAAGCGGGGGCCGCCGCCGTGTTCACCGCCGGCGTCTGAGCTTCGACGGGCGCCACGGCCGCCGGGACGGGCTTTGCCGCAACCTGAGTCGCCGCCGCCGTCGGCGCGGTGCGACCATAAAAATAATACCAACCACCCGCGAGCAGGAGCGCCACGATCAGCAGCGGCAAACCCGCCATCAAGAGCAGGCTATGACGGCGCTCCTCATCGGCTGGCTGCAAGCGAATGGTGACATTCGGATTGGCCGGGGCGTTTTTCGAAGCGGCATGCGCGCGCTTCAAAGCATCGTTGATCAAGCTCATGAAATTCTTTTAGAAACTGTGTTTGCCTTCCAATTCGCGGATCGCGTAGCCCACCAAGCGAAAATCGATTCGCTCCCGTTGTTGCACATACCCGGCCAAGAGGCATTTGTCGCACACGGCGTTAATCATGCGCGGAATGCCGCCGCTATATCGATAAATACGCCACACGCCCGCCATGGTGAAATACGGCGCCCCTTTGGCTCCGGAAACCATCAAACGATGTTGAATGTACTGCGCCACTTCACTCCGGGTCAGTGACCGCAAGTGATACCGTACTGTAATCCGTTGGCGTAATTGACGCAAGCGGTGATCGTTCAAGCGCTGGCGCAGCTCCGGCTGCCCCATGAGTATGATTTGCAAAAGTTTGCGACTGTCCGTCTCCAAATTACTCAGCAAGCGCACTTGTTCCAACAACTCGTTGGTTAAATCTTGGGCTTCGTCGATAATAAGCACCGTTTCTTTTCCCTGCTCCACTTGCTGGAAAAGATGCTGATTTAACGCCGCCACGGCCTCCAGACGGTCCAATCCCTTGACTTCCAGACCGAACTCCATGGCGATGGCCTTCATGAGCTGGTCGGGACTCAAGGCCGGATTTAAAATCAAAGCGGTCGAAAACGTGGACCCCAGATGCTCGAGCAACGCCCGGCACAGCGTGGTCTTGCCCGCGCCGACTTCCCCGGTGAGTTGCACAAACCCCTTGCGTTCCCGGATGCCGTACAGCAAATAGTTAAAAGCTTCCCGGTGCTTGGCGCTGTAAAACAAGAACCGCGGATTCGGCGTAATGTCGAACGGCGGCTCCTTTAACCCATAATATTCCAGGTACACGCCTAAGTATTAGCTATTTTACCTTTCCGATGGAAGTAAAAATTGCCCCCCCCAGCTGCTTGCGCCGGCGAGGTTGCGACCCCTTTAGGCGCTTCCCGGATGGCAGCCGGGAACCATTACGATCCGCCAACCCGGCCGGGCTTCCTTCGCGATGCTGAATGAGTTTTGCTTCCCTTGCGTCTGAATCGGTGGCTTAATCGAAGAATCACCGGCAAATGGCACTTGTCCGCTGGCCCTTTTTCGGTTTGGATATAACTATGAAAAACACCATCATCACACGCGTCCGCAAATACTTGAGCCTGCTGGCCCTCGGTTCCCTGTTAACCACCACCACCGCCTGGGCGGCCGAGGTGGAAGCCGGGTTCACCAGCCTGTTTAACGGCACCGATCTCACCGGTTGGGACGGCTCGGCGGAATTATGGTCCGTGAAAGACGGCGCCATCACCGGTCAGACCTCCAAGGATAAACCGCTCAAAGGCAACACTTTCCTCGTTTGGAAAGGCGGCACGGTCGAGGATTTCGAATTGCGCCTGTCCTTCAAACTCACGCCGGGCGACACCAATAATTTCGCCAACTCGGGCGTCCAATACCGCAGCAAACTGGCCGATCCGGCCAACTGGGGCGTGGGCGGCTACCAAGCCGACATGGAAGCCGGGGCCAATTACACGGGCATCCTCTATGAGGAACGCGGCCGGGGCATCATCGCCCAGCGCGGCCAATGCGTGAACATCGAGCCGGATGGCAAATTGCGCGTGATTGGCGCCTGCGGCGACTCCGCCGGCATCGAAGCGGGCATCAAGAAAAACGATTGGAACGAATACATCATCATCGCCCGCGGCAACCAATTGACCCATGTCGTCAACGGCCGCGTGACCGTGATGGTCACCGACGACCAAGCCGAGAAACGGGCTTCCTCGGGCATCCTGGCCCTGCAAGTCCACGCCGGTCCGCCCATGATGGCCCAGTTCAAAAACATCCGGATCAAGAAATATTAACCGCCTCCGGCTGAACTGATTAAGTCCGGTTTGAAAAATGGGGGCGACGTCAGGCTGGCGGATATTTACCCAGGGCGAGTGCTCTGGGTATTTTCATTTCCGCGCCCCGCTCACCGCAAGGCATTCACCAGGCGAGATTTGAAATCCGCAATCCCCGTTTGGCGCCGTTTATCGATGAGCTCGGGATGGCTGGTTTTGAGATAATCGCGATGCACGGGCACAAGATTCGCATCCGTAAGCTCGCGCGCCAAGGCGCCATCGGAGTCGATTTTCAAGGCCAGTTCCCACAACTTGAAATCGAGCTCGACCTCGGTGTCGCTAACCTGCCCCGCCACCACCACCAGGTTGCGCTGGCCGAGTTTCAAGCTCTGGCAGCGGGCTTCGATATGGCAGGTGTTCGTGTCCGGCCGCAAATCGAGCAACACCTCCCAATGGGCATCCGCCGCCAGCGCGCTGAGCACCGCGGAATGAACCCGAGCGAGTTTGGTTTGAAAGCGCAGGGTTTGCGTGTCGAAGAGTTCCGCGTAAGGCCGCCGGTCGGCGAGTTTTTGAAAATACGCCTTGGGATGGCGGCGGCGCGCCTCCGCTTCCGCGATTTCCCGAAGATCGCCCCCCCGCCGCGCTTCCAACCGCAGGATCGTCTCGTATTTTGCCAGCAAAGTCGCGGCCTCGGAATCCCCCGGCAGCGCTTTCAACGCGTTTTTCAAATTGCCGATCGCCAGCTCGTAATCCGGCGGCTCGAGCCGCGCGGCTTCGCGGGCGTTGGCCATCGACCGGGCATGGAGGATGTTCATCAAGTTGGTGGAAAAACTGAGGTTGGTTTCACCCAAAAGATCCACCGCGTATTCGACCGGGTAATAGCCCGGGTGGGCGATCAGGTAATGATAGCGCCCCGGTTTGAGGTCGCGAAACGTTGCCGGCGTGCGCCCCACCTCGGTGTCGTTGCTATAGATCAGCGCATCCGCTGGCGTGGAAGCAAACGCGATTTGGCCATATTCAAAGGGAACCGCCAGCGCCTGGGTCGCGCCGCGCGCCAGGGTGTAATTCGTTTCTTTTAAATAATCCCCCCGCCATAGCCTGGCATGATACCGGCCCGCCGGCAGGGCATTGATAAAACGGGGCGTTTTGCCTTCGGCTACCGGCCGGGCGCGATCCATATCCAAGAGGGTAAACCGCGCTCCCGGCGGGTCGCTAACCAGGTTTAGCGCGCTCAACGCGGGTTGCAGGGCCAGGATGCAATTGCGATTGCTTTCCACCCGAAAATTGAAAGGTTGGGTCCAATGCTCAAACACCGCCTGGCCGCGATAAGCGCCGACGGGAAGGGTATTGGTGAAACCGGTCGAGTTTGTTAACACCGTTTTAAAATAGGGCCCTTCCAAGCGGAGCGTCGCGGCCGCCGGCTCGACCGCCAAACTCAACGCCCCCCGATTCCGCGCGAGGTCGATGATCCCCAGGTTATTCGTGCCGTACCCCACGAAAAACGCGCGCTGATAGGCCGCGACATCCGGCGCGCGAACCGAAAAACGGTGCCAGCCAAAAGGCGCGCGAGCGCCTGAAGTCACTAGTTCCCCCCCCAACGCCGCGACGCAAGCTTCCCGGGCGGGCTGGCCGTCAATCCC
>DBTJ01000085.1:83982-84285 GCA_002306985.1 Verrucomicrobia bacterium UBA1319
CCGCGCCGCAAGCTCCCCGGGCGGGCTGGCCGTCAATCCGGACCTCGAAACCCAGCCGGATGCGCGGCGCCAGCCGCAAGTGGCCGACCCAACCCAGCAAGGCCGCCGCCAGGACCAGCCAAAGCATCCCCGGCCGGACCCAGCGGTTCAAGCGCGGGCCTCCCCAGCGGAGCCCGGAAGGTTTGACAGCGCGCGACATGGCAACCCATGAGCAAAGGGCTCATTCGCGGCCGATGCTACAAACGCCGAGCGCCATAAGCCAGCGTAGAATCCAGGCTCCGCCCGCCGGATCTCGGCTAGTTT
>DBTJ01000057.1:0-2262 GCA_002306985.1 Verrucomicrobia bacterium UBA1319
CCCTTCCTCGCGCCTTGCCCCAGGTCAAAAGCGACGCAACAAAACTCCAGCTAATTGCGAGACACTACACAAGTCATCGGCCAAGCGAACAAAGCGCGGGCGCGCATCCGGAAAGGGCGTCACGCCGCGGGCGCCACCCGTTGAAATAGAAGCGTGGCCACGAACCAAAGGAGGAAGACGATGGCGAGGTAAGAGCTCCCAGCTACGGCGAGCATGTCCACCAAGACGATGCCCGCCCATAAGCCTTCGACCGTGTGGCCAATGTTGCGATGTTCAATGACGTAGGTGTAGCGCAAACACCATAAAATCCAGGCCGCCAGGCCAAGGCTGATCAAACTGGCGATACCGCGAAATCCGGGCCCGTTGGCTATCATGGCCAAGACGATTGGGATGGCGAGCAAGGCGCAGATCCAATGGCGCAGTAATTGGGGCGCCGCCTCCTTGCGGGAAAGATAACTTACCCCGGTAACATACGCGCCTAAAGCCAAGCCGCTCCAAATGGTCAAACCGTTGAGGCCCTCGGCCGCCACGGTTCCAGCCATCAAATACAGCAGAAAACGGCAGGCAGCCATGAGGACAGGCGAAAGCGGAAAGATGTGATGGCAGGCGTTAAAGAGAACGATGTTGGCCAGCAGAAGCACCGCCATGATGGCCGGCCCTTTTCCTAAGGATACCAATAATAGCAATCCCACCAGGAACCAGCCGACACTCATCATCAGAACCGTGGGTAATTCGATGTCTCCCGCGGGGATTGGCCGATCTCGCTTTTGATTGCGGTCGAAATTGGCGTCGCAAGCGTCGTTCAAAAACACCCCCCCCAGGTAAAAACACGACGCGCCCCCGCAAAGTAGCAGCAAATCGATGGGGTTACCCCCGCCGCTCAATAGCCAACCCGCCAGACAGTTGGACCAGATCGTGGGCAAACGCGTCACCCGGCCCAAGATCAGAAAAGTCTTCAGGCCTGGCATTAGCTCGGGTTGAAATGTTCGCCACCGTTCCATAGGTCATCGCGACGATCGCTTCCGTTAAGGAATATCCTTAGCCGGTTCCGCCGGAATATGCAGCAAGAAGTTTTCGCGTTTAACGATGCGGAGTGGGGGGGAACGAGGTGGTTCACCGGATGACCGCCAAGCTTCCCACTATGTGGAATCGCGCAGCCTTGCTATATGAACACCGAGGTATTGACTGTCGGATGTTGGGGGGGGTGGCTACGTTTGCCATGCCTAGGCTACCGATAAATCACCACTAAAAACACGATGGCTTCGGTTTTTCCGGTATTGATGATGGCATGTGGCACATCGGCTCGGTAGCTGGCGCTGTCGCCCGGGCGCAATTCTTCGGTGTCCGCCCCGGACTCGATTTTAGCCTCGCCCTTTTGCACGGTGAGAAATTCTCGCGTCCCTTCGAAATGCGGGGCGCTGCGCAACGCTCCGCCCGCTTGGAGCTGGACTTCGTAAAACTCCACGTCCTTTTCCAGGTTCAGCGGCGAAAGCGTGCGAATGCGGTAATCCTTGTCCGAACGGTAATGATACGCGTGGTCATTGGCGCGAATAACGGTCACCGAGGAGGTGGCCTCCGGCATTTGTAGCAACTCGCCCAGCCCCATCCCGAAAGCTCGCGCGATGCGCAAAGTCACGGCCAAGGTTGGGTTGGCTTGTTCGCGCTCGATCTGACTCAACATCGAGCGGCTCACGCCGCTAGCGTTGGCCAGCACTTCCAGCGACCATTGCCGCTCCGCGCGCAATTGCTTCACGCGCCCCCCTAAATGGCGGCTGATAGCCTCGGCCGGTTTCTCTTCGGCAGTTTGCGATTTCGCATTCATGTACGATATATTGGAAATATTTCTTGCATACTGGAACATGGGGTGTACTATATCGGAAACACTTCCACCATGTTGGAAGTATGCCGCTGCTTAGCGGTTTTTGCAATGGCGAAGTGAAGCCCGGAAACTCAAACGAATTATGAAAGCACTGGTAAAAAAAGAACGCCAACGGGGACTTTGGCTGCAGGATGTTCCCGAGCCCGAAATTGGCATTAACGATGTCTTGATCCGGGTGGATCGCACGGGCATTTGCGGCACGGATTTGCACATTTACCAATGGGACGAGTGGGCGCAGAAAACGATTCCCGTGCCCATGGTGGTCGGGCATGAGTTCGTGGGCGACGTACTTCAAGTCGGTTCCAACGTGAAGGGGTTTCATCCGGGCGAAACGGTTAGCGCCGAGGGACATGTGGTTTGCGGCCGCTGCCGCAACTGCCTGG
>DBTJ01000057.1:2488-5991 GCA_002306985.1 Verrucomicrobia bacterium UBA1319
GCGGCCGCTGCCGCAACTGCCTGGCGGGCCGGCGTCATTTATGTCGCGATACCCAAGGTATCGGGGTGAACCGCACGGGGGCGTTTGCCGAGTATATTTCGGTGCCCATGACCAATGTATGGCATCATCGGGACGATATCGACCGAGATGTCGCCTCCATTTTCGATCCGTTTGGCAATGCGGTGCATACTGCGCTAAGTCATCCCGTGTTGGGTGAAGATGTGCTCGTTACGGGCGCCGGCCCCATTGGCATCATGGCGGCGGCTGTGGCCAAGCACGCCGGGGCGCGCTTTGTGGTGATTACCGACGTGAATGAATACCGACTGGATTTAGCCCGCAAGATGGGGGTAACCGTAGCTTTGAATATCCGGCAGGGAACGCTGGAGGAAGTGCAGAGAAAGCTGGGCATGAAGGAAGGGTTTGACGTTGGGTTGGAAATGTCCGGCAATCCGGCGGCCGTGCAGCAATTAGTTAACAATATGTGCCATGGCGGTAAGATTGCCATGCTGGGAATTCCGCCCGCCGGGATGACGATAGATTGGCAAAAAGTCATATTCAACATGTTGACTATCAAAGGGATTTATGGACGCGAGATGTATGAAACTTGGTACAAAATGTCCGTCATGCTGGAGAGTGGCCTTGACATCAAGTCGGTGATTACCCACCGGTTTCATTATACGGAGTTTGAAAAAGGGTTTCAGGCGATGCTTTCGGGGAATTCCGGCAAAGTGGTTTTACAGTGGCGCTAACCGCGGTTGAAGGCGGCGGAGATCGGTTTGAACGAGCGTTTTGTTAACCGGTGCGAGCCATCCTTGGCGCGCTCGAGCGCGGGGGGGTGGACGCGGACTTATTTCTTTAACGACAACGCTGGCAAACGATGAAATAATGCCGTCATGAAAATATGCGACCAATTGTTGACAGTCATGGACTTTGATCTCCGCCAGTCCATCCATGTATTCCGTTCACCCGCCCAGACTCGGCTTCCTTTACTTTGGCCGGCTGGTGCGGGCGTCGTTTCCTTAGCGGCCTTTTTCGTGGTTTTGGCCGCGTTATGGCCGGTTCCCGCGCGGGCGGGTCTTCCCGATTGGCAGGTGGATCCAACTCCCTATAAGGCCAAGGTCGAGCGGCGCGCCGACGGACGGGAAATCGAATTAAACAATGGTTTGGTGCGGCGGGTTATCCGGCTCCAGCCTGGCGCGGCCACCGTGCGCCTGGATAATTTAGTGTCCGGGCAGGCCTTGCTGCGATCGGTGCGGGCGGAGGCGGTGGTCAAACTCAACGGTCAGGAATACCGCCTTGGAGGGTTGACTGGCCAGCCCGTCCATAATTTTCTTAAAGCCGAATGGCTGGATACCATGAAAGCGGACACCCAAGCCTGGCATTGTGTTTCCGTGGCCGAAGGGAAAACCGTCGCGCGTTTCGATTGGCGGCCGCGCCAGGAATGGCTGAGCACGAAACCCGCGTGGCCACCCGCTGGCGTGAGCCTGGCTTTTAAATATGAGCCGCCCGCGGGTTGCGCCGCCAGCAATGTGACGATTCAAGTCCACTACGAATTGTATGACGGCCTCCCGATGATGGCCAAATGGCTCACCATCCAAAACGGGTCAACGGTCCCGGTGACGGTTAACGCCTTCATCGCGGAGCGCTTGGCGGTGGTCGAACCGGAGAGCATTGTGGATGGTTCGGCGGCGAACTTCCAAAGCGCCTATCGCGGGCTCGATGTGTTTAGCGATTATGCTTTTGGCGGCAACATGAACTTGCGCGCGGATGGTCCGGCGGTGGCTTGGAATGTCGATCCGTGGTACACCTCCCAGATTCATTATCCGCGCCAAACGCCCTGTTTGCTGGAATGCGCGCCCCCGGTGGGGCCGGAGGCGGTGCTGGCTCCGGGCGCGACCTTTGAATCTTTCCGCGTCTTTGAATTGCTGCAGGACACCACCGAGCGCGAACGGCGCGGGCTGGCGTTGCGCAAAGCGTATCGCGCGCTGGCGCCGTGGGGCCAGGAATGTCCGATCCTCATGCACGTGCGCGATTCCAAGCCGGAAGCCGTCCGCCTCGCCGTGGATCAATGCGCGGAGCTCGGCTTTGAAATGGTGATCATGACCTTTGGCAGCGGAGCGGACCTGGAAAATCCCCAGCCTGAAAACCTGGAGCAGATCAAGGAGTTGGCGGATTACGCGCGCGGGAAGGGCATTGTTTTAGGCGGCTATTCACTGCTCGCCAGCCGGAGCATTAACGCGGATAACGACGCCATCAATCCCAAGACCGGGAAGCCCGGGAATGCGCGGTTTGGTAACTCGCCTTGCCTGGAGAGCCGTTGGGGCCGGGAGTATTTTGACAAGCTCTACCGTTTTTTCGAAACCACCGGTTGCGGTGTGCTGGAGCATGACGGCTCCTATCCCGGCGATCTTTGCGCCTCCACCCAACACCCGGGCCATCGCGGCTTGGCGGATTCCCAATGGGCCCAATGGCAGGAAATCACCACCTTTTATCAATGGTGCCGGGCGCGTGGCATATACTTGAATGTGCCGGATTGGTACTTCTTGTCCGGGTCCAGCAAATGCGGCATGGGTTACCGGGAGGAAAATTGGTCCTTGCCGCGCGACCAGCAGGAGATCATCGAGCGGCAGAATATTTTCGATGGCACCTGGGAGAAAACTCCTTCCATGGGCTGGATGTTTGTGCCGCTGGTCGAGTATCAAGGCGGAGGCGCGGCCGCGACGATCGAGCCATTGCGCGAGCATCTGGAGCATTACGAGACTCGGCTGGCCAATTTGTTTGGCGGCGGGGTGATGGCCTGCTACCGGGGGCCCCGGCTTTACGATGCGCCTGAAACGCGCGCCGTCGTCAAACGCTGGGTGGATTTTTACCGGGGGCACCGGGCCATCCTGGACTCGGACCTCCTGCATTTGCGCCGGCCCGATGGTAACGATTGGGACGGCTGGATGCACGTCAATGCCCAATTGCCCGAACGCGCCCTGGCGGTATTCTACAATCCGCTGGGACAGCCCATCCAGCGCCGGATTCAGTTGCCGATGCATTACACCGGATTGACCCAAAAAGCGGGGGCCTCCATCGAAGGTCGCACCCGCCGCAAATTAACCATCAATCGCGGCGAAACCGCGGAAATCACGGTCGACATCCCGGCTCGAGGCCGGACTTGGGTCGTTATCACGCCGCCATGATTCCGCCGTCCCGCCCCCCCTATTTTTATATGAAACCATTCCTGAGCCATCTCCAAACTCAAATCAATAGTATTCGCGCGGCCGGCACTTACAAGAATGAGCGGGTCATTATGACGCCGCAGGGCGCCACTATTCGTGTGGCCGACGGCGCTTCCGTGTTGAATCTTTGCGCGAATAATTACCTCGGCTTGGCGCAGCATCCCGAAGTGCTGGCGGCGGCGCATGATTCACTGAACCGTTGGGGCTATGGCATGGCCAGTGTTCGGTTTATTTGCCGTACCTCGGGAGTGGACAAAAAACTCGAGGGGAAAATCAACG
>DBTJ01000092.1:0-184 GCA_002306985.1 Verrucomicrobia bacterium UBA1319
GCGAGGTAAAAGGAGCTCAACGCCGCAATGCTATCGTTAATCTATGCAACTAAGCGCTAGGACGGTGGCTAGTACTAATGGGAAAACGGATACCGTCAAGGGCGAAAGCCGACCCTTGTAAGTTGTTGGTATGAAACAAGAAGAGGAAAAAATGGTCGGGGCGGTGAGATTTGAACTCACGACC
>DBTJ01000092.1:476-4711 GCA_002306985.1 Verrucomicrobia bacterium UBA1319
GCTACCAAGCTACGCTACGCCCCGACCTAATTGACGGCATCGAAGTGATACCGTGGGGCTAATCCTACGGAGATAAGGTTGGAATTCAACCTTTTTTCGCCGGTTTTTCATCTTCACGGTTTTGGCGTCTAAGGTGTGTGACCGCGTGTTTTTCACGCTCCTTAGGACGCAAAAGGTTTGCCGGACGCAGGCAAGACGGGGTGGCGCGTAAGATTTTAGGCTTGGTCTGGGAGGCTTTTTCTCGGGCTTCGATTTAACTATTCCCAGCGTTCGTCGATAACCAATTGGAGGAGTTTGGCGGAGTGTACCACATGGAAGTAGCTCGGTCGAGGAAAGGAGTCCTCATGAAAAGAAGATTGGAAGAGAAAGAAATGCGAACGTGTTTTCAAGTAAAGTCGTCGCCACAAGCGGGGCGGCGCGAACCAGAAGTGAGCAACCAGCCGGAGCACCCGGAACCATGCGCGGTAGATATCGCCAGCCGAAGGCATCCCCCACTTTACGATTACTTGGTTTTATACGCCGATGATTTTATGCGTGATTTTGGTCCGCTTCATGCTTAAAGTGTCGGCATGACGATTTGGATAATAGCAATTTTGCTCATTGGTGTGTTCGGATTGGTGGGATATTTCCTAGGGGCCATTCGTTCTATCTTGGTCTTCTTGGGGGTGCTGATGGGAGGGGTTTTGGCTCTACCCCTGGGACCGTCGCTCCGGCCGCTGTTCGTTACCTGCGGAGTTACTAACACGGTCTGGCTGTGGATTTGGCCTCCCGTAGCGGTTTTCGGGCTGGTGGCTTTGATCTTTTTAGGGTTGAGTTTCGCCGCGCATTACCCGGTGGCCAAACATTTTAAATTCGCCACGGATGACATTGGTTTTAATCGCTGGTTGCGCATGAATCGTCGTTTGGGCGCCTGCGTTAGCGTAGTGAGCGCGGTGTTGACGCTCGGTTTTTTCAGCGCCGCGATTTATGGTCCCGGCTATCTGAGCGTGCAGGTTTCCAAGGAAGAGGGCGAACCGTTTTGGCTGTCGTTTATCAATAAAGCGCGGCAGGATCTGCCGTCCACCGGATTGGATCGCGTGGGCGCGGCTTGGGATCCCATGCCCAAGAAATTTTACCCGGTGGCCGATATTTTGGGGCTACTCTATCACAACTTGCCCGGCATTCGTGATCGGCTGGCGGAATACCCGCCGTTCCTCAGTTTTGGTGAGCGTCAGGAATTCGCTGATATGGCTGGGGACAAGGAATTTATGGATGCCGTTTCCGGCAAAGCCAGTTTGGTTGAGTTGATCGGTAATGGCCGGCTGATGGGCATTGTCAATAATCCGGAGATTATCGCGGAACTGAACAAGTTGGATCTGAACGATTTTAGAAGTTTTCTGGATAAGGGCAAAACCGCGAAGTATGACCCGTTAAAAATCCTCGGCCGTTGGGAGATGGACCCGGATCCGATGGTGAGCGCGATTCGCAAAGTTCGCACGGATCTTACTCCGGCTGAATTGACGGCGATTCGCAGCTTGGCGTCGATGATTGCGTCCAACACCAAATTAAAGGTTACCACCGATAATAAATTCGCGCTGGCGATGAGGGGGTCCTTTTTGGACCTGCAGAAGGTTTCCGTGCCCAAGGAGAACGCCACTACCACTATCCGCGGAGCCGCCAACCCAGGTGCGGTTGCCCCAGGCGAGCCCCGGCAAGGATTGGGGAATATGAGCGGGATGTCCGCGCAAATGCGCCGCCGGTATGGGTTGGCGCCCGCTTCACAAAAGGCTCAACCTCAAGATGCAGCCCCCGCTGAAGGCGAGGAAGGCGAAGCGAAACCCGTTAAACCCGTTTCCCCGCTGGATAAGATGGAAACCAAGCTATTGCAAGGCTCCTGGGATGGGGAAGGCGAGAATTACCAATTTACAATGCGGGATGCGTCCGGAAAAGAGGAGACGGCCGACGTGCATGTGGAGTTGGATACCATTACCTTTACGGCCATGGGCCAGTTGTTCGTGTTCTATCGGCAATAACCCCTAGAACCTCAATCCGTTTTCACGACTGGGCGCCTTTTAGGCGCCCGTTTTTTTCCCTAGTGCGTTTGGGAGGTCGCGCCCGCTGCTTCGACATAGGCCATGCGCAAGCCTGCCAAACTATCGTTGAGAAGTTGTTCCTCGCGGGGATCCAAATTTCCGCGAGTTTTCGCGGCGAGCATTTCCAATTGGTCGATGATCAGCTTGGCGGAATCCAGGTCGACCATTTTCGTGCCGGTTTCCGGGTGGGGCGATTTGCCCAGGAGGGTTAGTCCCATGTTGGTTTGCTGGAGGATCAGGCTGGCGAACAAAGCGGAGCGATAATCGCGCGATTCGGAGGATGATCCGGAGGCGGAGGGCCGATTGGGTGCCGTCATGGCTGCTTCCTTTTATGCTGGATTTCCGATTTTAAGAAGCGGATCACCTGCATGAGGCGATGTTCCACTTTGACCGTTTCGAGCACGGTTTGGCGTTGTTGCGGGTTGGGGAGCAGGGTGCAGGTGACCAAGTCGGCGATTTGTCCCGCGTCTTCCAGTTGGTCGAGGTACTGTACGAAGTGCTGCATCGACTGGCTGGTCATGCTGTTCCATTGCTCGGAATCGAGGTCCTTGACGAGGGGTTTGGCGGCTTCGGGAAAATTTAAACCTTGTTCGATGCGCCGCACCACCAAAGTGCGCAGCTTGCGCGTGAGCGGGGCCAAAGGCGGCGCCGGGTCCTCGTCATTCTCCATGGGGTGCATGCGCTGCAATCGGTAGGGACGATGTCGAACCACGGTTTTCAAGGCGACACGAGCCAAACCTTGAACGATGACGTAAGAGGTGGCATCGGGCCGGGTGACGGCTACCCGAATGAGTCCCAAGCCGGCGACTTGCGAGGGGATCTCTCGCTTGCATCCAGATTTTTGCATGGCGACCGCGAACATGCGATGGGAATGCAATGCATCCGAGAGCATGCGCTGATATCGTTTTTCGTAAATATACAGCGGCAGCATTGCGCCTGGAAACAGAATCGCGTTCGGAAGGGTCATGACTGGCACTTCGCTTGGTAGTTTCATTTTCAATCGGCCCGGGCTCGACGTAATAACACGGCAAACCCCGGTTAAGAAAAATTTAACCGGAATGGGGATGAATGCAAGATTGCGATATTTCGCGGATATGAGCTTGCCAATTTTCAGGGCCTCGCTCATCCTTTGATACCATGAAAGCAACTAAACCTCTCATCATTTTACTGGCGATCCTTTGCGTAGCGCTTGGCGTTGGGCTATTTTTCGCAAATCATAAATACCAGGAAGAACGAAAAGTAGAGGAAAAACGGCGGGTGGACCTATCCAACAATTGGTCGCTTGCCAGCGCTCAACTTGCTGAAGCCCAGAAAGTTAATGTCAGTCTGGGGAGTACGGTTACTAATCTTGTGGAGGAAGTCATAGTCAAGTCCAATGAAGTTATAAATTTATCCTCAAAATTAGCCAAAACCGAAGCCGAAGCCAAATCCGCCGCCCAAACCGCGAAGGCGGAACTCGACAAACGCGACGCTAAAATTAGCGAATTGGAGACCCAGCGGGATGATTTGACCAAACGGATGACCGAGTTGAACTCTTCCATCACCGGCTTGGAAAAGCAGATCGACGACACGGAGCGTAAGTTGCGCGTTTCGGAAGGGGATCGCACTTTCTTGATCAAGGAACTCAAACGCTTGCAGGCGGAAAAAGCGGAATTGGAGCGTCAATTCAACAACCTGGCTTTGTTGCGTGAGCAAGTGCGCAAACTGCGGGATGAGATGTCCATTGCGCGCCGGTTGGAATGGATTCGTCGCGGACTTTATGGCACGACGTCCGTGAAAGGCGCCGAACGTATGCAAAAGGGATTCACCCAGCCTGCGGGCCAGAGCAATTTCAATTTGAACGTGGAGCTCCGTCAGGATGGCAGTGTCAAAGTCGAGGGCACCAATGCTCCTAGCGCCAAGCCGGCGGGAAATATGTCGGTGACGGTTACGACCAACGCTCCGGCGGCCACCAACGCGCCCGCAGCCAAGTAAACCCCTTTTTTAACACGCGAAAAACCGGCGCTAAACCGCCGGTTTTTTTGTGCTCAAAGAGGATGTTTGGGCGCGCGAAATGGCGCCGATGAAAAACTCAATTTGGGGAACGGAATAGTGGGCTGAATGAAAATGGTGCGCGATACAGGGTTTGAACCTGTGACCCCTACCGTGTCAAGGTAGTGCTCT
>DBTJ01000092.1:4950-5274 GCA_002306985.1 Verrucomicrobia bacterium UBA1319
CCCTACCGTGTCAAGGTAGTGCTCTGCCACTGAGCTAACCGCGCACTCTTGGCGGATAATTTAATGGTCTGCCGTTATTTGGCAAGCCTGGATTTCAAAGCTGTTTAATCGGGGGAACGCTTGCTCCGGAGGGACCTTTCCACTTTCGGTTGCGCTAGTTTTGATCGGGGATCATTTCTCGATACCATGAAGTAAAATGGGCGCTGAGCGGCGATTTCAAGGCCACAGTCCAAAGCGAGGTCTTCATTTGGCGCAGGGCGAAGGTGCTGGCAATCCATGGCTGGGTCCAGCCGGTTTCCGTACACCAGGGGCCCCATTCCCAAT
>DBTJ01000092.1:5537-5916 GCA_002306985.1 Verrucomicrobia bacterium UBA1319
CAATCGGCGTTGCTGGCCCAATACTGCCAATCGCCAAAGTTGAAGGCGCGATACCAGGCACCGTCCAATTCGGGATGCGTTTCGGAACGGATTTGGATCCGGCAGAGGAATTGGGCCAGTTTCTCCTCGGCTTCGGCATAAAATCGATCTCCCGTGGCGGCTGCGGCTTCGTGCAGGCCGATAAAGGCGAAATTGCACGTATAGAGTAGGTCGGCGACCGTGTCACTGTCCTCTTGAATCAGGCTGGTCTCGCGGGTGCCATAGTCAGCGTTGGATTGTGGGATGCCGTTGCGATAGGGGCCCTGGCCGGCACGCAAGCTTTCGCGAAGCGCACCACTTTCGTCTTGCAACGCGATCAGGTCGCCGGCGAGGTGGCGCG
>DBTJ01000092.1:6162-8093 GCA_002306985.1 Verrucomicrobia bacterium UBA1319
CAGGTCGCCGGCGAGGTGGCGCAGCCATTGCCGGTGTTCAGGTGTATCCCGCACCCGCACCAGCCATGCCAGGGGTAGGAGCGCCCGGGCCAGTTCGATCGTGCCACTGCCATTGACATAATCCCAGTTGGGATAAGCCGTCATCAACGTGCGGCAACCGGCTTCGGATCGGGCCAGAAAAGGTTCCAAACGGGTTTTCTCGTAAGCCCACAAAAAACCGGGCCACAACCACGCCGTCATATGCGGGGTGTTCTCCTCGATTTTCAGCTGCCAATAATGCTTCCACCCTTGCTGGTCGAGATCTGCTTGCGTCAGGCAGCGTGGGCGGTGCCCGTTGGGGCCCGAAAGCCGCAAATTGGCGATCAGATTGCGCGCCACGCGATCCGGCCATTGCGCGTTCGTTTGCAGGGCGGAGACGGCCAGCAGGCCCAGCAGCGCGCGCCCATTGTCATCACCCCAATAATTATTCGGGGAGTCCAACGCCCAGCCGATCAATCCATACGCGGGATTCTTGGGTTCCTCCCGAGGGCCGGCGGCGAGCCCGGAATTTGTAAAAAGGTAGTGCAGCAGGTTGGAGGCGATCAGACCATCGGACGGTCGGGCTCCGGCGGTGGCGTGAAATGCCAGGAGCATGGCGGTTTCACATAGGCAATCGTTGCGCACGGCGTACCGCATGGGCTGGCTGCCGTCGGCGCGGATCGTGGAACTGAACCCTTCAAGGAGTCCCCATGAGCCATCGCCCGCCGGCCAGTCCGGCGCTGGCATATCGCGAACCGTATTATATTTCACCGCCCAGTCTAGCGCCGCTTGCGGCCATTGCGCATGCCGCAGTATTCGGCTGCGAATTATCCAGTCGGCCGACCGCCGCAACGCGCGCGCTTCCACATCGGCTGGCAAGGGTTCTTGGCGGCCAAAACTAGGCCGCACCGTGGCGGTCCATTGGAGGGAAAGCGGAGGCGAATCCTGGCGCAGCCAACCGAGGATTTTTTGCCAAATGTTCCGCCAAGCTTCCTCGGGCATATAACGGCCGGCGATGAACCGGCTCAATTGGGTCGTGGCGACCAGGCGATTGCCCGTTTCGAAAAGCAAGGGTGTTGTGGGGGTATCCTTTAACCCGAAGACTGCGGTATTGACCCCCGCCACCTTGGCCAGTACCAGGTGCGAACGTTCAGCTTTAGCGGGAACGAAACGGCAACCATTGATAGTGACAATCCGCAGGGGTGGCAATTCGCCGCCAAAAAAATCCGAGACCACCACCCCGCGCATGAGCGGGTCTTGCTGTGGTTTGCCTATTTCGCATCCTGGCAGTGTCTCAGGATATTCGAGGTAAATTCGAAGCTGCTTGCGCGCCGCTTCGTCCCATGCTTCAGGGGTGAGAACGGTGGTTTTCTCGGGATATTGATCGGCCAGAATCAGCACCCCCGCGCCGTTGGCGGCGGCATGGACCGCTTCGGACGGAGTCTCGTAGCGTGGGCAGGCCTGCCGGGCGCAGACGACTTTAAACAAGTCGTTGTTGGTCGCGCAGGCAAATACCAGATTCTCCTGAGCGGCGGCTACGTTTAAACAGAATGCCAATGGTAGCCAGACGGCGGCAAGGGAAAATAGGGCTCGTTTCATTCAGTCATACTAAACCTACAATTCGGGTCTTATCAAATCTTCCCTTACCCGGTCTAAACGCACTTTACCCCACCTCAAAACAAGGGATCTCCAATAACCACAGGGGTTGAAGGTGGTTTTAGGATTTCATTAAAATGGCTACAGCTTACTGATCAGTCATTAGTATAGATTACATACTCAAGGCTTGGTAGGGTCTGGTTCATGGCAATCATTGACGGCCGCACGCTCGATCACAACACACTCGAACACATCCGCATCCAGGCGGTTAGGCGGGTGATCGAAGATGGCGAGAGTCCCGGCGAAGTCATGCGCGG
>DBTJ01000112.1:0-8435 GCA_002306985.1 Verrucomicrobia bacterium UBA1319
CATATTTTAAGGAATATTCCGGCCATGAGGTCGATATTCTTGGCGGTGGGGTCAATACTTGCCGAAATATGAGTCCAGCCGTTGGTGGCGCTCGTGGTGAGGGTTTTAGACCCCAGTTGGATGGTGGCCCACGAAGTGTCCCGTACCCCGAATTCGAGCGTGCCAAAGTCGCCGCTGGTATTTAAAGGCGAGCTGGGATCGACGTGGATGTCGAATACCAAATTGGTGTACTTGGTCCCGTCGAGGACCGCGCTATCTGGAAAATCCCGGCGCGCGGCGAATTGGTTGTCGCCGGCGTAGGTCGCCAGGTCAAAGCCGATGGTTGCTTTTAACGCCCCGGAGTTGCTATTCGCCTCCGCATCGGTCGCGGCATCGAATTCGTAAATTTGTTCCGCGCTGCCCCACCAACTACTCCAGGCGGATGCCTCGTCGGCATTATCGAAGTTGTCGATAACATAATCCTCTTGCGCTAAAAGAGATGGGGCGCTACAGGCCATCAATATACCGGCCCAAAGTGCCAGCCCGTTTGGGCGGAAACCTAAGGTTTTCCTCATATAAATTCCTCCTGCTTATTTAATAAATGTGGGTTCTTAAGTATAATCGCATATCTCATAAAAAAAGAAAGCAAGAATGAGTGGATAACGCGGATTTAACCCAGTAATTACTGTCGGTTACTCGGGTTGCTGGTACGCTTCGCCTATGAGTTTCGGATTGCGCCGATGGTACGGAAGTGGCTTGGCTATGCTGGGGGCTTGCTGGTTGGAACTCGCTAGCCCGACGGCGCGGGCGGAACTTTGGCGGACTGGGTATTTCCCAGGCTATCACCAAAGCTACTTGCCGGCGTCCCAGATTGATTTTCAGGCGATCACACATGTTATTCACTTCTCGGTGATGCCCAATGGGGATGGCACGTTGGATGCCGCCATCAATGGTTTAACGCCGGGGTATATGGCGGATTTGATCGCCCAGGCGCATCGGGCGGGGCGCAAGGCGTTGATATGCGTCGGCGGGGCGGGGAGCCAGGCGGGGTTTCAAGGGGCCACCACCCGCGCGAACTTGACGGGGTTTGTCCAGCGCCTTGCGGACTTCCTATCCGCCCATGGATACGATGGGGTGGATTTGGATTGGGAGCCGCTGGTTGAGAGCGACCATGAACAGTTTGGCAATCTAGTGGGAGCGTTGCGCGACGCTTTGAATCGATTGGACCCGCAATTACTCCTGACGGTGGCCACGGCTTCGGAACCGGAGCTTTTTTCCGCGCTGCAGGGCCAATTCGATCAAATCAACTTGATGACCTATGATTTAGCGGGGCCGTGGCCCGGCTGGGTTACGTGGTTTAACGCCCCAATTTTCGATGGCGGCTATCGCTTTCCCAGCACCGGCGGCTTGGTCCCTTCGTCCGATGGCATCGTTCAAGGTTTCATCGCCGCGGGGGTGAAACCGGAAAAGCTGGCTCTTGGCATGGCGTTTTATGGCATGATCTGGACCCACGGCACGGGGACTGCCACGGGGGGGATATGCTTGCCCCGGCAAACCTGGAAGAGAGCTCCCACCGCCACCGCTTCGGCTTATTACCAAATCATGGCCAGTTATTACGCGGCGGAGCGATACCATTGGGACGCCGCCGCCCAGGCGGCTTACTTGAGCATCACCAACGCGAACGCTACCAATGACCTTTTTCTTTCCTATGACGATGAGCATGCCTGCCAGGCCAAAGTGAGTTATGCGCGCAATCACCAGTTGGGTGGAGTGATGATGTGGGAACTGTCCCAGGGGTATCAGGCCGCCAACCCCGGCGGCCGGCGGCATCCGTTGTTGCAAGCTATCCGCGACGCGCTGGCTACTCCGGGGCCGCTGGTTATCGCTCGCACGAACCAAACCCTTCGATTGTCGTTTCCCTCCGCCCCGCTGGGGTGGTACCGGATTTTGTGGTCGGATGATTTGGCGGGGGATACCTGGCGGACTTTGACGAACGATGTTCCCGGCGTGATGGGGGACATCACCGTGATCGATTCGGTCGCCGCCACGGAATCGCGGCGATTTTACCGCGTGCAAACCCCGCCGTGATCGCGCCCAGAGCCCCGCGGCGGTCCGCCAACGCGCGATTACGGGGTTGAGTTTTTAACGGAAAATGATTGGATAGGGGAAATGATCGTGAGCCGATTTTATCCCGTGTTTAACCCGCCCGTGCCGGAGGCGGCTTGCGCCAGTCGCGGCGAAGCCTTGACCAAGGCGATCAATTCGCTTGACGATTTGGCGGAGACTAATGATTTGGCTCCGCTTTCCTCCTACGCGGATAATCGGGAAGTTCCCCTGGATTTCGATGAGAACGCGGAGGAGTTGGACAAATACATCGAGCCTTGGGATGAATGGTTCGAGTGCGGGGAAGGGATGGAGGCGTTCGCCGGCCTGGCCCGTTTGCTCCGGGAAGACGCCGCCGCCCGGAGCCGATTGCCGGACGCCATCGCCCTGGCTCAAGAGTTAGAGGAATGGGTGCGGGCGCTGACGATTGCGCTGGCCAAAGGCGCCCGCTTCCGACTCGAACTGGAAGAAAATCAGCAAACGACCGAAGCCCCAAACTCGAGGCTGGGCTGACGCCGGCGAATCTAGCGTGCGCTTCGCGCATAGGTTCCACACATAACCCGCTCGGAATCCCATTGGCCAAGCCTTAACGCCGATATAACTACCTTGAATTAGCGCTCGGACTTCATCGCCGAAGGCGATAGAAGCGGGTGGAATACGGCCCCTTATCTGAATCGATATATTCAACCAAACCTTTCGTATCCGCCGTGACCGTTGTAATCGTATTCCAATTAGTCAGGTTGGTTTATGATTGAAATAGTGAATTATATCAGCTAATAAACAATAAGATTTAAAAGGATAAACGGTTCGACTGTCGTTGAAAAAGTCTCGCGATAGGGCTTGCGTCAGGAAAGGAGTTCCCCCTGGTTTTACGATAGCGATGCACTGTTCGCCGAGCGGAACGCCCAATCCCGGGCTTTCGCCTATATTTCGCGCCCGTTTTCCCCGGGCCGCTTAAACGTCCGACGTGGGGAGCGGCTCCGACACGGTCTCCGCTATTTCGAGAGGACGCGCACGGTCTCGTGTTCCTCCTTGCTCAACAGGTAGTGCACGACGAATTTGGCGGGCGTATCGCCGTCGTTGTCGAATCGCGCGACGCGCGCGTGGGCGGGTTCGAAGAAGGCGTCGCCGGCTTTCAAGTGTTGCGCCGCCTGGCCTTCAATTTGGTAAACGATCGCGCCCTCCGTGACGACGCCCATCGTGGGGCAGGGATGCAGATGCGGCGGCGCCTTCTGTCTCGGTCCCATGGTTACTTCCTGAATTTCCACGGATGCGACGGCTTTCTCTGGATCAATGGATGCCTTGAGCAAGGCTTTTCTCGTCACTGGCGGTGTCATATTCGTTTTTAACTCCTGAGCGGCGCCGATGGCGCAAATAATGGCCGCCGCAAATATTACGGTTCGCTGATAAATATTCAGCGATCGATCTCCATCGTGATAAACAATCGCGGACTAGCGAGGCAAAGCCAATTCAAATGAGGAGTTCGAACTCCTGTTCCGCCGGGCTTCAAAGGAGCGCCGCCGACGTTTGGGAGCACCGCCAGTCGAAGCTGATAAGGCGGACCGACGCTTAAGCGCCGGCGCGTATTTCCCCGCGACTGGTTTGATTGCGGGGACTTGGCCTACTTCAAATTTCGGTCGATGGATTGGGAAATAAAGCTGGGCCGGGCTTTGCGTTTGGTGGAGCGCAGCAAGATGGCAAAAACCGCCAAGCCCGCGAAAACACTGGCGCAAGCGAATAGGGCAAATCCCCATTTTTCATAAAACGGATTAGGCTTGGCGGAGCTTTCTTGCGCCGCTGGGGCGGGCGGTTTGACGGCGCTCGGCAAGGGCGTTGGAATGGCGTTGGAGGTGGTATCGACGTTTTTTTGCGGCGTCGCCACCAGGTTAGTCGATGGGGCGGGTTCCCCCACGGCGTTTGTTTCCGGCTTGGTCGGTTCGGAACGGGCCATCGTTGGAACGGAGGCTTCGGAAGCGGTGGCGGCGGGTTCGGGCGTCGCCGCCGGCTCGTTGGTAAGCGCGGGGCGGACCTCCTCGACGGCCGTCACGGGCGCCGGGGGAACGGTGGGTTTTAGCGGCGGTGGCTGGGCAAAGATCACCTGGTTGGCCGGGCTATTGGATTCTTCAAAAACCATCGGCGGCGGCTTGATTTCCTGGATTGCGGGAATGACGACATCCGGGTTGGCGGCTTCGCTGGCGCGCGGAAGATGGGTCACCAGGGGCGCGGCCGCCACGGGATTGGTGATGATCACGAAATTGGTGGTGATAATATTGGTAACCAGCGGCGCGACCGGTTCCGATGGATATACGCGCTCCAGTTGGATGCCGAGGCTGGAGAAGTCGATGGGTTGTCCGGCGGGGCCGATGGTGTACGCGACGAATTGGCCTTTCTTGGCCACCAAAGTGGCGAGGAGCGGCCGTTTGGCCCGGCGCAGCTCTTTGAGATGCTCCTTGGTGAGGCGGTTCAAAATGCCATCGAACGGGGTGCCTTTGAAAGGTTGGTCGCCATCGGTGATGATCATGACCGTCAAATTCTCGCTGGCGCGGGCGGCTTGCAGGACTTCGCGCCACATGACGTCCAGCTTGGAATCTTTTTCGTAGCGCACGGTTTTGAGCAACGCCAGGGTGTTGTCGGAGAGCGCTTGGTGCGCGCCCGGGTGCCACGTCATCGGGGCAAACCGGTTGGTGAATACTTGCTGGTTGAAGAGCCAAACCCCGAAGACGTCGCCCGGTTTCAGTTGGCCCTGGATACCGCTGTAAATCAAGTCCGCGATGGCTTGGCCGCCGATGGGGGCGGCCTTTGCCATCGACGACGAAGCGTCATAGACGAACAGATACCGGTAAGGAGGCATGAACGCGGCGGACTGGGCATGCGCTGGCGAGTTCCCAGTGGCAAGCGCCAATACCAGCCAAAGCCATGGCAAAGGACGTCTCATGAATGGGGTGATAGCTTGTCGACCGGAATGGGGTTGAAGGGGCGGGTTTGCCGCGTGACGATCTGGCGGTGCTTAAGCCGCAAGTTCATGTTCTTGCGCGCGGCTTCAACGGACCGGACAAAGTTATCGCAAGAGGAAATCATTCCGCCTAGAGACGTGACCGTGTCCCGTTCGGCGTGGTCATCGGTGACCACCATGACCTCGCCGAATTCCTTCAGCAGATGCGCCAGTCGCTCAATGATGTCGTCGGCGGTCTGCCCGGCTTTGGAATAAATAATCTCGCATTGGGCGGAAGACATCTCCAAGGCGGGACTGGCGGTGGGTTGGGAGCCGTCGAAAACGATGGTGACCGCCAGGTGCTCGGCGTCGCTGAATTGCCGAATCCGGCGCGTCAACTCATCACGGGCGGCGGCTGAGTGGGGCGGTTGGCCCGGAATCAGTTCGCGCCAGTGATGCAGTAGGCTGTACCCGTCAACCAGGATTCGAATCAATGCCACCTCTCGACATTAACGATCTTTGCCCGCCATCGCAAGATGCATTTGCCGGGCGAGGATTGCGGACGGTAAAGAGAGCGGATTAAACGTTCGAAAATTCGCCTCCGCTGAGCTATAATGGGATGTTTAGCCAAATCAACCCAAGGTCCCAATATGTCACAATTCAGAAATCTGGTATTCGAAGGGGGCGGTGTCAAAGGCATCGCTTATGCGGGCGCTTTGGAAATTCTGGAAAGCCAGAAGGTGGTCGCCGACATTCGACGCGTGGCCGGCACCTCGGCCGGGGCAATCACGGCCGCTTTAGTGGCGCTGGGAGCCACCAGCAAGGATGTGGCGGAAATCGTTGGCGGCACGCATTTTCGCAATTTCATGGACGATTCGTTTGGCGTGATTCGCGATGTCGACCGGTTGTTCAATTCGTATGGCTGGTTCAAGGGGGACGCCTTTTCCGATTGGATGCGCAAGCAGATCTATTCGTTGTGCGGCAACTCGGACCTCACTTTTGGCGAGCTGCGGGATTTGGCCAACCAGCCTGACAGCCGTTGCAAGGAAGCCTACATCACGGGTACCAGTTTGACCCTGCAAATGCCGGTGGTGTATTCCGCCGAGACCTCGCCCACCATGGCCATTTGGGAAGGGACCCGCATTTCCATGAGCATTCCTCTGTTCTTCGCCGCCATCATCAAAAACACGCAAGTGCTCGTGGATGGCGGGGTGACCTGGAATTATCCGGTGGACCTATTTGACGATAAAAAGTACGTGGCTCCGGGTGATCCTTGGGTACCCGCGCCGGTGGACTATCCCTCCAACTATGGCGCCAGCCATATTTACAATAAGCAAACCCTCGGATTTCGCGTGGATACTCAAGATGAAATCAAGGCCGAGAAAGAGGCTTGGCGACTGCCCCCGGCCAAAATCGAGAATTTTATGGACTACCTCAAGGCGGTGATTGGCTACATGGGGGATATGGCCAATAAAGCCCACCTGCATGAGAACGACTGGCACCGCACGATCGCGATCGATGCCACCGGGGTGCGCGCCACGGATTTCGACCTCAGCGACGCGAAGGTGGCGGAGCTAATGGCTAATGGCCGACGGGGGGCGACCGAGTATTTCGATTGGTTTAATAAGCCCGCCGCTGGTAATCCACCGTTGAACAAAATCTAAGTGGCGGTTCGCGCCAAGCGCGGGCCGACTGGCTGCGGGCGGTGCCGAGCATGTATTCACACCAAACGAACCCGGGTGCCGACTCAGCCGACGCCCGGGTAGTAATCCGCACCCGCGCATACAGCCAAGACGGTGGGATAGAACACCCTTCCGGTATGCTCTTTGGCAGCCCGGCGGCGTTGCTCACTCATTCCGAGGCCGTCGGAGGGCGGCTTCCCTCGTTCGCGCCTAGCCGGACAGCTCAATATCTGTCCATGAATTGTATTTTATCCCGCCGTCTTGGCAGTTGGGCGGGCATTACGATTTGCGATATCGCCGGGCACCTAAAAAGGCGAGGCCGCCCACCAGTAACGTCCAGGTGGCTGGTTCCGGCACCGGGGTGATCGTGATGCTCCAGCTGTTCAGGGTCGCAGTGCCGCCATTGTTGGAGTCCGAAAGAAACACAGTCCAATCGCCATCCGCCAGATCCCCGGCGAACACTTCCAGACCCGCGGTGCGCTCCGTGGTGTCCAAGGACACCGAGGGGTCCACATTACGGCCGTCCGCCAGCCAGTTGCCGGTTAGCGGAGTACCCACGGGAAGTTGGAGGCTGAGCTGGTATTCGTGGACATCCGAATCGGTGGGGTTAGACGTTAAGGTCACATTGAAACCTGAATCCCCGTATCCATATTCGTTATCGGCGGTTTTGCCCACCCGATTCAAGAGCACCGCGAATTTATCCCCGTGAATCACGTAGGCATAGATATCGCCATTGTATTGGCTGGAGATATCGAGCGAAATCGTGACCGCCCGGATATCGGTGATCGGGGAACTGATGGTCCGCTGATCGACCACCCCGCTGGCGTCCCCATCTGGAATCGAGAGGCTATCGAGGCTTCCAAATTGGGTAAAGGTATACGTTTCAGGCACATCCTGCGCGAAGCTGTTCGTTGCCGCCAGCCATACGCATAGGGATAGGGCCTGCCTCCACAAAATTTTTGCGTTCATCGGTATTGATTAATTTACACAATCGAAAGCTATTCCGCAACTGTTCTATAAAACCGCGCGGCGGTTCCCGCTATGTCTTCCGCCACGATGCGCCCGCGCGAATCCGCGGTCGTATGCGTGAGCACACTCCAGACGGTGTTGGGTGGGTTCAGTTTTTCCGTGTACTCCACCCGGTATTTCCGGTTGGGGATGCCTTGGAATTTAATACCCACCACATTGGCCGTAACTTGAATTCCGACCGCGTTGCGGCTCGTGTCGCCCCCACCCGCTACGGGAACGGTTACGGTTACCGCCACCGAAGAGGAGGCCATGCCTCCGTAGCCATCACTGGCCGTGTACTTGAAAGAGCCGGCGTTCGTTGAGCCAACGGGCGGCTCATAGATGATCCAACCGCCGGAGAGCGAAACCGAAGCGCCTAATGGTTGCGCATCCGAGAGGCCCACCACCGTCAACGCGTCGCCATCCGGATCGCTATCGTTGCCCACCAGAGTGGAGGCCAAGACTTTGATGCTATTGGTCGACTGCCGGTTGATGCTATCCGCCGTAGCGGTCGGAGGGTGATTGGTTGAGATCACCGAGATTACCGCATTGGTGTCGACCGTTTCCAAGATGCCATCGGTGACCGTGATGGCTATCCGGGTGCGATTGACTTGATGGGGCACGCTGGTGGTCACCCAGGGCGCAAACACCAAGCCCTGTAAGTTCGTCGTGAGTGATTTAGCGTTGCCGGTGAGGCGATACGTGTTCGTGGCGAGGCGGGTGAACCCGCC
>DBTJ01000112.1:8697-12353 GCA_002306985.1 Verrucomicrobia bacterium UBA1319
CACCCCGCCGGTGGACAGGGATTGAGGGGTAAAAGCTCCTACGCCATCCACTGTCAATGCCACCGTGGCGGTGAGCGGTTGCGGCGGTAAATCCCCATCCGTGACGTTTACGCCACTTAGCGGCCGCAATGACTGGTAGTCCGGCACCATCGCATTGGCTACCGCGCCGTTGATGACGGGCGGGGCATCCACCGTAACCGGATCGGTTCCCGCCACGGCGGGCGCCAGATTGCCGGCCAAATCGGTTGCCGCCCCCGCCGCTAGCGCCAGCGTGAAAGCGCCGCTGCCGCTGAGGTTATAGAGCGACACCTCCCATTGGCTGCCTGAGCCGGTGACGCTTATTTGGGCGGTAATCCCGTTCGTGCTCAGCAAAGTGACGTCCTGGGGCGCAAGGTTTACCGACGACGCGCCTGAGTAGGTTACGGGGTAGACCACCACGCCGGTGGTAGTCAGCGTAACCGATGGGGCGCCGAGCATGATGGACGGGGCGACATTGTCGACCTCGAAGGCGGCGCTAGGTCCTATTTCAAGACAAGGTTTCGCTTCGAGGTTTTGCGCCGTTCCGGCCGCCACTGCGATGCCCAAGGTGCCATTGCCTGTCAGGTTCGAGAGCGTGATCGCGCGGGACGTTCCCGCGCCGGAAATGGCCACGTCTCCGTTAGCCGTGCCGGTGCGAAGCAAGGTGATGTCTCGCGCTTCAAGGGTAATCCGAACGGCATTACTATAGGTAATCGTATAGATCACGGGGCCGGCGGACGCATGGGCTGTGGAGGGGCCGCTCAAGTCGAGCGTCACCGACGCGGCGGGCACAGTCAGGTTGAAAACCGACTGGTCGAGGGTGTTGGTGATCGCTTCATAGTTATCGCCGCCCGCGTACACGCAGCGGATCGAATGTGGGCCGTCGCTTAAGGTTGAGGTGGTGAAGGCCGCCAATCCATTGGTATCCACGGAGTTGGTGGCCAAGGCGATTTCGCCATCGATAAATACGACCGATCCCGTGATAGCTTGCGTGTCATGGGTCAAGGTGGCCGTAAAGGTCACGGATTGGCCGTTGGTGGCAGGATTCAATGAGGAAACCAAGTCCAGCACCGGAGTGGCCTTGGCGATAACCAGAATATTGGTGGCTTGCCCGGAATAGTTGTTATCCACAATTGCGCCGGCCACCGCGTAACTGCCCGCGTTGGTGGGCGGAAGCAGCGAGCCATCGTAAGTGATTTCATAGGTTAGTCCCTCGGGAGTAGTCATAGCTCCGGCCGGTTTGGCGGCCCCGTCATATATGACCGCCAGATTCGTCAACACGAGGGATGCCGTGGCTTGGGTGATGTTGGCCGTTAACGAAGGGGTGGTTAAGGTGTAGTTGGCGGCATCCGCTCCGGTCAACGCCGAGCCCGAAACGATTACCGGTTGGTTATTACCCGCGTTAGCATTGGAGAAAACGGCCGCGCCCAAAGTGAATCCGACTTGATCGCCACTCACCACGCCAATGAGCGCGGCGCTGGCGGCGTTAATCGTGGCCGCCGTCGTGCCATCGTATACTTTGTCGTTCGCCATGAGGTCGCTGAACGAAAGGTTTTTCGGGATGATGTCGCCCACCGAAGTGGGGGTCACCAGCGAATAATTAGCCGCATCCGCCCCGCTTAAGGCAAGGCCGATGACGGTGACGTTTTTCGCGGTGCCCACGGATTTGCTATTAAAGAAACCCGATACGCCGCTTTTATACAAACTCACTTGATCCGCGCCCACGAGACCATCGATGGTTGCTCCTGTGGTGTTCACCGAGACGGAGACTTGGCCATTATACGTTTTACTCAGCACGGTGATGCCCGTGACGGTCACCATCTTGGAACTGATATCACCCGTGATGACGGGTTGAACCAGGGAATAATTGGCGGCGTCAGCCCCGCCCAGGGTGAGGCCCGAGAGAGTCACCGGTTTGCCAAAGCCAGCCGACTTGGTGGCGTACTGGCCCGTTACGCCGACTAAATTGATCGTTACCAGATCATTACTCACCACGCCCACTAAAGCCGCGGCCGTGGTGTTCAAGGCGACGGCGGTGCTGCCATCGTAAAGTTTACCCACGGCGGCAATGCCGGTGGCAGTCAGGGTCTTAACCGTGATATTCGCGGTCGAAACGGGTTGGACAAGGGTGTAATTTCCGCTGTCCGCGCCCGTGAGTGACAGGTTGGAAATGGTTACCGCTAAGTTGTTGCCCACCGTTTTTGCGGCAAACTGCCCAATCCCGGTGGCGTGATTGATGGTGACGGCCTCGTTGCTAACGATGCCTGAGAGCACGGCGGAGCTCGTATTGAGAGTGGTGGTGAGCCCGCCGTCGTAGACTTTGGAGTTCGCCTTTACCCCGGTAACCGTCAATCCTTTGGCCGTGATATCGGCGCTGGCGGTGGTGGGGAGGAGTAGATATTTGCCCGCGTCGGTTCCCCCTAGGGTTAGTCCGGAAATGGTCACCGTTTTGCCGAGTCCCGCCGCTCGGGAGGCAAATGCGCCCGTGGCCCCGTTGAGGTTGAGGGTGACCACGTCGCCGATCGTCACGCCACTTAAAGCCGCGCCATTGGTGTTTAGAGTGGTGGCCGGATTGCCATCGTAAATTTTACCGTTCGCGGTAATGCCGGTAACCGTCAATCCTTTGGCCGCGATATCCGCCGTCAACACCGGCATGGTTAGGGTGTAATTTCCGCTGGCGCCGCCGGATAACGCCAAACCCGTGATGTTCACCGTTTGGCCAACACCGGGCAGCGCGCTGGCAAACTCGCCAATCGCCAAGCCGGATAAAGTGACGTTAGCGGTGTCCACTGGCATTACGCCCGACAAAACCGCGGTTCCGCTTAAGGTGGCAAGCGGGGTGCCGTCGTAGATCTTGTTCGATACGCTCAAACCCGTGACGGTCAAATTCTTCGCGGAGATATTCGCCGTCGCGGTGGGAGCCGTGAGGGTGTAATTGCTGGCGACGTTGCCGGAGATGGCAAAGCCGGTGATATAGACCGTCTTACCCGTCCCTACGATCCCGCTGTCGAAGGCGCCGGCCGCGGTTCCAATCAAAGTTACCTGGCCGTTATCCGCGGGAAGGACCCCGGAGAGCAAAGGAGTCCCGTTCAACGTGGCGGCGGTGGTGGCATCATACGGTTTGCTGGCCGCGCTCAAACCGGTGACGGTCAGGATTTTGCCCGTGATATTGGCGGTCAAGGTGAGGGCTGCGAGGCTGTAATTGGAAATGGCGCTTCCGGTTAATGACAAACCGGTGACGCTGACTGATTTGCCGTTGCCAATGGCCGGAGTGTCAAAAGTACCCACCGGGGTGCCGGTTAGATTGACGTTGGCCGTGTCGGCGGGCAGTACCCCCAGCAGAGTGGCGGTTCCGATAAAAGTGGCGGCAGTCGTGCCGTCAAAGACCCGACTGTTGGCGGACAAGCCGGTGATCGTCAGGTTCTTAACCGTAATATCGGCGGTGAAAGTCGGGGCCGTCAAAGTGTAGTTGCCGCTCACGCCGCCCGCTAACGACAAGCCGGTGACGTTGATGGTTTTGCTCGTGCCGATACCCGCTGTGGCGAACGCGCCCGCGGCCGTGCCGGAAAGGTTCACATTGCCGCTATCGGCGGGTAAAACACCGGATAATGCCGGGGTGCCGATTAACGCGGCGGTGG
>DBTJ01000112.1:12598-13197 GCA_002306985.1 Verrucomicrobia bacterium UBA1319
GGGGTGCCGATTAACGCGGCGGTGGTCGTGGCATCGTAGACTTTATTGTTCGCGCTGAGCCCCGTTACCGTCAGGGCTTTGGCGGTAATGTTGGCGGTCACCGTTGGCGCCGGGAAAGAATAATTGCCAATGGCGGAGCCTGAGATCGACAGACCGGTGATATTGACTGTTTTGGCGGAGCCCACCGTGGCGTTCGCAAACGCGCCGGCGGCGGTGCCGGACAAGGTCACGTTACTGGTTTCCGCCGGCAGCACGCCGGATAAGGCGGGCGAGCCCGACAAATTAACGGCGGTGGTGGCGTCGTATTCTTTGCTGATGGCCGACAAGCCGGTGATGGATAGCACTTTGGCCGTGATGTTCGCCGACAAAGTGGGCTGGGTCAGGGAATAATTGCCGATGGCGCTGCCGGTGATGGAAAGACCGCTCACACTGACGGATTTGGTGACGCCAACGGTGGCGTCCGCAAACGCGCCGGCGGCGGTTCCCGCCAGGTTCACGTTGGCGCTATCCGCGGGTAATACCCCCGAAAGGACGGCGGTTCCCGTAAGGGCGGCCACGGCGGTGCCATCGTAGTCCCGGCTGGTGGCGGACAAGCCGGT
>DBTJ01000036.1 GCA_002306985.1 Verrucomicrobia bacterium UBA1319
CTCGCTCGCGCCTTGTCTATGCCCAAAAATCCTGGCCGCAAAACTCCAGCCAATTGCGAGACACTACACTAGGCGGCGGCTCGCTCCGGCCTATCCTCGAAGCCCTTTGGACGGTGCTCTGAGAGTCTGGTTTTAGGGCCCGCGCCTTTTTTCATACTCCAGACTGGCGGGAAACGGGCGGTTTGCCCATGATACCGCGCATGAGAATCATCAAATATATGGCGGCGCTGCTCTACGCCGCGCTGGCAAGCGCGGTGGCGGCGGGGGAAATCGTCGAGTGCGACGTGTGTGTATACGGCGGCACGGCCGGGGGCGTGATCGCCGCCGTGCAGGCCCAGAAGATGGGGAAAACGGCTGTGATCGCCGAGTTCGGCCAGCGGCTGGGCGGGCTAACCACCGGCGGGCTGGGCGCCACGGACATCGGCAACAAAGCGGCCATCGGCGGCCTCTCGCGCGACTTTTACCGCCGGCTCGGCAAGCATTACGGCCAGGAAGAAACCTGGCTGTTCGAACCCAGCGCGGCCTCCGAAACCATCAACACCATCGTCAAGGAAAGCGGCGTGCCCGTCTATTTCTCGCAACGCCTGGCGGCCGTGAAGAAAAAGGCGGGGCGCATCCGGGAAATCCGCATGGAAGACGGCCGGGTGTACCGCGCCAAGATGTTCATCGACGCCACGTATGAGGGCGATCTGATGGCCAAGGCCAAAGTCTCTTACACCGTGGGGCGCGAAGCCAACGCGCAGTATGGCGAAACGCTTAACGGCGTGCGCGCCGTCACGCCCGAACATCAATTCACCGTGCCCGTGGACCCGTATAATACGCCCGGCGACCCCCAGAGCGGGTTATTACCCTACATCATGAAAGGCGACGGCGGCGCGCCCGGCAGCGGCGACCGCCGGGTGCAGACCTACAATTTCCGGCTCTGCTTCACCACCAACGCCGCCAACCGCTTGCCCATCCTACCCCCGCCCGGCTACGACCCCGCGCGCTACGAATTGCTCGCCCGGTATCTCGAAGCCCTGGTGGCGGCCGGCAAGAACCCCCAATTGTGGCAATTCTGGAACCCCATCTTCGTGCCCAACCAAAAGACCGACATCAATAACAACGGCGGTTTCTCGACCGATTTCATCGGCATGAACTACAGCTACCCGGAGGCCAGCTACGCCCAGCGGGAAAAGATTGTCCAAG
The DNA here is from genome assembly GCA_002306985.1 of Verrucomicrobia bacterium UBA1319. Taxonomy (GTDB): domain Bacteria; phylum Verrucomicrobiota; class Verrucomicrobiia; order Limisphaerales; family UBA1319; genus UBA1319. Next base: position 1,189 of record DBTJ01000036.1, read on the forward strand.
CCCATGATCGTTACGTGCGCGGGTTCGTCTACTTCCTGGCCACCAGCCCGCGCGTGCCCGCCAATATGCGTGAGGAGATGCGGCTTTGGGGCCCGTGCCGCGACGAATTCACGCACAACGGCGGATGGTCCACCCAAATGTACGTGCGTGAAGCGCGCCGCATGGTGGCGGATTGCGTGATGACCGAGCACCACTGCCGGGGCCAGGAAAAGGTGACCGACGCCGTCGGCTTGGCCGCCTACAACATGGACTCCCACAATTGCCAGCGGATCGTGAAGCACGGCCGCGTGGAAAACGAGGGCGACGTGCAGATTCCCCCCATGAAGCCGTACTCCATCTCCTACCGCAGCATCGTGCCCAAACGCGGTGAGTGCGCCAACTTATTCGTGCCCATCTGCCTTTCCTCGACCCATATTGCCTACGGGTCCATCCGCATGGAGCCCGTGTTCATGATCCTAGGCCAATCCTCCGCCACCGCCGCCGCGCTGGCCATCGACCAAGGCGTAGCCGCGCAAGATGTGGATTACGCCAAACTGCGGGAACGCCTCCTGGCCGACCGCCAAATCCTGGAGTGGAATCCGCCCGCCAAATAACGCGCGCCACCGGGCTGGCAGCCTGCTTATGAAACCGGGACTCCTTCCTAGCCACCCGTTCGCCGCCCTGCTGCTAGCTGGTTTCATCCGGCTAGCGGCGGGTCCAGGGGCGGCAGGCCCGGCGACGGCCCAGCCCTGGTTCGAGATCGATTGCGTGGATGCGCAATCCGGCCGGGGCGTGCCGCTGGTGGAATTGGAGACCGTCAACCACCTGCGCTTCGTCACGGATAACGCCGGGCGCGTGGCGTTCGGCGAGCCGGGCCTCGTGGGCCGCGAAGTTTATTTCCACGTCCGCAGCCATGGGTACGAACTCCCCCAGGACAGCTTCGGTTTCGCGGGCGCGCGGCTCACTCCGCAACCGGGCGCGCGCGCCGAAATTCGGCTAACCCGCCGCAACCTCGCCGAACGCCTCGGCCGCCTCACCGGCGAGGGACGCTACCGCGACAGCCAAATACTCGGCTACCCGGTCCCCAGCGACACCGACGCCGGCCTCGTGGCGGGCCAGGACTCGATTCAAGCCGCCCGTTACCGAGGCCAAATCTATTGGTTCTGGGGCGATACCGACCGCCTGTCCTATCCCCTCGGCCATTTCCGGACTTCGGGCGCCACTTCCCCGCCGCCAGGGCCGGGCGCGTGGGCTCCCGCCACGGGGATTCCCCTGAATTATTTCACCAACGCCGAGGGCTTCAGCCGTCCGATGATTCCCCTGCCCGAGCGCCCGGATGGCGTGATCTGGATCGACGGCCTCGTAACCTTGCCCGACGCCCAGGGACGCGAGCGGCTCGTGTGCCATTACTCGCGCCGGAAAGATCTGACCACGCAGATTGAACACGGCCTGGCGGTTTTCAACGACGAGCTAGCCCGCTTCGAACCCGCCACCACGCTGCCCGAAAAAGAAACCTGGCGCTACCTCCAGGGCCAAGCCACGATCGTCGAAGAAAACGGCGCGCGCTGGATTTACTGCGGTCTGCCCTTGCCGCAGGTGCGCGTGCCCGCGCGCTGGGAAGCCGCGCGGGACCCCGCCGCTTACGAAGCGTTCACGTGCCTGAACGCGGAGGCCGACCCCGCCCAAGCGCCGCCGCGGCGCGGCGACGATGGGCAAATCGCCTGGACCTGGCGACGCGACGCCGCCCCGGCGGGCCCCGCCCAGGAGAAACGCTGGCTGAAAGAAAAGCGCCTGCAACCCGCCGAATGCCGTTTCCTGCCGTCGGCTGGCGAGGCGCGCCCGGAGATGAGCCACGGCACCGTGCGCTGGAACCGCTACCGCCGGCGCTGGATCCTGATCGCCACCGAGCTAGGCGGCAAAACCTCCATGCTGGGCGAGGTCTGGTACGCGGAGGCCGCCTCCCCGGTTGGCCCCTTCCTCAAAGCGGTCAAAATCCTCACCCACGACCGCCAAAGTTTTTACAACCCGTGCCAGCACGAATTCCTCGACGAAGCCGACGGCCGCGTCATCTACTTCGAAGGCACCTACGTCAACACCTTCTCCGGCAACCCCGACGCCACCCCGCGCTACAATTACAACCAAATCCTCTACCGCCTCGATTTGGGGAATGCCGCTCTATCCGCCGCCTTTTCGCCTTGATTTAAGAGTCAGCGCCAGCTTACTATAGCGCCACATATTACGGTCCCTGAGAAAATAAACCATTTTTCAGATGGCGACCTAATGAATATTTCAAAATGAACCCGCCCGCCACCCGTCAGGTCTCGGTTACTTTTTCCCCGACCTTTAGCGATCTTTTTCTAGCCACGCTTGCCATCACCCTTTATCGGAAGCGGCTTCTGGCATTGCACGCCGTGTTTCCCTTAGTGGGAATATCGATGCTGATTTTTGTGGCCTTCGCGGGGAAACCGATCACGTTTGGGATGGTATTGATCGCTTTGGTGTGCGTGGCGTTCACCCCCATCATGGTAGCCTTGATGCTTTGGTCGACTCGCCTCAAGAGCAAACTTACCGAGGGCCCCATCACCTATCGTTTCGATGCGATCGGCATGCATCTCTCCAACGCTGTCTTCTCGCAAACCATTCTCTGGGCCGCCCTCGTTCGAGTGCGCCAATCCCGGCGCTTTTTCTTCATTTTCATCGCGCCCGCATACGCCCATTTTATTCCAGTCAAAGTCTTGCGCGACCAAGGAGTGCTGGATGAATTGCGCAACCTAGTCAGCCAACATGCGGATTGCGGATAAAAAGGAGAATCGATCCCCCCTTTCCGTTTCCGAATCCGCACCCCAGGATGAATACCACGACCCAACGAACCCTGACGGCGATACTCATTGGCACAGCCGTTGAAGCTGGCTTGATTACGGCGATTTTTTGGGGAGGTCCGGAACCTTGCGGACCCGCTTCAACCTTACCGCCCAGACGGTGGGATAGAATGCGATTCATGGACAGGTATTTGGCAGTCCGGCAAGGCGCGAACGAGAGAAGCTGCCCCAGCGGCCTCTGACCGAGTGAGCAACGCCGCCGGGCAGCCAAAGAACCGACAGACAGTGTGTTCCATGCCAATGTCTGGGCAGCAAGCGCCATTCCATGGGGGACGCATTTACCGGCGTATTATCTACTTTTGAAAATCCCCTTGATACCGAAACCGGTCGTTTCTCTAATAGTCATAGCCACCTACGCGGCCCTTTGCAACGCGTTGGCGGGATTGTTGCTAAAATCGATGGCCGCGCGAAACCGCAAACCCACTCCCTAAATCTCCAGAGACTGCCCCTACCTAAAATTCCTGGTGAACGGAAACGCCGCCGGTCCGCAAAAGCGCCGCGCCGAGACCGCGGCGCAACCCGGTTGCCGACCCCGATTCCGACCCCGATTCCGACCCCGATTCCGGCACCGCCGCACCGCCGCACCGCCGAGCAACTCGAGGTTCGCCGGCATATTTCCGGATTGACAAATCTACCAGGACGTTCAATTTATTACTCACGATGCCAGAGCCGATGAATGGCCATGAGATTCAATACCGCGACACCCGCGAACTGCCGCCCGAAGGCGTGCTTGCGCTGTACCGCGCCAACCAGTGGTCGGCGGCGGAGAAGCCGGAAGCCTTGGTCAAGGCGCTCAAAGCCTCGCATGCGCTCGCCACAGCCTGGGCTGGAGACCGCCTCGTTGGCCTGGGCAACACGCTCTCCGACGGGCACCTGGTGGTTTATTACTCCCACTTACTGGTACTGCCGGAGTGGCGGCGGCGCGGGATTGGAATGACGTTAATGAAGCGGCTCATGGCGCGTTACGCGGGGTTCCACCAGCACATTCTGGTCGCCGACGGAAAGGCGCTGGATTTCTACCGCCGGTGCGGTTTTGCCCGCGCGGGCAAAACCGAGCCCATGTGGATCTACGCGGGACATGACCACTGAGGCGGCTTTTCCCTGCCCGCGTGGCGAGCAATCCCGGACTGGGATTAGTTCCCCCAGTTGAGCACCCCACCGAATTGAGCCTTCCCAACGTGAAATCACTACGGCCTTTAGCGCATGACATTATGCGATGGAAAGGGTCCAAGAGATAGTGGCTACCACGTCCGGTTTGCCCTGGTTCGAGGGCTGGCAATTGTCCGGGCTGCGGAATGGCCATAGCGGCATCAGCCACGCTGAAAGCGTTGCCTGTCGGAGATATTAGCGGGGCACTAGATCCATGAAACGGGATTCCAAATTTCAAAGAGCGCGCTGGTTCCGGCAATTTTGGGTGGGCTGGGTCATGGTGGGCTTCGTTGGCGCCACCGCGCTGGGATATTGGGTGGAGAATGGGCGCGGCCGCCGCGCTTGGGAGCAATACGTCCAAGAGGCCACCGCCAAGGGCCAGCACGTGGAATGGGAAGCTTGTCTCCCGTCTAAAGTACCCGATGCCGAGAATTTCGCCAGGACGCCCCTCTTCGCCGAATTGTTCGCTTATGCGCCCGGCACTCAAGCTCCCCAAGCGGTGCCATCGCGGATAGAATCGTTACTAAATTGCGTGAATACCCATGCGCTTGAGCTCGAAACGGGCGACTGGATCGTGGGCCAACCCGTCTCGTTAGCCTACTGTTTGACCAACCAACTCGCCCGTCATTTCGAAAATCACCAGATATCCCTAACTATGCGAAAGCGCTATGGTCTGATCCCTCCGGCGCAGCCTCAACGGCCGCTTTCCGGCGCGACGATACGCCGGATAGAAGAGGCGCAAATAGCTAGCCTCATACAAAAATACGCCCAGGAGAACACCTCGGAGCAAGCTGAAATCATTCTGGAATCGCTCGAACCGTTGCGACCAGCCTGGGAAGAATTGCGCGAAGCGATGGCGCGCCCGCGCTGCCGGTATCCAGTGCATTACGAGGTCCAACCAAGCTACAACATCAGATGGCCGCACTTGGCGGTAATCAAGCAATTGGCCCAATGCTTGCGGCTTTCCGCAATTTGCCGGTTGGAATTGGGGCAAACCGAGGCGGCATTGCGGGACCTCGAACTGGGATTTTACCTGGTAAATACCCTCAAAAATGACCCCGGGCGATCTTCGTATTACTATCGCTACACGACGGATGATTTGTTAACCCAAGCAATCTGGGAAGGCACTATAAAACATCGCTGGGCGTCGGCACAGCTCGAACGCTTACAAAAACTGCATCCGCCGGGCCATGAAGTAGCCGAGATACGCCGAGTTCTCGTGTTCGAACGCGCCAATGCTCTTATCCAAATGTCGGAGGTGTGGGCGAACGCGACGTTCGAGTGGCATGAGATTAATGAAATAAACGCTTTTCTGGAGCATTCACTGGTCTTTTCATACTTACGCTGCGGTCCACAAGGTTGGATGGACCGGGAAAAGATCCAGCTCTGCCAGCGCTTCGATGATTTCGTGTCCCGAATATTTGCGCTGCCCGCTGAACGCATCTGCACGAACGAAATTGCGCGCTTCGATGCCTTTTGGAATCCAAGGCCCAACCTCTTTTCACAACACTGTTTTTATGCCAGCATGTATGGTCCGCCGCTGAAACACGACGCCGAGCGCGCCGCTCGCGCGCAGGTAACAGCCGATTTGGCCTATTTGGGTTGCGCCTTGGAACGGCATTGGCTCGATACTGGAGCGTACCCGGCAAGTTTAGGCGAACTCGCGCCCCGGTACGCGGAGAAAATCCCAACCGATATTTTGACCGGAGAATCCTACCGCTATCGGCTGGAGGACAAGGATCATTATTTGCTCTACGCCATCGGGATCGACGGCAAGGACGATGGCGGCACGGCGAAAAAGCAATCTATATGGAGAAGAAACTCGGTCGTTGGCGATTGGCTCTGGCTGGGCGGGAGGATCGCCGGGAAATGAAACCCGAATGGTCACGACTGGGCGCGTGGGACGGAAGCAGGAGGCACGAGGCATTGCCAGCGGAGGAAGATGACGGGTACTTTAAACCATTTATTATTTGCGGGCAGCGACACTTCAAGCACCCGCTGCGCTTCCGGGTCCGCCTCGATCCAAGTGCGGTTGCCCAGATATGCCATGATGTGGACGCCATCGGTGGTTACAGCAAGGTCGCCGGAGTGTAGCCGAGCGCAGTCGACATCTTCGACGTTTCGGGATTCGAATAATCGCAATGTCCATCCCCGGTAACTGTCGCGCATGGCCTCGGCCGTGCAATCGTACCACCAGAGGGCGAGCGCGGAGCGGAGCGGACGGCCGTTGAATGTGCGCAGGCCATGGCGTAACTGGCCCCAGATCATACCTTTGCGGACCAAGCCTGAACAATCGATACCCAACGAACTTTCCCCGCCCCAAATATATCGCACACCCCGAAAGGCGCGCAGGCTGCGCACGTATTCCTCCGCCAGCGAGTCGGAGTCAACCGCGCGGCTGGAAAAACCTAATCCCGCCGCCGGTAGCGCCACCGCCAGCAGCAACACTCCGCGCACCCAGCGCCGGTCCCACCACAAAACAAGCGCGCCCGCCCAGGCCAGCCCCAACCCGGCCACCAGCGCCAAACGAGTAGTCCGATACGAGACCGGCCAGAGAAACACGAGGACGGTCAGGATCACTATCCAGTTCCAAACTCGTTTGCCCAGCCGATTGGTTGTGCTCGCAAAAGGCTTGGGCGAGGTGTTTGACCGCGCCATTTCCATAACATTACCATCTCCTATCCGGCGCGTCTATTCCGCAATGACCGCGCGATAGTACAGGTGGGCGGCGTGCTTGAGAAACACAGCGCGCGTTTGCGTGGTGGTGGCGGTGCGGGTTTTGAGGTTAACCCACGCGCTCCCCAAGTTGGCGCAACTTTGGATTTGGCAGGTTTTGCCGGGGACGGTCTTGAAATAGAGGATGACGTTTTTCGTGGTGTCCACGACGGTTTGGTCCTCGGCGCTCAAGTCGGCGAGCCGGGCGGCGGCCTCGAAGCGCAAGGCGGATTGCGGTTCCGTGGGATCGGTATCCGCCCGCATTTCGGCCCCATTGGGCAGGTGATCGCCATCGGCATCCGCCAGTTCCCCGCTCGCGTCGGGAAATCGGGCGGCCAGTTGGCAGTATTGAGCGTAGCGGCCGTAGGTGGGCCACCATGTAACCAAGTAACCAAATAAATGGAACTCGGGATCAAGTACCAATCGGCGGTGTCTGGGACATAGTAGCAGGGCATCCGGTAATCGACGCCATGAAGGGCCCAGGAGCCGGAGGAGCGCAGCCAGACGAGCGCGCCACCCAGGAAATAAAAGACCGCCAATTGATTGCAGCCCATAAAGGCGTCGTTGCCCCATCGCCATGGCTTCGTTCGTGCCAAAGGTCAAGCGCTGGAGCCCGGCGCACATATAAAACGCCCCATACCCGACATTAGTGACGCTATCGGGCAAAGTTACTGCCAAAACGGTAGGATATAACACACTTTCTGTCGGATCTTTGGCTGCCCGGCGGTGTTGCTCACTCGGTCAGCGGCCACTGGGGGGCGGCTTCCCTCGTTCGCGCCTAGCCGGACAGCCAAACATCTGTCCATGAATTGCATTCTATCCCACCGTCTTGGCAGTAGGCTCCGCAATTGCGAACAAAAGGATAGCGCGGCGGTCCCAATGTTGGCCAGATTCGTGGAGCAAGTTAACTGGGTGAGGTCGGCGGAAAACGCGAACGCTTCTTCGGCCTAAATATCCGGAGAGATTATAAAAGATACCGCGGGCTGGCCAAGGCATAATGCGCCCATGCCCAACGCAGATTCGACCCCCTCCGCCGCTCATGGCCGGCGGGCCGCCGAGGGCCGGCTCCGGTGGAAAAAACAGGCGATGCCCGCGACGCAAAAGAGCGCTCCGGTAAAATCTTCAAACCCGGTAGGACGTCCTAGTGTAGTGTCTCGCAATTAG
>DBTJ01000001.1 GCA_002306985.1 Verrucomicrobia bacterium UBA1319
AGGGTTTCGCCTTGGCTCTTGGCTCGGTCCACCGCTTCGCGAATCGGTCCGCGCCTCGATCCCCATCCCACCAAGAGCGTTGGGCCGCTAGCCGGTCCGTACACTTCCGGTAAGGGCAGGGTGGAGGCCAATTTTTGCAACTTCTTGCGGCGTTTCGCCTCCATGGCGGTATGGACTTGCGGCGAATTGGAGGGATGACCGTATTCATCATGCTCCAAACCACTGGCAACCGGATATTTCCCATCCAAAATCGCCGTCCCCGGTTTTACGTGATGGGTGATACCATCCGGCTGGGAAAGATCGTAGGGTTTGTGAGTCGCGACCGGCGTAAGATCCGGGCTGATATCCTGACACAGTCCCTTCAAGTCGGGCATGGGGAAAGCTTCAATGCGCGCTCCAATGGATTGGTCCGAAATAATAAATACGGGCACGCTGTAATTGCGGGCGATATTGACCGCCTCGATGGCGGTGTAGAAGGCGTCTTCCACATCGGCCGGCGCCAGCACCACCCGGGGCGCGTCGCCATGGCTGCCATACATCGCGATGTTTAAGTCGGATTGTTCGACCAAGGTGGGTAACCCCGTCGAAGGACCGCCGCGCTGCACATCCACCACGATTAGCGGCATTTCAGCCATCACCCCCCAGCCGAGGGCCTCCATTTTCAAGGAAATGCCCGGGCCACTGGACCCGGTGACCGCCACTCGTCCGGCGTAGCTGGCCCCCAAGGCCATGGAAATAGAGGCGATCTCATCCTCGCATTGCACGAAAGTCCCGCCATACTTGGGTAACTCGTGGCGTAACAGTTCCATAATATCCGACCAAGGAGTGATCGGATATGCCGCGCCAAACCGGATACCCGCGGCGATCAAACCATAGGCGACGGCCTCATTCCCGTTCATCACCACTTGCTGGCTCACACCTTTCGAGCTGGCCGCAAATTTGAAGGTTTCCAACGCCTTCTCCAAGGGAAAGCCGAAGCCGGCGTTAAACGCTCCCGTGGCGTTGCTTAAAACACTGGGGTCTTTGCCTTTAAAACGGCTGCTGACGATCTCGATCAGCTTAGTCGCATTGAGATCGAACATTTTCGCGAGCAACCCCAATACGAACAGGTTTTTGCCTTTATCCTTACCACTGCCACCGATGGCCTCGACGGTCAGACTCGAAATCGCCACGCCCACATGGCGATACTCGCTTAGTTGCTCTTCTTTGGGATGCACATGGTCCGTGTCATAGAGCGCGATCCCACCCTTTTTTAAGGCGCTTAAATGCGCGTCATAACTGTGCTGATAGAAGGCCACCAAGACATCCGCCTCATCCCCGGCGCTTTCCACCACGCCAGTGCCCATCCGCACCTGAAAAATAGATGGGCCTCCGGAAATGGTGGAGGGAATCGTCATGAAAGTCATGACTTCCTGCTCGCTGCGGCCCGCCAATCGGGCCAAAAAGCCTCCAATGGCTTGAATGCCGTCCTGCGAGTTGCCTGCAATTCTTATGACGACCTCCGCGATGGTCGTGGATTGGGTTCCGCCAGGCTGGGCGGACGCGGCTATGGTTGATTCACTCATGGGCACAAAAGCACAAATCTCCCCGCCTGATTCGTTTCAAAATCGGCGAAACATCTTCCCCTCGGACACTTATTTCAAGTGACAAGCCAAGCTATCATCGACTTTGAAGGTGTCAAATGGGTTTGGCCTAATATATCGGCAAGAAGCCTTTATTGTCGAGCGACTATTTAGCCCCCAAACGCCCGCTTGCCACGGCCAACTTTGGCGGTATGCTCGCCAGGGTATGCGAATTTTATCGGGTATTCAGCCATCGGGCACGTTGCATCTCGGAAATTATTTCGGGATGATGAAGCCGTCCATCACTTTGCAAGACGAGGGCGATGCGTATTATTTCATCGCGAATTACCATTCCATGACCTCGTTGTTCGACGCCGACCAACGGCGCCAAAACACCATCAACGTGGCGCTCGACTTTTTGGCGTGCGGCTTGGACCCGAAAAGAACGGTGTTTTTCAGGCAGTCGGATGTGCCGGAAGTCACCGAGCTTTCCTGGATCCTTTCGACGCTCACCCCCATGGGCCTCTTGGAACGATGCCATAGTTACAAAGATAAGCTGGCGCGGGGCGTCTCGCCAAACCATGGTCTGTTTGCCTACCCGGTGCTAATGGCGGCCGATATCTTAATTTACGACTCCAACGTTGTTCCCGTAGGCAAAGACCAGAAGCAACACGTCGAAGTTACCCGGGATATCGCCATCAAGTTCAATCAGGAATACGGCGAAACGTTTGTCATCCCCGAACCGCGCATTGGCGGCGATGTGGCGGTGATCCCCGGCACCGATGGCCAGAAAATGAGCAAGAGCTACGGCAATACGATTGACATTTTCGGCGAGGAGAAGGCCACGCGTAAAAAAATCATGAGCTTGGTCATGGATAGTCGATCTCCCGCCGAGCCTAAGCCCGACGCGGACAAAAATATCGCCATTCAACTGCTGAAACTCGTGGCGCCCGCCGAGGTGGCCGGCGAAGTGGAGGCGCGTTTGCGCGCCGGCGGTTTTGGCTATGGCGACCTTAAAAAGGCGCTCTTCGAACATTATTGGAATTATTTCGCGCCGGCGCGCGCCAAACGGGCCGAATTGGCCGCCAATCTTGATTACGTGAACGGCGTGCTCAATGATGGCGCCGCCCGCGCCCGCGCCGTGGCGCGCACCGTCTTGAACCGGGCTCGCAAGGCCAGCGGGATCGATTGACGGGCGATGGGTGAGTAACCCCGCGTTTTTAGACGCGGCCACGATGGATAGAAAACGCTGCGGGCGGTAGAGTTAGAGGTTTCATCGGCAGCCTGGAAACAGAGACTCTCTAGCGCCTCGCTTACCCCCGTCAAACGGTTTGGATTAGCAAACCAAAATTAGCGTTGAGTTTATTTTCCCTTCGTCTAGACTAGTCGATGGTTGACGCAATCGCCTTGGTAATCGGCAGCCGGTCTGATTTGATGGCGCGCCGCGTGGCGTGGGGCTTCCTTTCTGTGGCAAGCGTGCGCCGGCTAGGCGAATCCTTCGATGAACGGATCGCCTTGTATTAGCAGCTAACCGGGGTGATTCATCATGAGCACGAGATTGTATGTGGGTAATCTGTCGTTCGGGACGACGGGAGATCAATTGCAGGATCTTTTTGGCGCGCATGGCGCCGTGACCAATGTCGATGTGATCGTGGATAAGTTTAGCGGCCGGTCGCGAGGTTTCGGCTTCGTGACCATGGAAACGCCGGAAGCCGCCGAAGCCGCCATACAAGCTTTGCATGGCAAGAATTTCGATGGGCGGAACCTGACCATCAATGTCGCGCGGCCACGGGAAGAACGCCCGCCGCGCGCCCCGCGCCAGGATTATGATCGCGCCTAATTGAGGCGAAACGAAGGCGAAGGCGCCGCCGTTGGCTTTTGCGCGGCGCTAGAAATTGAGCTCTGGACTCAAACTGGAGTGGCGGTCATTTGTTTCTCGGGGGCGGAATAAAACCGCCGCGATGAACCGGCTAAACTAAATAGATGAACATTTTGCTTGAACGGCCGTAGTTGGCCGGTTAAGCTTTGCCCCCTTTGAATAAGAATTGAGTATATGCGACGACCCAAAGGAATCAAAACGCGCAAAGCGGTCTCTAAACGTTTTAAAGTGACCGCCACCGGCAAGGTCATGCGCCCACGCGCCGGAAAACGCCATTTGCTGTCTACGAAGAACGCGAAGCGCCGCCGTAATCTGGGCACCGCGAAGCAGGTGGATGCGACCGATACGTATCGTATTTTGCAAAACCTGCCGTTTTCCCATTAAAACGGCGATCGAATCACCCCACTAAATTAACGAATTTGACCTATGCGAGTTACTAACGCTCCCGCTTCCCGTCGGCGCCGCACACGCGTGCTGCAGGCCGCCAAGGGCTTCCGCATGCGCCGTTCCAAACTGTACCGGTATGCGGCGGACGCCATCGATCACGGCATGTATTATTCTTACCGTGATCGCAAAGTTAAAAAACGCACTTTCCGCGCCTTGTGGCAAGTCCGCATCAATGCCGCCGCTCGCGCCGCCGGCACGACCTACAGTCGGTTTATGGAAGGCTTGAAAGCCGCCCAAGTGGCCTTGGACCGTAAGGTCCTCGCCGACTTGGCCGCGACCGATGCCGCCGCGTTTGGCGAATTGATCAACATCGCCAAGGCCGCGCTCGTCACCAAAGCCGCCAAGGCTCCCAAGGCGGCCTAAGCGCGTAGCGGCCGGCAAGGGATTTGTCCACCGGCGAAAGCGCGGGCTTCATCGATTAGATTTGTAATAACGGGCGGCCATTTTATGGACGCCCGTTTGCCTTTTAACGCCTAGATATTATGTCCACTTTCGTTGAATCGATCGGACCTTTGAAAGACGAGGCCCTGGCGGCCATCGTCGCCGCCGCCGATTTGTCCCAACTCGAACAAGCGCGCGCCGCTTTTTTGGGGTCGCACGGCAAATTCGTGGCGATCATGAAGCAGATGGGGACCTTGCCGAAAGAAGAAAAGCCGCTGGCGGGCAAAGCGATCAACCAAGGCAAAGCGGAAATCGAAGCCGCCCTGGCCCAGCGCAAATCCGACTTGGAGCTTAAGGCCGCCCTGCCTAAAGAACCGCTCGATTTCACGCTACCCGGCCGGCGTCGCACGCTCGGGAAAAACCACCCGCTGACGCAAGCCACCGACGATATCGTCAAAATCTTTCGTAAGCTGGGATTCGTCGTGGCCGACGGCCCGGAGATCGAAGACGAATATCATTGTTTCGACGCGCTGAACACCCCCGCCGATCACCCCGCGCGCGACACGCAAGACACTTTTTATACCCAATCCGCCAACGGTGCGGGCAATAACCAGCGGCTCCTTCTGCGCACGCACACCTCCTCGGTGCAAATTCGCGTGATGAAAAGCCAGCCCCCGCCGGTGCGCGTCATCGTACCGGGCCGAGTATATCGCCGCGATAACGCCGACGCCACTCACAATCCGACCTTCCAACAGATCGAAGGTCTGTACGTGGATAAAAACGTGACGGTGGGCGATCTCAAAGGCACGGTGGCATTCGTGTTCCGCGAATTACTGGGGGAAGAAGTCAAACTGCGTTTCCGCCCGCATTATTTCTCCTACACCGAGCCCAGCTTCGAGATCGACTTCTCCAGCGCGCTGGTACGCAAAATGGGCAAGGATTGGCTGGAAATCGCCGGCTGCGGCATGGTCCATCCGAAAGTGTTTGAAAACGTCGGGTACGATCCGGAAGTGTGGACGGGCTGGGCGTTCGGTTTCGGCATCGAGCGCATCGCCATGATTCGCTATGGCATCAATGATATCCGGTTGTTCTACGAGAACGACGCGCGTTTTCTGGCCCAATTCTAAATCCGTCTTTTCCCGCTTATGAAAGTCACGATTAATTGGTTGCGACGGTACGTCGATATTTCCTGGACCCCCGAGGAATTGCGCGAGCGACTCACCATGCTCGGCGTGGAGGTCGAATCCATGCGTAAGCTCGGCGGCGAATTTGAAGGCGTGGTAGTGGCCCAAGTATTGACGGCCGATAAGCATCCCAATGCCGACAAGCTTTCCGTGTGCCGCGTCAATGATGGCAAAACCGAGCGCCAAATCGTGTGCGGAGCGAAGAATTTCAAACCGGGTGATAAAGTTCCCCTCGCCCTGCCCGGCTGCACCATGCCCACCCCTCCGGGAACCCCGCCCTTCACGATCAAGGTGGGGAAACTGCGCGGAGTCGAATCCCAAGGCATGATGTGCTCGGCGCAAGAACTTGGGCTTTCGGAAGACGCCTCTGGACTTCTGATTTTACCCACCGACGCAATCGTGGGTCAATCGCTGGCCCAGCATCTGGGGCGAGTTTCGGGCGATGTAGTGTACGATCTGGAAATCACGCCGAACCGGCCGGATTTGAACAGCGTGATTGGCATTGCCCGCGAACTCAGCGCGCTCAGCGGCAACCCGCTGAAATTGCCCGCGGTTCCGGAACGTTTTGAACCAGCGGAAGCCCCCTCTATCGCCACCGTGGCGGGTCAAGTCGCGGTGCGGTTGGAAGACCCCGAGTTGTGCCCGCGTTACACCGCTCGCATGGTGCGGGGAGTGAAAGTCGGCCCCAGCCCCGATTGGCTGAAACAGGATTTAGAGAAGGTTGGCATTCGCAGCATCAGCAACGTGGTGGACGTGACCAATTACGTGATGTTGGAAATTGGCCAACCGCTGCACGCTTTCGATTACCATTTGCTCGCCGTCGCGCCCGAGGCTAAAACGCCGGTGATCGTGGTGCGCCGCGCCCAAGAGGGAGAGAAATTCACCACCCTCGACGGCAAGGAACGCTCCTTGACGCACGATATGCTGGTCATCGCCGACGAGACCAAGCCTGTTGCCCTAGCGGGGGTCATGGGTGGCTTAAATAGCGAAATCAAGGATACGACCCAAGACGTGCTCATTGAAAGCGCCTGTTTCAAACCCCAAACCATCCGTTTGGCCTCCAAGAAACTCGAGTTGCGCTCGGATGCTTCCTACCGCTACGAACGTGGAAGCGACATCGATATTTGCGATTGGGCCAGCCGCCGGGCGGCGCAATTGATTTTGGAAACCGCGGGCGGTCAGGTGGCGTCCGGAGTGGTGGACGCTTATCCTAAACGCCATGAGCCCAAGCAAATCACGTTGCGCTATGCGCGGACCAACCAATTACTAGGGTTGGAGATTGCCCCCGCGCAACAGCGCGAATATTTAAACCGCCTCGAATTGCCGTTGGACGGTACTCCCGGCGAAAGTTCTTTCTCCGTGCGGATCCCCGCTTTTCGGGTCGATCTCAAAGGGGAAATTGATTTGGTGGAGGAAATCGCGCGTTTATACGGCGTGGATCGTATTCCGTCGCGGGTTCCCTGCGCCCAACCGGGAACCAATCCGTTCGACGCCGTCTACGATCAGATCGCCGAAGCCCGGCGTTTATTGACTGGCAGCGGCTTAATGGAAATCCAGGGCCAAACCCTGTTACCTCAGACCGCCGTTGCCCATTTGCCGTCGCAATTGGTGCCGCTGCAAAATCCGTTAAGCGGCGACATGAATGTGCTGCGCCCCAGCTTGTTACCTGGGTTGCTGGAAGTGCTGCAACGCAACGTTAATCAGAAACAAACGGATCTGGCTCTATTTGAAATGGGCCGCGTGTTCACCGCTACCGGCAACGCCCCCCGGGAAGAGCGCCGCTTAGGCATCGCCCTGACTGGACAGCGCAATCCGTTATTTTGGAGTGGCGGGGAACGGGATGCCAAATTCGATATCCACGATCTTAAAGGCTTGCTGGAAGAGTTTTTCGCCCATTTCGGCTTGCGCGGGCTGACCTTCGTCCGCCGACCGGAACCCGCCGGGCTATACCTCGAATCCGCCAATATTTCCTTGGGCAAACAGAGTTTGGGTGAAATCGGCTTAGCCAATCCGATGCTCGCCAAAAAATTGGATTTGCGCGATTCCGTCGTCTTGGCCGAACTGAATTTGGATCTTCTGCTGGCCCGCCGAAATCCCGCTAAATCCTTCAAGCCGTTACCCCAGTATCCCGCCATCCGGCGCGATGTGGCTATGTTGGTGGAGGAAACGGTAACCCATGAAGCGGTTTTGAATGCCGTCAAACAAGCCAAGCCGTCCCATTTGGAGACAGTGGAACTATTTGACGTGTTTCGTGGCAAAAATATTCCTAGTGGACAAAAGAGCCTAGCCTACGCATTTACCTATCGGAGTTTGGACAAAACGCTGACCGACGCGGAAGCGAGCGCGGCTCACGAAAAAGTGGTGCGCCAGTTTAAGGAACAGCTGAAAGCCGTTTTGAGAGAAGGCTGATCTCGCTGATTATAAATTAGTTACAATTTCACTCCGAAGCGGGGGCGACGGACTTCAGCGCCGGGCGCCCCGGGTGCCGCAAGTGCTCTTTTAGCGCCTTCGCGGCCTTTTCGTTTTCACCAGCGGCCTAGCTATAAGGCGATTAAGCGAATTCAAAGCTGGCACGCCTAGTGCTATGTCTCGAGTCGTTCGCATAAGCCTCGGGGGATGGCTTTACCCTTGGGGATAGTTTTGTCGGTTTTCCCCCACCATGGACAAGGTCCAAGGTTGCGGAACGCTTTCGTTTTCGTTAGCTTGGTGGTTGTATATGACGTTGACTGAAAAAATATTGGCCCGCGCTTCAGGCAAGCGTGAGGTGCAGGCTGGTGATAATGTGTGGGTCAGTGCCGATGTTTTAATGACACACGACGTATGCGGGCCCGGCACCATCGGGGTTTTCAAACGTGAATTCGGCGCGGACGCCAAAGTGTGGGATCCCAAAAGAGTGGTGATCATGCCCGATCACTACATTTTCACCGCCGATTCTAAATCGAACCGCAACGTCGACATCTTGCGCGAATTCGCCAAAGAACAAGGCTTGCCCTATTTCTACGACGTCATCGACGACCCCAATGGCAAATGGGTGTTCGACGCCCAAAAAGGGCCGCTGAAACGCCAATACGGCGAACGCTACGCCGGGGTTTGCCACGCGGCGTTGCCTGAAAAAGGCCACACGCGCCCAGGCGAGGTGTTATTTGGAACCGATTCGCACACCTGCATGGCGGGAGCCTTCAACGAATTCTCGACGGGCATTGGCAATACCGATGCGGGCTTCATTCTAGGCACGGGCAAGCTGCTCTTAAAAGTGCCCGCGACCATGCATTTTCGCCTCGAAGGCAAACTAGCTCCCGGAGTGATGGCCAAGGACGTCATCTTGCATCTCATCGGGGAGATCGGTTTCGATGGGGCCACCTATCGCGCCATGCAGTTCGACGGCCCCGGGGTGGCAAGCCTTTCCATGGACGACCGCATGACCATCGCGAACATGGCGATTGAGGCGGGCGGCAAAAACGGGATTTTCGAATTCGATGGCCAGACCAAAGCCACGGTCGATGCCCGCTGCCTCTTAAACGGCACGAAAGCCAACTACGATCCCGTCGAACGGGACGGGAACGAAACGTTTTATCAGGAATTAACGATTCATTTGGATCAGATCGAGCCCACGGTGGCCTGTCACCCCGACCCCGGCCAGCGCAAACTGGCCAAGAGCATGGGGCACATCCAGCTCGACCGCGCCTACGTCGGTTCCTGTACGGGCGGCAAAACCAGCGATTTCATCGCGTTCGCGCGGATTTTGCGGGGAAAACACGTCAAGATCGACACCTTCGGGGTGCCGGCCACCCCGGCCATTGCGCGCGATCTTCAAAATACCCGGTGGGAGGATAAAACGATCTGGGACATTTTGGTGGAGGCGGGGGTCCGCATGACGGAAAATCCCGGTTGCGCCGCCTGCTTAGGTGGGCCGGTCGATACGTTTGGGCGGATGAACACCCCCTTAAAATGCATCAGCGCCACCAATCGCAACTTTCCCGGACGGATGGGCCACAAAGATTCTCAAGTCTTTCTGGCTTCTCCGGCCACGGTTGCCGCCAGCGCGTTGACGGGGCATATCACCGATCCGCGCGAATCCTAACCCCTTATTTCTAGCGCGCCGCTTCAAAATAAAAGCGACGCGCTTTCGTCACAACGCCCATGGCCAATATTTTAGTCATAGACGATGATGAGTTGTTTCGTCAGCTGGTGGCGCTAACCCTCCGCCAGCATGGCCATACCGTCATCGAAGCTTCGGATGGCGACTCGGGCGTGGACACCGCCGAAAAGCATTTGCCCGATTTGGTCATTTGCGACATCATCATGGGGCGTAAAGACGGATATTCCGTTTTAGCCGATCTTCGTCAAAATTCCCAAACCATTCTGATCCCGTTCATCCTGATGACCGGCCAGGGGGATAAGCAAAACATCCGCCAAGGCATGACCCAGGGAGCGGATGATTTTCTGCCAAAACCCTTCACTCCGGAGGAGTTAATCTCGGCGGTCGACGCGCGGCTGAGCAAACATCGAGCGTTCCTGGAACAAACCGAAAACAAGCTGGCGCATTTGCGGGATAACATCAGCATTTCCCTGCCGCACGAAATGCTCACGCCTTTGCAGGGTATTTTAGGGGCGGCGGAAATCATCCTGACTGAATCGGAACGCTTGCCCGGCGAAGTCGTGGAGATGGCCCAGCAGATTATGGAGTCAGGCAACCGCCTGCATCGGACCATCCAACATTTTTTAATCTTCGCTCAAATGGAGTTGCTGGCGGCCAACCCATCGCAGTTGAAACAATTCGGCAGCTCGCCCCCGCTGTCGATGGCGGCGGCGATTGGCAAAATTGGCGCCTCCACCGCCCATTCGGTGGCGCGCGAAAACGATCTGCAAATCACCGTGGTGGATGGCGAAGTCTGCATCGCGGAGGATCTGTGCTCGAATATCATCGGGGAGATTTTGAATAACGCTTTCAAATTCTCCCGCCCGGGATCCGTGGTCAAACTCACGAGTGTCATCGAAGGCAGTTTTTATCGCATCGATATTCAAGATTCCGGCTTCGGCATGAATCCGGAAGAACTAGCCCAAGTGGGAGCCTTCATGCAATTCAAACGGCGACTATTGGAACAACAAGGTTCCGGCCTCGGCTTGATCATTGCCCGCCGACTGTGCGAATTTCACGGTGGCTCGCTCGCGCTCCAAAGCGAACCAGACCGGGGCACCACGGTAACGATCCGCTTGCCTCACACGCAAAGTCGCGCGAATTAATTCGCCCCGTTTGTCTGGCGGTTCATTCCAATGCCTAACCCAAGGGGTTGCTTTTTTTTCGATAATTGAACGGCTCTATCCCGAACTGTGTCTTTTCCATGAGAGGCAGAAAAGGCTGCGAAAAAAGAGCTGCTTTCGAGCATCCTTGCTTGACCCTGAATTGATAATCGGATACAAAGATGTTAAGCACTGCTCATAGGACTAAACCCGGATAAAAATCCCTGATACCATGTCACGAGCTATTAAGGAACCGATACCGAAAGCCGTGGTTGATGCAGTCTGGCGCCAAGCAGCCACGGCGACGCCTCAAGAAGCCAGAACTTGGCTTGAAGATCTTATGCAGCGGCAGCCCGCCTTGGATCATTACCTCTTTGCGGCGGACGAACATTACTCGCCTTCCGACAGTCGGGGATTGATTTTTTTGACCGGTTTTCTCATTTGGCAAGCCATGTCGCAGAACTCGAAGATCCGCCGCCAAGTGAACCCAAAGGATTTAGAAGCGGCGCATAAAGCCAGTCAAAACTGGATTTATGAGCTGGAGGCGGGCGCTCACTTAACGCGTTGCGATCTACTGGAACGGCTATCGGAGAATTGCCGCCAAAAAGCGCTCTGGAAATCGGTACTGGCCACCCTCATGGAGGAAAGCTCGATCGCCAACGATTTACAGGATTCCAGTCGTCGGCTGGCGCTCTTGCACCTGAAAACTGTCCTGGATTGTCTCGATAATTTGGCGGCGGAGGCGGAAGCCAAAGCCATTGAAGTCTCCGCGCCATTGCCTAAAGTTACTCCCAGAAATCCCACGCTTGGAACCAGCACTGTGAGCGCTCCCAGCGCCGCGTAAGTTGCGCTGACTGCGACCTTTAGCGGCATCCCTTGGCTCCACAAGGAACTCGGTGGAAGGGTTAATTGATAATCTTTTTCACACTCCGAGTTCCCCTGTAAGCTGAGCGCCATCGGATCGATGTTTCTTTGCCCCCCCAAGGTTCTCGCGGCCCAATAGCGAGTGGTGCGCACCTTGCAAAAAGTTCTCATTATTTTAATCAGCCAATCTCGGCTTTTCCTTCCGATCATTCATTCCGCCAACACTCGGCTAGCGAAATTCCTTAAAAAGCGTTTAAAATATCACATAATGCTTTGTGTCAGAATATAATACAATTAACGCAACTTTATACAAACGTACGAATAGAGCTCCAAAAAAAGCGCGATAATAGCGCCGGACTGCCTCTCACTCCCACCTCCTGGGAACACCTTTTTCCAAAAAAACGCCATTCAACCGCATTTTTTTTATTTTTTTTGAAAGATTCGCCCATTTCTTACGATTAGTATGAGTAAGATCGTGCGAAGATGTTGGGATTTCAAAATCCCGGTAAAGGGTGAACGATCTGAGACATTGTTGTTCATAGCATGTGGTTTATGCGTAGTGTGGCTGGTGGCGTCGTTGGTTCACAGGTCACGACAAGGTTGGTAGAAGGACCGGGTACCCTTTTGCCATGTCACCGGTCACACTGCGCATAAACCACAGCTTTTTACTCCCGCAGCACCACCTACCGGCAATCCGGTAACCTCATGAGCCTTTACCAAAATCCTCCGATGAAGTGGCCGTTCTTTATTCCAATTTGATCGCACTGCGAGCGCCTCCAGTTTCCAATCTGAGCCCCTGCCCCTCATACATTTACCCCGGTGTTCGCGCCTCTACAGGGATGATTTGATTCATCGTTTTTGCTCGCCAACCAGCTAGGGCGGCTCATAATTCAAAGCGTGCCGGATAATCGCTGGGGCGATGCCCCGGCATGCGCCGCAAGCTTGTTGTCGATTGTGCGGCAAGCTGGCGCTAACTGATTAGCATATAAAAGAAGCCTAACATGAGCACGCCGGAAGCCGCGCCATCACTGGATTTTATTCGCGAAAGAATCACCGCCGATCTGGCGGCCGGGAAAAACGGGGGTAAAGTGATCACCCGGTTTCCACCGGAACCCAATGGGTATCTCCACATCGGCCACGCCAAGTCCATCTGCCTGAATTTTGGCATCGCCCGACAGTTTAAAGGCGTTTGCCACCTGCGATTCGATGATACCAATCCCACTCGGGAAGACGTGGAGTACGTCAATTCCATCCAGGAAGACGTCCGCTGGCTAGGATTCGACTGGGCCGACAAAAAATTCTACGCCTCGGACTATTTCGAAAAGCTATACCAGTTTGCGGTCGAGTTGATTAAGCGCGGCAAAGCTTTCGTGTGCGACCTCACCCCCGAGGAAATGATCCAATACCGGGGCGCCCCTTCCGTGCCGGGTAAGGAAAGCCCGTACCGGAACCGGCCGATCGCCGAGAATCTGGATTTGTTTCAACGCATGCGCAATGGCGAGTTTGCCGATGGTAGCCGCACTTTGCGGGCGAAGATCGACATCAATTCACCAAACATCCACATGCGCGACCCGGCCATTTACCGCATCCGTAAGGCCGAGCATCATCGCACGGGTAATCAATGGTGCATCTACCCGATGTACGATTTCGCCCATTGCCTCTCGGACATGATCGAAGGGATTACCCACTCGATCTGCACCTTGGAATTTGAAGTGCATCGCCCGCTGTACGATTGGATTTTGGACGTCTTGGAAACGCCTTGCCATCCGCAACAGATCGAGTTCGCCCGGCTGAACTTGAACTACACGGTCATGAGCAAACGGAAGTTGCTTGAGCTCGTCCAAGAAAATCGGGTGACCGGCTGGGATGATCCCCGCATGCCGACCGTCGCGGGCATGCGCCGCCGCGGTTACACGCCGGAATCGATCCGTGAATTCGCCGACCGCGTGGGCGTGGCCAAACGCGAGAACATCATCGACCTCGCGCTACTGGAATACTGCGTCCGGGAGGACCTGAACAAACGGTCGCTCCGGGCCATGGGGGTTTTGCGCCCCATCAAGGTGATTTTAGATAATTATCCGGAAGGCCAGGTTGAGGAGTTGGAAGCCATCAACAATCCGGAAGATCCCGCCGCCGGCACCCGCAAAGTGCCGTTCTCCAAAGAACTCTATATCGACCAGGAAGATTTCCGGGAAAATCCCCCCCCCAAATACTTCCGACTCACTCCCGGCGGTGAAGTACGCTTGCGCTACGCTTATATCATCAAGTGCGTCCAGGTGGTCAAAAACGCGCAAGGCGATGTGGTCGAACTGCATTGTACCATCGATCCCGGCTCCAAATCCGGTGGTCCGACCAGCAATCGCAAAATCAAGGGCACCATTCATTGGGTCTCGGCCAGCCACTCCATCCCGGCGGAAGTGCGGCTGTATGATCGCTTGTTCACTGTGGAAGATCCCGGCCGCGAGCAGGAAGGAGTGGACTGGAAATCGAACATCAATCCCCATTCCTTGGAAGTGCTCACCCAATGCCGCCTGGAGCCTAGCTTGACCAAGGCGACCGCCGGCGAACGCTACCAATTTGAGCGCCAGGGCTATTTCTGCGTCGATGCGCGGGATTCAGCCCCGGGGAAACTCGTGTTTAACCGCACCGTCACTCTGCGCGACACCTGGGCAAAAATCGAAGGCAAGAGCCAAGGTTAGCGAACCCAAACAACCAAAATAGGCAGTCACTTCAGTGGCTGCCTTTTTTATGGTCTTAAAACCAACCTCACGCCGCGGGTTAGGCCTGGGCATTCGCGGATCCGCCACTCGATGCGCTCGCGTCGCGCGCCCTGCCTTTGGCCCATTCCCGCAAGCGGTCGAGCTGGGTATCCATCGTCCTCGACAAGGGCACGGTTTCCCGGATGCACGCTGTCAAATCTTCTTGCGTCAGCTCCCGCCGTTCGTGAAAGGCGTCGTGGAGCGCGCCCACGACCACCGCCTCGATTTCCGCGCCGCTGAAATCGACACTGGTGGACGCCAATTCATGAAGATTGAAAGCCTGCGGGTCGCGCGCGCGCTTTAACAAGTGAATGCCAAAGATCTCGGCCCGTTCTTTGGCGTCGGGCAAGGGCACAAAAAAGATTTCATCGAGTCGGCCCTTGCGCAACAGCTCGGGAGGCAATTGAGAAATATCGTTGGCGGTGGCCACGACAAAGACCGGCGCCGTTTTTTCCGAAAGCCAAGTGAGAAAAGTGGCAAAAACGCGGGCGGTGGTGCCGCCATCCGCCATGCCGGAGGCTTGACTGCCAGCGAACGCTTTGTCGATCTCGTCCACCCATAAAATCGCCGGCGCCACCGACTCGGCCACCGCAATGGCTTTGCGGACATTTTCCTCGGAGGAACCGACCAAGCTGTTAAACATTTTGCCCATGTCGAAGCGCAATAAGGGCAGCTGCCACAATCGGGAGACGGCCTTGGCGCATAGGCTCTTCCCGCAGCCCTGGACCCCGAGCAATAGAATGCCTTTGGGAACGGGTAACCCGAAGGCCCGAGCTTCGTCGGTGAAAGCCTCCGCGCGTTTGCGCAGCCAGTTTTTCAGATTATCCAAACCGCCAATACTTTCAAACGTCTCCGCCGAGGAACAGTATTCCAGCAAACCGCTTTTGCGGACGATCTGGCGCTTTTCGGCTATGATTTCAGGGATGTCCTCCGCGCTCAACCCGCCTTTTTTGACGATGATTTTGGCCAGAACGTTTTCCGCTTCCATCAAGGTTAAGCCCAAGGATGCTTGCAGGATTTTCTCGCGATCCGCGGCGGCCAAGTCGATCTGAATCTGCTTTAATTCCAGCATCTGGGTATTTACTTCATCCAGCAAAATGGCCAGTTCTTCACGGCCGGGTAAGGGCAGATTTAAAACGGTGATTTCCTTGTCCAGTTCCGCGGGAATCTCGAGCACCGAAGACACGATAATCACCGTCTTGAGACTGTTTTTCAGATGTAGGGAAATCTCTTTGAGTTTCCGAATGATCGTAGGCTGACCTTTGGCCAGGAAGGGATGAAAATCTTTAAACAGAAACACGGCGGGTTCAACTTGGGCGATCACTTGGTCGAGCGCCGCCGAGGGATCCATCGTCGCCGCCTGGCGCCCCGCACGCGACGGCACGGAAGTGCCGGCGGGAAGAATGCCCGTGGTGCAACTCCAGCAGAACAGTTTTTTCTGCCGCCGATCCGCCACTTGATTCGCGATTTCCTGCACCCGCCCCTCTTCGCTGGAAACGATATAAATCAGCGGATACCGGGCGCGAACCAGCACTTCCAATTCTTCGATCAAAGGGGGCATGTCGGTCATAAATCTTCATCGCTGGAAAACCATCGCCGCCACCACGGTTTGGTCTCTTCCTTGGCCAGCGATTCCTGCAATCGCCGGGCAATGCTGGGCGGCGGAATGACTTGCCCCGCATCGAATCGCAGCATGTCCTCGGCCGAACCGAACTCGGAATCCGTCTGCTGACGCAGCTCGGCTTGTTGCTCTGAGATCTGCTTTTTGGTGAACTTATGTTGCATACGGATCTCCTGGTTATGCGGTTTTCTTGAACGCGGCGGCAAACGCCTTGCGCGCGCGATGCAATTTGCCGCGAACGGCGTCCGAGGTTTGCTGGGTCAAAGTGGCAATTTCCTCATAACTCATCTGCTCGTCCGCCAACAAAAGCAGCATGAGGCGGTATTCCTCCGGCAACGTGTCCAGAGTGTTTTGAATCCGCGCCCCTAACTCCTTGATTTCCAAAACCCGTAGCGGGGAATCCTCCGGACTGGGAGCCGTTTCCCACACTGCGTCATCGGCATTACTCAATATATTGCGGTTATGCCACTTGCGAAGGCAGTTTTGGCAATGATTGATCGTGATGCGGTATAGCCAGGTCCGCACGTTGGCCTCCCCGCGAAAGAGCCGCAACTTGCGGAAGGCTTTCAAAAAGACATCGTGGGTGGCATCCTCCGCTTGAGCTTGGTCACCCAACATGCGCAACGCAAGGTAATAAACAAAACGCGAATGGGCGTCGTATAACGCGCCGCATTCGGGCGAATCCAGCCAGGGCTGTTCGACGGGGCGATCTGGTTTTGTCTGTTCCATGGCTATGCCGACGTTCATGCCAATTGGACAAAAATAAAACCACAAAGTCACGTCTGAAAAGGTCTCCCATCTGGAAATAAACGCCAGCTGGCCGGCCGATGCCAGGCAACCCACTAATGCGATCACTTAGCGACCGAATTCGCCGTCTTTAAGTCGAATTTCAATACCGTTTTCGAGCCGGTCTGCAAGTTGCGAATTTCTATTTCCTTGAGCTCATAACGGCCGTTAATTTTTTTGAGCGTCTTAGGCTCAAACACTTTAAAACGCTTTTGATTATAATCGTATGCTTCCGCGAGCAAGATGCCGCCATTATCCGTTACCACCCAGGTGAGCACCTTACTATAGCCTTTGGGCGTGATCGTCGCCGGCAGGCTTTCCAAGACGGTGCAAGCTTGTGTCCGGCGCACTACTTTTTTTACCACCGCTTGTTTAGGCCAATCGAAAAAGCCCAGTCCCAAATCGAGCAAACTAAAATCGGTTTGGGCGAAAGACTGCCATAATTTCTCCTCCGGCACCGCTTCCAGCGCGCCGTAGGTTTCGCCAAATTTGCATCGGCCGATGAAAAAACGCATCGCTTGGGAATCATCATGTATCACCACCAGTTTTTCGCGAAAACCGCCGTTGGTGATGGAGGCTTCGTATTCTTTGCGCCAACTGCCCGCCTCCACGATGATCTGGAGCGTCACGGGAATGAACGATTCATTGTCCGAACAATCGGTTACCTGAAGCACTCCCGAGCCGAAATAATTGGAACTCGGCCGGGCGGCCGCCAATTCGGCCGCTAGGGCTCGCCCCTCGGCAATGGCCGAAGAGGACGGCTCGGCGGCAAAAACCGGAACCGCCAGCCACCCCATCGCCAACCCAAGCCATAGCCCGAACCACTTCAAACGACAACCGCCGTAAACAATGCTCATAACGCGCTCATCATCTCACTCCATTGACGCTAGCCAAACAACAAAATTCAATATCCAATATCGGTAAAAATCTCCCGTCAGCCTCCTCCTGACGGCCCGCCAGCTCATCAGAATTACTCAAAATTCAAAATCCACTGGCGGATTTTCTAATTTGCCTTAGCTTATGATGCGTATTACGGAACTCAAAGCATCCAACATGAATAAGACGGCTAAACTCGAAATTGAGGGCAAGATTTACGAGCTTCCCATCGTGGAAGGCACCGAAAACGAAAAAGCGGTGGATATCTCCGCGTTGCGAGCCCAGAGTGGATACATCACTTTGGACGATGGCTACGGCAATACGGGTTCCTGCAAAAGCGCCATTACTTTTATCGATGGCGAACAAGGCATCCTGCGATATCGCGGCATGCCCATCGAAGAACTCGCGCAACGTTCCACCTTCATCGAAACGGCTTTCCTAATTATTTACGGCCATTTACCGAACGAAAAGGAATTGCAGCGTTTTTCCGGTCTGCTGACCAAAAACGAGAATATTCACGAGGACATGAAGTTTCATTTCGAGGGGTTCCCCTCGAACGCTCATCCCATGGCGACGCTCTCCTCGATGATTAACGCCAGCAGTTGTTTTTACCCTGAACTAATGAAAGGCTACGATCCGACGACATTCGACATCGTCGCCGCCCGTCTGATCTCGCAAGTGCGCACGATCGCCGCCTTTTCGTACCGCAAATCTCAGGGTTTGCCCATCATTTATCCCAAGCCGTCCTACAAATACACGGCCAACTTCCTGCACATGCTCTTTTCCGATCCGTATGAAGAATACGAATTGAAACCGGAAGTCGTCTGGGCGCTGGACTTGATTTTCCTGCTGCACGCCGACCATGAGCAAAACTGTTCCACCGCCACCGTCCGTTTCATCGCCTCCAGCCGCGCCAATTTGTTCGCCAGCGCGGCGGCGGGCGTCTGCGCGCTCTGGGGCCCGCTCCACGGCGGCGCCAACCAAGCGGTGATTGAAATGCTGCAAGAGATTCGCGCCAGCGGTGACGATGGCCACCGGTTCATCCAGGAAGTCAAAGACAAGAAGAGCGGCAAACGACTGATGGGCTTCGGTCATCGGGTCTACAAAAACTACGATCCCCGAGCCAAAATCATCAAGGAACGTTGCGACAAACTCCTGGCGGCGCTGAAAATCGACGACCCGTTGCTCAACATCGCCAAGCATTTGGAGGAAGCCGCCCTGAACGATCCGTATTTCGTTGAACGCAAACTCTATCCCAATGTCGATTTTTATAGCGGCATCATCATGCGCGCCATTGGCATCCCCGTGGAAATGTTCACCGTTATTTTCGCTATTGGCCGGATGCCCGGCTGGATCGCCAATTTCAAAGAAATCATGGATTCCAAAGAATCCCGTATTTACCGCCCGCGGCAGGTCTATACCGGCCCAACGTTAAACGGCTACGTGCCGATAAACGAGCGGGATTAGGATTGCCAAGCGGTGGGCAATGGCGTCATTGCCCACTGGCGCATAGAGCCAGCAATTCAGCCTCATTGAGGATTCGAACTCCCAAGGTCTGGGCTTTCACGAGCTTCGATCCCGCATCTTCACCGGCTACGACGTAGTCGGTTTTCTTGCTGACACTGGAACTGACCTTGCCGCCCAGGGCCTCGATCCTGGCGGCCGCCTGCTCCCGCTTCAACGTGGGCAACGTACCCGTGAGCACAAAAGTTTTCCCCGCCAATCGCCCCGCCGGAGCCTCGGGTTGATAGCTGCTGGAATGAAAATTCAAGCCCGCCTGGCGCAAATGTTCCAAAAGCAACCGGTGGCGTTCTTCTTGAAACCAGCTAACTAAACTCTTTGCGATAACTTCACCGACGTCCTCAATGCGGGTTAGTTCTTCAGCGGTGGCCCGGCTCAAATCATCCAATGTGGCGAAATGACGGGCCAGGGATTTGGCCACCCCCGCGCCCACATGCAAAATGCCCAGGCCGAAAAGGAGCCGCCAAAGGTCCCGCCGTCTGCTCGCCGCGATTCCCGCCAGAAAATTCTGGGCGGATTTCGCTCCCATGCGCTCCAAATTCGCGAGGTCGAACACGGTGAGCCGGTAAAGCCCGGCGACATCACGGACCAGCCCGGCTTTGACCAATTGGGTCACTAAAACATCCCCGCCCCCCTCGATATCCATCGCCCCCCGCGAGCACCAATGCTCCAGGCGCCCGCGCACCTGGGCTGGGCAATCGTAATTAACGCATCGCCAGACCACGCCAAGATCATCCACCGAGGCGCCCATTGCCCGAGCCACCGCCGCCCCGCATTCCGGGCAAGTCTTTGGAAAATCAAACGGCGCTTCTTTACCCGTGCGCGCGCTTATCACCACATTCACCACCGCTGGAATGACTTCTCCGGCCTTCTCAATGGTTACCCGATCCCCCACCCGGATAT
Organism: Verrucomicrobia bacterium UBA1319; assembly: GCA_002306985.1. Lineage (GTDB taxonomy): Bacteria > Verrucomicrobiota > Verrucomicrobiia > Limisphaerales > UBA1319 > UBA1319. Next base: position 20,025 of record DBTJ01000001.1, read on the forward strand.
CTTTGCGGCGCATTTCCTCTTCGTTATGCAAGGTAGCCCGGCTGATGGTGCTGCCGGCCAGAAACACCGGTTCGAGCTCAGCCACCGGCGTTAACGCCCCCGTGCGCCCCACTTGAATAGTGATGGCTTTGAGGGTTGTTTGCGCTTGTTCGGGCGCGTATTTGTAAGCAATTGCCCACCGAGGCGCTTTGGCGGTGGCGCCCGCCCGTTCGCGCAAGGCAATCGGGTCTAACTTGATGACCGCGCCATCCGTTTCATAGGCAAAATCTTTGCGCACGCGATCCAATTCATCGATAGCCGCAATCAGTTCATCCGGCGAACCACAAATGCGGTGAAACTCCGGGCTGCGCAATCCCCAGGACGCGAGCCAGGCTAGCATTTCATGCTGGGTAGCCGGGAGTTCCGCGGCGAGACTTCCGGAAACCCGCGTCTCACCCAAGCCGTAGAGTACGATAGCTAGCGGGCGAGCGGCCACTTGCTTGGGATCCAACATCTTGAGCGAACCCGCGGCCGCATTCCTGGGGTTGGCAAAGGGCTCTTCGCCCGCGGCGACGCGCGCGGCGTTCAGCTTTTCAAACCCCGCTTTAGTCATATACACCTCGCCCCGCACTTCCAGCACCTCCGGAATTTGCGCGGGCGATTTGACATCAAATAACTCATCAGCGGGTTTGCCGTCGGCGGACGGCTGCAGGCGCAGCGGCAAACTGCGGATGGTTTTCAGATTCGCCGTGATATCATCGCCCGTGGCCCCGTCTCCGCGGGTGGCGCCACAGGTTAAAATCCCATTCTCATAGCGCAAACTAATCGCCAAACCATCGATCTTAGGTTCCACCACCCAAGTCAGCTTCGCCTCCGGCAAAAGCTTTTGCAGGCGTTGAACAAAATCGAGGAGTTCCGCCCGGGAATACGTATTGTCCAAGCTCATCATCCGAATGGCATGCCGCACGGGTTTGAAGGAACTTAAAGCCTGCCCACCCACGCGCTGGCTAGGGGAGTCCGGCGCGGCTAATTCCGGATGCGCCTGTTCCAAATCCAACAGCTCGCGATAGAGCCGATCATACTCGACATCGCTAATCGCCGGCCGAGCTAAAACATAATACGCGTGATCGTGAGCCCGGATTTGCTCCGATAACGCGGCGTGGCGTTGCTGTGCTTCGTCACCTGTCATATCCACGGTTTTAAGGAACGAGCGCGGGTTTGAACAGCTATTTAGTGATGGGCGCCACCCTTATATCGCGTCCCAAGCGCTTGCCAGATGCGTTTCCGGTGGCATAATGAAAGCGTAATTATTGCTGACACCATGAAAACCACCTTGTCTCGATTGCAGTGCTTGCTGGCCGCGCTCTTAATCTCGGTGATCGCCCCATACGCCGCCGTCGCCGCCAGCCAGGAATCCGGCGTGGATAAAACGCTAAGGAGCATGTTGGAAGCCATTCAAAAGGGTAGTCAGGAGGACTTCGCGAAAGAAGGGGATGAAGCTTTCAAGAAAGATGCGACCCAGGCCGTGGTCGACCGCGCCAAGGAGTTGCATGGCGATCGTTTGAAAAACGGTTACCAGATGACGTACCTAACCGAGTTGAAACAAAAAGGCAAAAAAGTCCACTTTTGGAAACTCACCTTCAAAGATAATGGCGATGATTTGCTAGTCCGTGTGACCTTTAGTAACGGCAAAGTCGTGGGTTTCTTTTTCTTTTAAATCGGGCGCTCGATGATCAAATTCATTTTCCGATGGGGCTTCCGTTTGCTCATCCTGCTGGTGGTCCTAGCGGGAGTGCTCGTGCTATGCAAGGATGCGCTCATCAAATCGCTCATCGAAAGCCGCATCCGCACCCAAACCGGAATGGATGTGAAAATCGCGCGGCTGGAGATTGGCCTCTTCACACCCACCGTCAGCATTGAGGGTTTCAAATTATTCAACACCCCGCAATTTGGCGGCGTCCCCTTGATCGATGTGCCCGACCTGTATCTCGAATATGACCGTTCCGCGGCCTCTCGACGCGAGCTCCATTTCAAATTAGTCCGCGTCAATCTGGCTGAAATCAATATCGTGGAAGACGCGGCCGGGAAAACCATTTTGCCGTGGTTGCAGGCCCAGCAGACCAACCCCTCCACCAACGCTAGCCAGGACATCCAATTCAGCGGAATCGATGTCTTGAACCTCAGCGTGGGAACCCTCAAATTGACGAACTTAGGCAATCCCGCCAAGTCCCGCGCGATCAAAATCGGCCTCCAAAATGAGGTGTTGAAAAACGTGAAGTCCGCCAACGACCTTTCCTCGCTGGCGATTAAACTGCTTTGGCAAAACGCGCGCGAAGTGCCGGATGGTATTCTCAACGCACCCAATCCCGCCACCCTTTCCGCCCCGGCGACCGCGCCCTCCAAAACGCTTCCCACCTCACCCCGGAAATAACTCGGTTAACCCCGGAAAAACAGCAGCCAGATAATGAACAACACCGGTCCCATGACCGGCAGCGTGAATTTGAACACGTAACCGAGGAACGAAGGTACATGGCGAACTTTACCGGCCTCCGCGATGGATTTCACCATGAAATTCGGCCCGTTGCCGATGTACGTGTTCGCGCCAAAGAACACCGCGCCCACGCTGATCGCCAGGATGAAGGCGTTCAATTGTTGATTCCCCAATAAAAAGGCGGTTTCAATCTGGCTGATGGTTACCTCCCCTTTGGCGAATTCCTGGGGATGGTATTTACGCAAAGCATCCAAGGTGTTTCTGATGGACTCGGCGTTCGGCCCGCTAATTTCGGCATCCGCTTTACCGGCGCCACTTTTGATGGCGTGTTCCACCTGCCTCACCGTGTTGGTGTCAATAAACGCACCCTCGGTCGCGCTGAGAAAGCTTAAATACGTAGGCGCGTTATCCAACACACTGGAAAGCGCGCCGCAAGACACATAATAGAAACTAGGCGTGGGCGTGCCCAACTCCCGGGCGTTGGACTTGATCCAATCCAAGGCCGGGATCATGGTGGCGAAAATGGCGGCGAATAAAATAGCAACTTCTTTGATGGGATGGAAATCGAACGCGTTGGCCTGATGCACCGCTTTTTTGGTGGTCAAAAAGGAGCCGATCGCGGCCGCGAACATCAACCCCTCCCGCAAGAAATGAGGTTTTTCAATGAAGACCGCCCCTAAAATGACCGCTAGGAAAAACAAATTGGGGAGCCCCTCAAATTTCCAGGTGTCGGGAGGCTCCGCCACGGTCCGCCGGGTTTCCGATGATGCCCGCCGGTAATTCTTCACGTCCCATATATAAAAAAACGCCAGGAGTAGTAAATTGGCCACGAGCCACATGGGCCAGCAATGCTCGGCCACCCACCAAAACGGAATGCCCTGCAAATAACCGAGGAATAGAGGCGGATCGCCAATGGGTGTCAGGCAGCCCCCCACATTGGAAATGATAAAAATGAAGAACACCACATGGTATCCCGTAACCCGGTAGCGATTCATCTTCAACCAGGGACGAATCATGAGCATGCTTGCGCCGGTGGTTCCGAATAGATTGGCAAGTACCGCTCCGAGACCGAGAAAAATCACATTGGCCAAAGGTGTGGATTCCCCTTTCACACGGATATGAACCCCTCCGGATACCACGTAAAGGGATCCGACTAACGCGATGAAACTGATGTACTCCTCGAAGGACTCATACACCCGGTGATATGCCTTTAGCTCAACAAAATAGTATAGCAGGGTGACCGCGCCTAAAGCAAAGGCGGCTTTGGGATAGTGCTTACCCCACCAACCGGCGAAAAACAAGGGTGCTAAGGCAATAACAGCCAGCAGCAACCCGAAGGGAAGTATGATCCATGGATTTGGCGTGGCAATCGTTTCCATGGCGTGATAATGGAATCAAAACCGTTAGGACATCCAATAAAAAAGCAGGATTTGGCAAAAAACTATGATCCCTAAAAACGCCCATAACAAACGCTCACGCCAACGCCAATCCCGTAAAACCGTTTCCCCGAGGAAAAACTGCAACTTTACGCCTCCGAAATCGAGCGTATCGCCATTCCGCAACGCCACGCTTTCGAAGGGTTGCCCATTTACGCTGCCTTTAGCCCCAGCCTGCAAAGTGATTTGGAATACATCATCCTGCCGCAACGCCAGCTCGGCATGGCGTTCCCAAACCCCGGGTTCTTCCAAACGGCAATCCGCTTGGCTGGAGCGTCCAATCACAAAAGGAAAATGGCCGGCCTTAATCGCAAGGCCAGCCATTTTGCCCGTCAAAAACCGGAATTGAATCATTCTTAGTACACGCGACGAGGGACAATGATGCGGTCGCCCGGAAATATCGGCACGTCCAACGTGGCGTTCTTAAGCGCTTTAGTACAATTCACAAACTCCGAACTGCCGTTGACGCGGATAATCTGAACCTTTTTCTTGTTGGCAAAATCGGTAAAACCACCCGCCGAAGCGATCGCGCTCAAGATGGTCATTTTGCCCGAATGCACCTGACGGCTAGGATTGCGCACTTCACCCGAAATACTGAAGGAGCGACTTTCCGCGTTCACCGTCACATTCAGCGTATTCTTGAATAATTTAGCTTCCAGGTACTTTTCGCGAATGGCTTTCTCCAGCTGTCCGGGAGTTAATCCTTTAACTTCCACATTGCCAATCAAGGCGAGACTGATCGTTCCGTCTTCTTTGACGCGACCATCGAACTTTTCCGGCGCCGAAGTTACCCCCGAAAAGGTAACGATAATCGCATCATCCACGCGCAATGGGCTGACATCTTCTATTTTGCTGTCATTTTGAGGGACCCCGGCGGTGTTGCCGGAATGACCACCGCTAAAGGTATCACAGCCGGACAGGAGCACTGTGGCACCGAGCATTCCTATCAATAAGAATAGGTGATTCAAGCGCTTGAGTAAAAACTTCATAAGCTTACTTTTATCGGTCAATGGTTAGAAAACAAACCCTATTTTTCTTTAACATCCAATTTCGCCAGATCTCCAGGCGTCTTGCTAGAGGATGACTTCTTTCCATCCTTGCCTTCACCTTTTTCTCCATCTTCATCGCGCTTGGAGTAGTAGTCGTAGTAGTAACCGCTGTAGTAGTAGTAGTACGAGTCTTGCGAAATGTTGATGTTGTTCAGCACCACACCCATCAGATTGCCGCCGACTTTCTCGACCATCTGTTTAGCGCGCAGGGTCATGACTTGCGGATATTTGCGGTATTGCACCACGAGCAAGGTCATATCCACTTCGCTGGCCAATACGGAGGCATCACTCACACCCATGATGGGCGGCGAATCGAAAAACACCACATCGTACCTCAACCGAACCTCTTTGATGAATTCGCGCATGCGCGTCGAATTCAAAATACCCATGGAACTGCTGGGCAACTTGCCGCTCGGCAGGAAATCCAACGAAGCCAGAGACGTGGTCTGGACGACTTCTTCCAAGGTCTTTTGCTTGAGCAAGTAATTGGTCAAGCCCAGGGCGTTGGAGATCTTCAAAAACTTGTGCAAACTCGGGCGGCGCAAGTCGGAATCAACCACCAACACCCGCTGTCCGTTTTGCGCGAAGATCGTCGCCAAATTGATGACCGTAGTTGATTTACCTTCACCGGCGCCACCGCTGATAATCGTAATGGTGTTGGCTTTCTCGTTTTTACGGGCGAATAAAAGATTCGTGCGCAACACCCGGTAAGCTTCGGCGTGAGGACTGTCCGGCCCTTCCTCCAACAGAGCCCCCACGTTTTGGGGAATGACACCCAGAACGGGAGCTCCCAGAGCGCGTTCGACATCATCAATCGTTTTAACGCTGGTATCGAGATATTCGATGAAGAAGGCCAACCCGATGCCGACGATCAAACCGACTACGACACCCAGGGCGATGTTAACCGGAATATTGGGACGTACCGGATAAATGCCCGGTTCCGCTTGATCGATGATCTCGACAATAGAATTATAACTGCGCCGGGAATCGATATTCTCCTGGGTAATCTTCATCGCCAGGGTCTGACGCAATTGGCGCTCCATATCCAAATCCCGTTTGGCTAACGCATAAATGCCGTAAATCTTACCCTTGAAAATATCGTTGGACTTGACCACATCCAACTCGGTGGTGGCAACCTTGTAATCGGTGGCGTAGGTTTCCACGCGCACTTGGATCGCCCTCATGATCGCTTCGACGGTCGTGTCGATTTGTTCGTTAACTTTTTCCAACAAAGCACGCGCGCGTTTAACATCAGGATGCTCCGGTCCTAAATCCTTATCTAGGGTGGCCAACTGTTGCTCCGTAGTGGCGAGGCGCCGAAGCAACTCATCCATGTTGGTATCCGGCCAATCCCGGGGCAGCACATTTCGCAGCATCGGCTTGCTGAGCGACGCAAGATTCTTATGCAGCGTGTCCATCTTCGTGTACTCGGTCAGGGCTTCAATGCGTCGACTTTCCAAACGCCGGATTGTCTCCGTCTCCAACACGGAAGTCTGCACGCCATCGGCCACCGCGTCGGAAATCTGATTGGTTTCCCGGATGGCATTGACAATCGCTAATTTTTGATTGACCTGCTCGTCCGCCTTCTTCAAATCATCTTTCAATTGCGCGATACCCATGTTAGCGGCCTTCATCTTCGTGGCCCGTCTTTGCTCGCCGTACGCCTTGGCAATCTCATTGGCGATGTCAACCGCCTCTTGGGGATCTTCGTCCATCACTTTAATTTCAATTAAAGTGGTGTTGCGGTATTGACGGACATCGAGGCGGCCCTTGAGAAGTTTGTAGGTACGCGTCATGTCTAACGCGGCAATCTCGTACTTCTTGGCCCACTTCGTCGAAAGATGCAAGTTGCTAATGACATTATATAACACCGCTTTCGACTGGATTTTTTCAAACTCGGTTTGAATAAAGTATGGGTCGTAACTGTTGGCGGTGGGACGAAACTCGAACAATCCAGGAGTTTCCGAGGAATCCTTTTCAACGGCAATTCTCACCGTGCTGGCAAAATACTTCGGTAGCCAATACGTAACCACCGTCGTGGTAATAACCACAAGCAAGAACACCACGAAAATGACGGTCTTGCGGATGCGAATAACACGCCAGTAATCCAGGAAATGCAACTGTGTGTCGGTTGCAGAAGATGCGGTTGTCGCCAGCGCTGACTGGCCCTTGGTATTAGGATTGTCCATGTGTCAAAAAAAAGGAGGCTAGATGGTTTCCAGCCTCCCCATTCGCGTTATTATTGCAAATTACCGTTTGCTGTCAAAGTTTAATAGGATGCACGCAGACCGAGGTAAACCCGATTACGCGTGTAACTGCGATAGCTCAAATCGGAATCCAACCGGTCGAAATTATATCCCGCTTCGGCGGCGAGGTACTGGTTGATCTGGTAAGCCAGATTCAAACCAACCGTGTAGTAATCATCAACCTTGCCGTCATTGCTGCCTTGATAGAACTCGGCATTTTGAGCGGTGGCGATCACGTTACCCGTCAACTTCGCGGTGATCTGGTGAGTTAACGAAACGTAGAACGTGGTGGCTTCGCTATCCAAGGCTTCGGCGTACATGGACTGTGAACGAGTATTGCGCGCTCCAACTTGCAGCGTGCTGCCCGGCAAATACGTCCAGGTCACATTGGCATCCGCGTAAGGACTCCAAGTGTTTTCGCTCAGGGAAGAACTGGCATATTTCTCCGCATTGGGATACTCGGTGTATTCAGCGCCCACTCGCAACGAGGCATTCAAAGTCTCGGTGAAGTTCTGATCAGCGCCGACATAGAAATAATGATTACGGGAATCGCGATAATCAGCGGGAGTGCTGTTGGCATCAACAAAATCATTGCTCTGATGATCAATCACACCGTACTGATAACCCAAGATCGCAACGGTTTGCTGCAACGCGCGCCACCGTAAATTGAAGGTGGCCAAATGCTCCATGCGATCCAGCAAGGCGGAATAAGAACCCTGTCCATCCTGCTCATAATCGAACACTTGGTTCGAATACCCCACTTCGGCGCCCAAGGTGCGAGTGAATTCACCGTGGAACATGATGGAAGCGTCGTTGTGGAAGTTGCTGCCATCGGCGCGCATTTTGAGCACCGTGTTACTCGGATCGATCAGTTCCGGCTCTTGGGCAACCACAAAGGAATCCTTGATATCCACTTTGTAGTTTTCCGAAAACGCATGATTGATCCGCGCGTTAACCTGATGAGACTGATCCACTTGATCGTTGTCTCGATCGGCATAATAACGCATCCCGTACGCGTAATCCAAACCCAGCAGCGTGGATTCCAGAGGGAAATTCAAACTTAACTTGGGAGTGGTTTCAAAACCAAAGCTACCCCGGGAAGTAACCATCCCTGATCCAGCAGGAACATCTTCCGGCGCTGTGTTATAGTTGCTGTCGTAGAATCCACGCAGCCCCAATGACACGCTCCACACTTTAGATGACTCGGTAGATGACAGCCCAGGCGCATAAGCGGCCTGCATACTGACTGCACCTAGCGCAGCAATTCCGGCACAAGCGATTATTCTTTTCATAACTCTTAAATTCTCAAGTGTTGCCCAAGATCAGCTTCTTATGAAATATCGAGTCCTTTCTACGTTCTTGACAAGGACTTGTCAAACACAAATGGTATCTTTCTTAAATTATTTTCCATTTTCACTTACTTCGCTGGCATCTTCCAACGTTCCAAGTCGGCCACAAACAACTGTGAAGGCATTTTGATGTCGGTCCAAACATACTTTAAAGGAAAATGGACGTCCACTGTTCCTTTCACGGTTATGCCTAAATAGAGACGAAACCAAACCTGATCGTCCCCTTTGAGTAGTTTGCTGAGCATCCGACTATCGGTGGTCAACTCGGTCAAATAAAGCGCATTGATCGTTTTTACTTCGTCGTTTATGGCAATGAAATCTTCGATTGTTAAGGTCGTTGATATGGATTTACGTTGTCCATACCAGGCCATCGCCCACGGCATGTCGCTCATAATTAAATCTTTATCATCAAAAACCCCGCCGGCATGCCGAATAATATACGGGTAATATGGGGGGTAGCAGATGGGAGTCGGCCGCGGCGGGACGGCGGCTAGCAAGAGCGGCAGGGAAAAAACTGCCCAGATCCCGGCGTTGATTAAAATGCGCATTTCCGGGAACCCTACTTGCACTTGCTCAATCATCCGGACACATAAGCCCGCACCAAACACAAAGATCATCGGTGCTGCCAGGGATAATAAGTTCTCCGAACTCACATCCGGTTGTCCCTGCCCTAAGTGAGATCTCCCAAGTGCTTGCGCCACAAATAGGGTAAGAATCATGAGAATTAAGAACACGCGCATGCGTCCCTGGGCTGGTTTGCTTGAGGTCATCAACAACCCCGCTAAAAACAAGGCTGAAAACCAGTTCCCACCCATTTTCGGCAGTTCTTCCTGCAACATTCGCCGCGCGTTCGTCACGAACTTGCGCAAGGCGTCTTCGACCGAGAATTGGCCAAATTTGATGGGGTCGGGTTTGTACTGGCGCTGAAAAGCTGACTCCGAATATTTCGCGCTGTCCTCATAAACCGCATAGCCCGCAAGACCGAAAAGCTTGCCGCAAGCTTGATAGTTGCGAACTAGCCATGGACTTAAGAGTAACCCCGAGCAAAGTGTCGTGGTGAGGATCACGGTTTTACGCTGTGAACCAAAATACCGGAAACAATAAACTACGACGGGAAAAATCAGGCAGATCGCGGAATACCGCGTCAACGCGGCCAAGCCAAGAAAAAGGCCCGCCAGCGCCGCCCATCCCGCAAACCATGCGGTGGATCGTTTTTCCTCCCCGGTTCCCTCCTCCATGCGAACCAGGCAGTAGATCAAGCCTAACACCAAGGCGACCAACAAAACGTTAGATCCGCCCCAAATCGTAAGCCGCCAAAACAACTCGGTGCAAGCCAGAATACCCATCGCAAACCAGGCCACACCAACCCCGAAGAGTCTTTTGCCAATTTGATAGGTAAAAAATAACGCTAATGCGAACCATAACTGATTAAAAGCCGCGATCAGGACATCGGGCGAAAAAGCATGGAATTTGGTTTCCTCAGTGATCTCATAATGAAAAGGCATCGCTTTCATGTACGCCGCCAGTAATACCGGATACAAAGGCGCATTGGCTAAATCGGGATGTCCTTCCTTGACCATTGAACTACGGTCGGACCGATGTTGCTGCAAGAGGTAAACGCTAAAGGGGCGAATGTACGAGGTCGTATACCCCTTACCCTCCGATAAGTTCCGGGCGAGTTGGGCTTGATCCATGGACTCCTCGGTAATCAAATTCCGGAATAGCATCATGTCGTAAACCATGGCTAATCCGATAAACATCAGGGTCACCGCCGTCCATTTGACCCATTTAACCCCCTCGCCCAACTCCAATTTGTGGATAAATTCTTGTAAACCGACCATAGTATTCCTTTATATATCACTCGTAATAAGCCATCTGCAGCGGGTTAAAGCCCTTCAAGTTGGTAATGGTGCAATCGCCGATGAAACGTTCGGCGGCTCATGCCGATTTTCTGAGCCGCTAAGGTGCGATTCCCATGCGTTTCGTTTAATGCGTTGATAATCAGTTGTTTTTCTACATCTTTCACAGTCGATACCGGCGGAAGCGGGGCTTCCCCCACCGCGCCGGGCTGGAGGGCCGGTTCCGGGCTGCGGAGCGATGCGGGCAAATCGCGCGGAAGTATTTGTTCGCCGCGGCAAAGCACCACGGCATGTTCCATCGCCGTGCGCAATTCCCTGACGTTGCCCGGCCAGCGATAATGTTCCAACAAAGTGACGGCTTCGCTTGAAATGCCGGTGACGGATTTGCCATTTTCACCGGCAAATTCGCGAATAAAGGCGTTAGCCAACAGCGACACGTCTTCGATTCGCTCGCGCAACGGTGGCAAGGATATTTCGACCACACTGAGCCGGAAAAACAAGTCTTCCCGAAAGCTGCCGGCCTGGACCAAGGCGCGCAGATTCTTATTCGTCGCCGCCACAATGCGCAAATCGGCGGTGAGGGTTTTATTTGAGCCGACTCGCTCGAAGGTGCGTTCCCCTAAAAAACGCAGCAATTTGACTTGCGTCGACGGATCGATCTCGCCGATTTCATCCAAAAACAAAGTCCCCCCTTGAGCTTGTTCAAAACGGCCGATACGCCGCTCGAAGGCGCCCGTGAAAGCCCCCTTTTCATGGCCGAA
>DBTJ01000071.1:0-12703 GCA_002306985.1 Verrucomicrobia bacterium UBA1319
GGTTCCGGCAGGTTTAAAGCACTATCTCCGGGGAAGGGCTAAGCCTGGTTTGCGGAAATTGTTCCGCCAAAACCAAATCGTCCCAGCCAAGCCGCATAGGGCGGCGCCGATAAAGTTCACCTGAGGGTTGAGATTCCAGAGCGCCGCGCCCAGAAAAGAACCGCTGGTCACGACACAATCGCGAATCAAATAGTATGCGCCGTAGGCCCGCGCTTTAAGCTCGGGCGGGGCGTAGCGGATGATCAAGGCTTTACGCGCCGGTTCGCCAAATTCTTTGAGTCCGCGCACCATGAAAGCGACCGTCAGCCAGGCGAAATTATCCGCCCATACCAAGCTCAAAGGGAAGGCGGTGAAAAACATGAACGTGGCGAGCACAAAGGGGTGTTGGCCGTATTTATCGGCATAGTGGGCGACGGGCAAGTAGCAAACCATGGCGGTGACCATTTCAATGGCCGCCAACCACCCGAATTGTTGGGCCGAAAGCCCGGCATGGTCGATGGCCCACAGGATCACAAACGCGTAGGGGATTCGTTCGCAGAACCGGATCATAATATCGCTGAGCAGCAGTGCCCGCAATTCGGGGCTAAACGAGCGCACCACCCCCCGAAACCCCGGCGCTGGGACGGAGGCCTGAATTGGACTCGGGTTCGGCTCAGCCATCAGCCATTGAAACACCGCGCTCGCTAGATTAAGGGTAATGCAGCCTGCTAAGGCGTATTGAACCCCACCTTGCCAGCCGTAGCGCGCAATGAGCCAGCCGCCCAATAGGGGCCCCAGCATCATCGGCACCCGGCGCACGAGTGATTGGACGCCGATCCCCATCGTATGCTGACGGCTAGTCAGGTTGGTGGCGACCACCGCAAAGGTGGCGGGCAAAGAAAACGCGCTCCAAGCGATAAACAAAAACACTCCTATCACCAAAGCCAACCAATGATGCCAAAGCATCACCAAGACATAGCCCGCCAGGGATAGGGCGTTAAAAAACAGCAGGGACCGCCGTTGGCCCCAGCGATCCGTCAGCCAGCCTCCCGGATAGGCGTACACGGCGCCTAACAAGGTTTGCAGCGCATCGAAGCAACCGATGATGAAAACGCCCGCGCCAAGGGTTTCAAGGTACTTGGGCGCGAAATTCAGCCACAGCTTTTCCCCGGTGCCGGACAACACCAGCGCCACTAGCAATAAAGCCACATTGCGCTGGAGCGCGAATAAAGCGGTTAAGCGACGGAAGTATTCCATAATCTAATCCCGTTCCCATTGTCGCTCAAAAAGGGACGAACGCAAAACGGGTAAGTTTTATATTGCTGCGACCGCCCCATGAGTTTGCGAGGGGAGCGCCTAAAACGCCATCGCCAGCGGAGAGATTAATCGCATTCGTGGGGGGGCTTAACTCCAGAGTTGCGCCGGCCGGGCTTTTAGGGAAGATAAGCGGCGTCATGCTCATTACGTTGCGCGTAAAAGACCTGGCGCTGGTGACCGATCTGGCGCTGGACTTGCAGCCTGGTTTCAACGCCATTACCGGCGAGACCGGCGCGGGCAAATCCATCCTGATCGGCGCATTGAGCCTGGTGCTGGGGGAACGGGCGGATCGCGCGCTCATTCGCGGCGGCTGCGATCGCTGTTCCGTGGAGGCGCTGTTCGATATTTCCCGCCTGGCGCCGCGCCTCGCCGGCGTGCTGGAAGAGAACGGGATCGAGCCTTGTGAAGCGGGCCAGTTGACCCTCAAACGGGTGGTCACGAGCACGGGCGCCAACCGCCAATATATCAATGGCACTCCCACTTCATTGAATGTTCTGTCCGGCGTTGGGGAGTTTTTGGTGGATATCCATGGGCCCCATGACCATCAGTCGTTGCTGCAAGCGGCGCGCCAGTTGGATATTCTGGATGCCTTCGGCAAATTGTCGGCTAAACGCGGGGCGTTTGCGGAGTTAGTGACCCGCCGCACCGCTTTGGAAGCGCAAAAGGCGGCGCTCATCATCGATGAGCGGACCTACGCCCAACAGCTGGATTTACTGCGATTTCAAGCGCGCGAGATCGCCGCCGCGAATTTGCGTCCGGAGGAAGAGGAAGTTTTAAACCAGGACTATCAACGCGCCCGCAATTCCGCCCGGCTGATGGAGTTGAGCCAGGAGGCGGCGGGCTGTCTGGGCGAGGACGAAACCAGCCTACTGAACCAATGCGGGGCGGTCGGCCGGAATTTGCAGGAACTGCGGCGGTTAGACCCCGGGGCGGCGGCCTTGGCGGATTTGCATGAACAGGCTTCGACCTTGCTGCGGGAGTTGCAGGGGGAACTATCGCGCTATACCGATCGGATCGAGATCGATCCCGCGCGGCTCTTGGAAATGGAGGAGCGGATCAACTTGATCCATTCCTTACGTCGCAAATATGGCGCCACCGTCGCGGAAGTCATCGCTTTCGGCGAAAACGCGGCGGAGAAACTGCGGCAATTGGAACAGCGGGAAACCGAACTTAGCCGCCTGCAATCGGAGATCGAAGCCATTGATCGGGATAGCTTGCGCGCGGGCCGCGAATTATCCGCGGGAAGGCGCAAGGCGATTGGTCCGCTCAAACAAGCCGTGAGCCGCCAATTGGCCGATCTAGGTTTCAAACAAAGTACCTTCGACGTGGCGCTTACGCCGGAAATTCCCAGCGCCACCCCGTTGGCCCGGACGCCTCCCGCCCACGGCTTCGATACGGTGGATTTTCAGTTCGCGCCCAACGCGGGCGAGCTCGCCCGGCCCCTGCGCGCCATTGCGTCTTCCGGTGAAATGGCGCGGGTGATGTTGGCGCTTAAAACGGTGCTCGCCGCCGAGGATGAAGTGCCCGTGCTGGTGTTTGACGAAGTTGACGCCAACGTGGGTGGGGAAACCGCGCGCGCGGTGGGGGAAAAAATGCGGCAAATCGGCCAACAGCGCCAAGTGCTTTGCATCACGCATCTGCCCCTCGTCGCCGCGCCAGCGGTCGCGCATTATCGCGTGGCCAAAGAAGTCCAAGACGGGCGGACCGTGTCCCTGATCACGCGGCTGGAATCGGGCGAGCGCGTGGATGAGCTTGCGCGCATGTTGGGAGGCAATACCACCGCCGCCCGTAAACACGCGGAATCACTATTAAAACCCGTGGCCTAGCGGGAATATTCACCGGAACCGTCGCGCCCGCCGGGCGGGGCGCAGGATTAGGCGCGATTTTTAATCGGATCACTTTGGATGATCGCTTGCGTTGGAGCGGGTTAGCGCGTTAGGATAGGCTCGGCGATTGACTGATATGCATCGTTTTATCATGACCCCGGGAGCCGGCGAGAGGTTGCTGCGATATGTGGGCGATTCCATCCGGTTTTCCTTGCGTTCGGAAAGCAGCCTCCCGGACGGCGGGGCTTGGCGCGCATTCTTGCGCACCAATCTAGGGCGAGCCGAAGCGGTGCGCGCGGAGATCATCCAAGCGAACACCGCGCAATTGCCCGCCGCCGGGGCATCCTGGCGCGACATTCCGCTCCGGCAGACCGGCGCGGGCCAGTGGGAAATCGAGTTTCCCTTGCACGAGACCGGTTTCTTCAAAGCCAAAGCCTATGCGCTGGATTCCCAAGGCTGCCAACATTGGCCGGAGGGGCCGGATGTGGGCATATCGATCCATCCCGACGGCAGCCGCACCGCGAACCTGGTGTATTGCGCCTTTACCCGACTGTACGGTGCCACGCGCGGCCAGCCGCAAAACGCGGACCCGGCGCTTGAGACTCAATGCCGGGCGCTGGATCAACAAGGTTTTACGGTGATCCCGGCTTCGGGCAAACTGCGCGATCTGGCCCAAGTCGTGCCTGATATCATGGGGCGGTTGGGTTGCCGCATCTTGCACCTCCTGCCGATTAATCCGACGCCCACCACCTTCGCTCGCATGGGGCGCTATGGTAGCCCGTACGCGGCGGATGATTTCACCGCGATCGATCCCGCGTTGGTGGAATTCGACCGTCGCACCACCGCCGTGGATCAATTCATTGAACTGGTCGACGCCGTGCATTTAGGCGGAGGGCGTTTATTTCTCGATCTGGCCATCAACCATACCGGCTGGGGTTCCACTTTTCAAAACGACCATCCGGAATGGTTCGCGCGCAACGCCGATGGCACCTTTGCCAGCCCGGGGGCGTGGGGTAATGTGTGGGAGGATTTGGTCGAATTGCGGCATGAGCATCCCGGTCTTTGGGATGCGCTGGCCGATGCCTTCCTCGTCTGGTGCCGTCGGGGCGTGGACGGCTTCCGGTGCGACGCCGGCTACAAAGTGCCGCTGCCCGTGTGGCAATATATCGTCGCGCGGGTCCGGTCGGAATTTCCCAACACGATTTTTCTTTTGGAAGGTCTGGGCGGCGCCTGGGAAGCGACGGAAAACCTGCTGGGCGAAGGCGGCATGCAGTGGGCCTATTCGGAGTTATTCCAGAATTATTCCGGTAAAGACGTCGCCTGGTATCTCGACTATTGCCTGCGCCAAAGCCAATCGCGCGGCTTGTGGGTGCATTATAGTGAAACCCACGACAATGCCCGCCTGGCCGCGATGGGCCGCGAATGGTCGCTCCTACGCAACCGCCTGTGCGCCCTCACGAGTGTGAGCGGGGCTTTCGGTTACACGGGAGGCGTGGAATGGCTCGCCGCCGAAAAGGTTAACGTTCATCAATGCGCCGGATTGAATTGGGGCAGCCCCGCCAACATCGTGCCCGAACTGGCCCAATTGAGTCGGCTGCTGGCGGAGCATCCCTGCTTCTTCGACGGGGCGCGGTTGACGCGGCTCAGTCCGCCGGAGTCGCCCGTATATGTTTTGCGCCGCGATTCCGCGGAGGGCTTGGATCATTTGCTAATCCTGGTGAACACCGACCACCAAAAGCCGAACCCGGTCCGGGTGCCCCTGGCTAGCTGGCGGGAATGGGGCGAACCCGCCTTGGATTTGCTCTCGGACGCCTCGGTGGCCTGGCAAATGATTGGAGACGCGATCGCACCCCAGGTTGAGGTGCGGCTTAAACCCGCCGAATGCTTATGTCTCGCCCGCCAGGCCAAACCGGCGGGGTTGGCGGGAGATGCTTATCGCGCGGCGCGCGCCCAGGCGGGTTTCGCCATCGAAGCGCTGGCGGGAGTGATGCCCGCGGAACAAATCGGCCCCTGTTCTTGGACATCGCTGGCGGAAATGCTCGCCAGCGCGGGACCAGCCGCTTTTTTGTCGGCGGTTTCCAGTTTGCCGGCCGGCGTTGCCACCCATGTCGCCGACGCTTTGCGCTTGGCGCTGGCCAATGGGCCTTTCCCAACCGTGGTTTCCTGGTCCGAGGCCGATCAACGCAAAATCACCCTGGTGCCGCCGGGACATTGGTTATTGATCGAGGACAAGGCTCCTTTTCGGGCCGAGTTAGCTTTTGTGGGTGAAACGCCGGCCCGCCATTTGGAGTCCATTCGTATTGGCGCCCATTATTACGCGGTGTTCCCGCCGCGGCGGCGGGGCGGCGCGGGCCGGCTGACCTTGCGGCGATGTAACTGCACCCGGATCAAGCATCTTGAGGCGCTGTTGCGTTATCTGGACGAGACGCCGCTCATGCCTCCGCTTGACACCCCCATCACTTTGCGCGACCCGGCGGCCACCTGCCGCACCAACCCGCCGATAGGGGAGCCAGCCTGGGATCTGGCCGGGGTTGCGCTGCTCACCAACGGGCGGGGCGGCATGGCGCGGCTGCGCGTCGATTTTGGCGGCATCCAATCCAAATACGATTGTTTGCTGGGCGCGAATTTACACGCGACTTTGCCGGTGGACCGCCATGTGTTCGTCAAGCGCGCTCGGGTGTGGGTTAACGCCGCGGGTTTCCTTTCGCCACTCGACGGCCGCAATCTCGAAAGTTTCTGCCCCGGTCCGCCCGCCACCTGGCGATTCCTGGCAAACGCGGGCGACGGACGTTGTGTCGAGATCCAGCTACAAGCGGACATGCTCGAAGGTGAAAACACCACCGTGTTGAAGTTTCGCCGGCCCCCGGGCCCGCCGCCGCGCGGCTTGGAACTGCCCGATGGTTTCCCGGTGCGCCTCACGGTGCGCGTGGATATCGAAGACCGGAATTTTCACGCCGAGACCCGCCATAACGAAGGCGCGGATTTTCATTTTAACACGGGTGTCAAAATCCTCCACGAATGCCCGGGTTTCGAATTCCGCCCGGCCGCGGACCGTCGTTTGCTCGTGTGCGGTTCAACCGGTATTTACCATCCCCAACCCGAATGGTGCGACCAGATCGCGCACCCCTGGGAACAAAGTCGGGGCCAGGCGGGGTCCGGCGATGCCTTCAGTCCAGGCTGGTTTGAATTGCCTTTGGCCAAAGATGGCAGTGTAACTCTGGTGGCCACCGCCGAAATGGAGCCGCCCGCCAATCGTCGGCTGGCTGAATTCGCCGCGGAGCGCGCTAAATCGCTATCGGCTCCCCGGCGCGCGGCCCATGCCGCGAAGGATGATTTCGGCTTGCGATTAACCCGCGCGGCGCGGTGCTTTTTAGCGCGGCGCGGCGTGGGTAAAACCATTATCGCCGGCTATCCTTGGTTTCTCGACTGGGGTCGCGACTCCTTGATTTGCGCGCGCGGCCTGCTGGCGGCGGGCTTCCATGAGGAAATTCAAGATTTGTTGCTCGTGTTCGGCAAATTCGCCGAAAAGGGCACGCTGCCCAACTGCATTCACGGAGACAACACCTCCAATCGCGACACGTCCGACGCGCCACTTTGGTTCTGCCTGGCCAGCCAGGAGGCAGCCCGGTTCATGGGCGAGAAAATCTATGGTTTGCGGGTGGGGCCGGGGCAACGCACGTTGGCGCAAGCGCTGCGCGAAATCGTGGTGGGCTACCTGCAAGGCACGCCGAACGGCATTCGTGTGGATGCGGCGTCCGGCTTGGTGTGGAGCCCCAGCCACTTCACTTGGATGGATACCAACTATCCCGCCGCCACGCCGCGGGAGGGCTACCCCGTCGAAATTCAAGCCCTCTGGGTCCATGCGCTACGCCTCCTCGCAAGCCTGCAAACCGCCGGTTTATGCGAACCGCCACCCGTGGCGCTGCTCGGCGCGAAAACCCGCTGGCTTGATTTGGCCGACCATGCCCAAGCCGCTTTTGAACGGTGTTTCTGGCTCGAAAACTACGGGTACTTGGCCGATGTGCTCCTCGCCAAGGCGAATACCCCCGCCTTCGACGCGCAGCCCGACACCGCTCTGCGAAGCAATGGTCTGCTGGCTGTCACCCTGGGGCTTTTGTCCGGGGTAAAAGCGCGCCGGTGTGTTGAAGCCGCCCGCCGCCAGCTCGTCGTGCCCGGAGCCTTGCGCTCCCTGGCCCCGCTACCGGTGGCCCCGCCTTTGCCTGTTTATGGCGCCAATGGCCAGTTGCTCAATAATCCGGCGGAACCGTATTGGGGACGCTACGAAGGGGACGAGGACACGCGCCGCAAACCCGCCTACCACAACGGCACGGCGTGGACTTGGACATTCCCCACCTTCTGCGAAGCCTTGGCCAAGGCCTGGGATTTCTCACCTCCTGCCGTGGCCGCCGCGCGCGCTTACCTGGGCAGCATGAATCACTTGCTCCTGGAAGGCTGCGCGGGACATTTGCCGGAAATCGTGGACGGGGACGCGCCGCACACGCAACGCGGTTGCGACGCCCAGGCTTGGAGTGTCACCGAAGCCTTGCGCGTTTGGAAATTACTACAGGAAAAAGTCTAACGGCCGCTCCCTGGCGGGTGACCGCAAGGGGGGCACCCCGGTATAGGCGCTTTCCTTGGGGCGCGCTGGACGCTCCTTCGCCCGCCGAGTGCCTTGGTGAAACCCAAAAAAAAGGACCGGGCATTAGCCCGGTCCAGTGATTCGAGAATCTGGATTCGCGTTATTGTTGAATCCGATAGAACACGGCTTTGCCGGCTTCGGGGGTGACCGAGTAAGGACTCGTCGCCCCGGTGATGGGGGCATAGGTCCCATTCACGGTAGGCGATGAAACGAGGGTGCCGGACACCCAGGTAATCACCGCTTTGCCGTTGGTGTGGGCGATGGCCAGTTGCGGGTCGACCGTCGGAGTGTAGGTTTTCACCGAGAACGACTGAAAGACCGCTTCGCCGAGCGCGTCGTTGCCCGTGTTGTCATGCGACGTGACCGCCAAGCCGACCAGGAGTTTTGACGGGTAGGCCGGGTCGGGATCCGTCGCCGGCGTCGTGTGGGTGTTTTTGAGAGTCCAGCTCACGCCGTCGGTGCTGAGGTAGAACTTGATTTCGCCGCTGGTGGCGTTTTCCCGAACCAATCGGAGCCAGCAATTGGGGTAAGGGACCGGGGTGATCTGAGTCCCTTCGGTGGCGTCGACGTCGGTGGCGTCGCGGAATTGCGGATCAATCAAATTGGTGCCATCGGCGCGGGTGGTGCAGACCGAACTATGGCGGCTGCCCGGCGCGGTGCTTTCCCGGGACATCAGTTCGGCTTTCGCCCAGGTGCTGAGGCCCATGGGGTTCATTCCTTCAACCCGCACGCGCAGATCGAACGCGCCGGTGAATTCTTTGTAGAGGAATTGACAGGCGTCGGCGGTGCCCCAGATGTCGCTGCCCCCGCCAGCCACCAAGTAGCCTTCGTTGCCCAGCGCCACCGAGTAGCCTGGTTGGAGCGGATCGGAGCCCGGATTGCCGATATCCACCGAAGTCATGGTGCTGATGGTGCCGGTCAAAGTGGTGTCCGCCACTGGATTGCCCGCCAGGTCTTTCACGTTTTTCACCGTCACCGAGAGACTGGAGCTAATCGCGCTGGCAAACTGCAATTCGACGTATTTCCCCAAGTGGAGAATGGCGGCCGTAACGGTCGCTCCGTTCACTTGGTAATTGCTGGCGATTTGCGCGCTGGTCGCGTCCATCAACTCGTCGAATTGCACCCCGGCCAGGGTCGATCCCTTGATCGCGCCCGCGCAAATGGCCGTGGGCGCGATGTTGTCGGAGCTGACGGTGACCTTGGCCACGGAACTGGTGACAGACAAGGTGGGGACGCTGGCCACCAAGCGGTATTGGCCCCCGCTTTCCGCGAGGGGCAAAAGCGGAGTGGTGTAGGCGGCTTTAGTGGCGCCCGTAATATTGGTGAACGCGGCGCTTCCGGCCGGCGCCATCTGCCACTGGTAGGTCACGTTCGTGCCGTAGGTCCAAACGCCGGCGGCCGCGCCTTCGAAGGTGGCGGTGCGGTATTGCGGCGTGGTCGTATCCTTGGGTTGTTGGGTGAAGGCGACGCTGGCGCCGGTTGGGTCGATCAGGACGCCAACTTTGTCTCCGGTTAGGGCCGAGGCCGAGAGATCTTCGGGATCGCCCACGCTTGCGAGGCTATAGGTTACTCCGACGTTGTCGCCGCCACCGCCTTCGGCATGGAGCGCTTGGAGGAAGTAACGGTTGCCTTTCACTAGCGAGATGGTTCCCCCATAGGGCCATTGCGTGCCGGCATATTGATCGGACCGCTTGGACTCCAAGGTGCTGCTGCCGCTGGAGGAGAGCCATTCGCGAGGATTAGACCAGGCGGTTTCCGTCGCGATCGCCACCGCGTTGTCCGGGCTCGCGTCGGGACTCAGGTACAGCGTGGAATAATCGTCGCTGCTGAGATAGAAGACGTAATCGCCAGTCTCGGGCGGCACGAACCAGGCCACGAGCTGATTGCCATAATAATCCGCGTAAGAAGTCGCGCCACTGGGCGGATACTCGAACAATGGTTCAAAGGTGACGGTGGTCGGTTGGTTGGGGTAACGGGAGTCGCTCGTCAACGCGGCGATGGTGGTCGTGTTCAGGGCGTCCCAATACTTTTGCATCACCACGCCAGGGACCCAGATATAGGTTTTAAAGGTGGCTTTGCTGTTGGCTTGGATGCTGTTGTTCGCCGTGTCTTTCACTCCGTTAACGGTCAAGGTATAGGTGGCGCCCTCCGCCAATTTGGAGGTCGTTAAGGTGACCGTGTAGGTGTCGACGCGGGTAACGCCGGTAACGGTTGCGCCGCCATCCAAGGTGTAATTTGCCTTGGCTTCCGCCGTTGCGGTGACGGGTTCGGAGAATTTTACGCGCACGCCGATGAGCGTGGCGTCACTCGTGACGCTGGCCAGCGTGGGGGGCGTCACATCTTGGGTTATGGTGACGATTGAATTGGCGCTGATGACCTCGTTTCCGGCCCCGTAAAGGCGGACGGAGTACGTCCCGGAATCCGTGGTTTGAGCCAATTCGATCTGGTAAGTAGCTTCGATGGCGCCGGCGATATCCACGCCGTTTTTACGCCATTGGTAATGGATGGGGTCGCCGGTGGTGGCCACGCTCAATTCCAGGGTGGTGTTAGCGGCGATGGAAACCGTGGCTGCCGGCTGCGTTTTAATAGCGATGGGAATGGTCGTGTGAGCGGCGAAATCGCTGAACACACCAATGCCACCGGTGGCGTCGGAATCGTTGTGGGCCGTGACCGCGAGGCCAAACAACACTGTGGTCGGCCAGGCATTGGTGAAGACCGTTTGATTGTCGCCTGCCGGCGGAGTGGATCCCGCCGTATCGAGGGTGCCGCCAAACGGCCGCCACAAGTTCCAATCGGTGCCGTTGGTGCTGTAATATTGATAAAACACGTTGCCGAGCCGCTCCATGCGCAGCCAGGTATCCGGAAATATGGGGCGAGGGGTTCCGGTGGGCGATGTCCAATCCGCCAAGCCATCGCGCTCCGTGCGAATTTGAGGTCCGATTTGATTTTGTCCGGCTGGCCGGGTGACCATACCGGCAATAAACGGATCGCCCGCTTGGGGCATGCCCGAGCCGTCGTCCACGCGCGCCATTAATTCCGCTTTAGTCCAAGCATCCGGCCCTTGAAGGTCTTGGACCCGAACCACATAGTCGAAATTGCCTTTGACCGGCATGTAGGCATAGTGAAAGGAATCGGCGTTGCCCCAGATATCGGAGCCGCCGCCCACGACCACATAGACTTTGCCGCCACTTGTGCTGTTGGTCACGGTGGTGCTTCCCGCTAGTGAACAAGCGCCAACATCGGCATCTGTGAGTTGAATGTCCGCGGCTCGCGCGGTGAAAAACTGACCGGTGCCAAGCCCGGCCAGAAGCGCGGTCGCAATTGCCGCGCGTGATAGGTTGTGTATCATATTAGGTGTTTTGTCTGGTATCTACACGATTTCCGCATTTCTAGTGTACTGGCTGAAATAGCATTGCCTATAAACCACACAGGTTCACATTGTCTGTAGTCTTTATGGCATATCGGCATCGACGACGACGACGCCATGACGCAAAAGACAAATGGCTAGTAACCTGGTTTCAATGGCTTAAGTCTCCATTTATAGTGCAAAGATGCGGGGGGTCAATCCAATTATTACGATGGCTTAAGTATATAGATGCTGTAATTATAAGTATTAATGGGTTTGCCAGTCCGGATTTTTGCCCTCCAGCGGTAATTTTGACGGGTAGGTTAGCGAAACCGGGGTAAATCGAGCTGATCGACGGTTGCTGGTGGGAAACGTATGAGAGGCTAAGGAGCCGTATAACAACAACGTGGGCAAGCTGGCGCAGGGATTTTGCCCACCTTGGTACGGTAGGTCGTTTTCCGTCGGACCGTCTCCAGCTTCAGGTCGGGAAAGAGGTTTCACCCGGCGCGCGACTTCTGCTAGGTAAGCCTGTTGGAAATTTCGCTTCAGATTCATGGCTTGTCAATGGTGGGGCCGCGCCCTATATGCATAGAATCGATAATGCCCATTATTAATATCGATTTTCAAACGGTGTGATGTTAGCCTACGATAACCAAGGTAAATAACCGGTGTCTGGCATCGGAGCGATTGGGTAGGCGGGTTTGGAATCACAAATATGGGAGTCATAATTCTGATCGTCGTGATGGTGGTGGGGTGCGCTCTTGGATTGCCGATCGCCGCTTTTATCAGCGCGGCGCGCGCCGAACGGCGCGCCGCGCAAGCGGAATTCGCGGTGGAGCGTTTGCGGGCTCGCGTGCTCCAGCTGGAAAAATTGATGGAGGCGCTGTCAAAACAAGGCGTGGCGGCTTCCGTCCCGGAAACTTCCCCGGTCGAGGATTCGTCGAAAGCGTCCACTATGGAGTCCGGGTTCAACATGGCGAGCCCGCCCGTTCAACCCGTCGAGGTTCAGTCCCCGTTATTGGTGGCCCAAGCCGCCGTCCCGCCAGTTACGCCTTCGCCATTGCCGGATTTGGAAACCGAACCTGCCGGATTGCCGCCGCGCTTGCCCGTTTTGAACGCCGAACTGGCGGCGGCCGGGCAGTCCGAGGAAACGGCCCCCGCCCCCCAACCGGCTTCCCCCGTTTCGCCCATTTTCGATTGGGAACGTTTTCTGGGTGTCAAAATGTTTGCCTGGGTGGGCGGGTTAGCCCTGTTTTTAGGGGTGGGCTTCGCCCTGAAATACTCCTTTGACCGTGGCCTGATCAGCCCTTTGATGCGAGTCCTTATGGGACTGGTTTTGGGGCTTGGTTTGCTGGTTGGCGGATTGCGGTTGGCGCGGCCCAAATTCGCCGTCACCGTCCAAGTGCTCTGCGCCACCGGGGCGCTGGTGTTGTACGCCGACATCTTCGCGGCTAATACTTTTTTTCACCTCATACCAAATGGCGCGGCCTTTGGCGCGATGACGCTGGTGACGGCGGTGGCGTTTATGCTGGCCGTTCATTTGGACGCGCCCGCGGTGGCGGTGCTGGGACTGGCGGGGGGGTTTTTTCCCCCCCC
>DBTJ01000071.1:12952-19442 GCA_002306985.1 Verrucomicrobia bacterium UBA1319
GGGTGTTTTTCTCCCCCCGCCGCTATTAGCCACCGGCCATGATAATCCCGTTGGACTATTCGGCTACATTGCCTTGCTTGATGCCGGCCTGATGGCGGTGAATCGGCGTAAAGGGTGGGGGTACCTGGTGCTTTTGGGGGCCATCGGCACGGTTATTATGCAGTGGGGCTGGGTGGGCCGTTTTTTTGCGGCGGAGAAGATCTACACAGCCCTGGCGATTTTCACCGGGTTCGCCGGGTTCTTCCTCCTGGCCTGCGGTCGGTTGGCGCGCGCCGAGCAACCCGGCCAGCGCCTGTGGGCCGCGGTGTTGCTCGTGCCCGCTTCCGCCTTCGCGTTTGCGTTTCACTTGCTCCAGCACTGGCCTTGGGGTTTAGGAGAACAGCCGGGACTGTTGTTTGGTTTCGCGTTTCTGATCGACGCGGGAGTGCTCGCCGCGGCCTGGGGAAAACCAAGTTTCCGGCCGGTTCAACTGGCTGTCGGTGGCGTGATGTTTGCGCTGGATAGTCTTTGGACGAAGGCATACTTGACCCACGAACTGCTGGGTTGGGCGGGGGGAATCTACTTCTTTTTCGCGCTTGGCCACACTTTTTATTCACTGGTTTGGGACAAATTCCATCCGGCCGCGCAACCTAAAACTTGGGCTCAATTATTTCCCGTGGCGGCGATGGTTCTGCTCTTGCTGCCGGTGTTTCAGCTGAATGGCATGCCGCTATCCATCTGGCTGGTGATTTTTTTGGTGAACGCCATGGGTTTGGTGGTTGCCTGCTTGACCGTATCCATGCTGGGGATGTTGGCGGCCGCCGTGGCAACCATGGTGGCTTTTGTCGCGTGGATTAGCAAACTCTCCGCTGCCGGAGTCGATCTCGCCGCCTTGCTTTGGATGGTGGCGGGATTCACGGTTTTCTTATTCACCACGACGCTGTATGCGTTGGCTAGGTACTTTCCCAAGGCGCCCGCCAGCTCCAGCGATGCCGGGAGGAAAGCGGGCGATTCGGTTTCAGGGCCGTATCAAGGCGTGGAAGGGGGCTTGCCGGTGTTGGCGGTGGCGATGCCTTTCCTGCTGGTGATATTGTTGGCGCTGCATTTGCCGCTGGCCAACCCTACTTCGGTCTTCGCCTTGGTTGCGCTATTACTGGGGCTATGCTTAGGCCTGGTTTACTTTGGCTGGGCCGAGTCGTTGGGGTTGTTTGCGTTAGGGGGCGTGTTTCTGGTGCAATTGGCGGTGCATGCCGAGCCGATGAGCGCCGCCAACGCCTCGCTTCGGTTGGGCTGGCAGGTCTTCTTTTTCACGGTCTTTCTGGTGTTCCCGTTTGCTTGCGGCCGGCGAATGCGGGGGAAAAGTTTAACTTACGCCATGTCCGCTTTGGCTGGGCCAGCGCATCTTTTCTTGGTGTGGCGCGCGGTGGGAATCGCCTATCCGAACACGCATATGAGTTTGCTGCCGCTGGCGTTCGCCGCGCCTTATCTCGTCATCACGGCGTGCTTGTGGCGGACGGAGCCGGGACCGGTGCGCAACGCGCGGTTGGCCTGGCAAGCGGGTGTGGCGCTGTTTTTCATCACCCTTTTCGTTCCCCTGGAATATAAGCGGCAATGGCTGACGATAGTGTGGGCGCTCGAAGGCGTCGCGCTGCTCTGGTTATTTCGCCGAGTGCCGCATCCCGGCCTACCCTGGGTGGGGACCGCGTTATTAACCGCAGCCTTTGTTCGTCTGGCCTTTAATCAAGAGGTCCTGCGATATTATCCCCGGGGCGAGCAAGTGTTTTGGACCTGGTTTTTGTATGCTTACGGCATGGTGATTGCCTGCTTGTTCGTGGGGGCGCGCCTACTGGCCCCGCCGCGCAATATCCTGGGCGGAACAGATCTGCCGCCTTGGTTTCGGGGCATGGGGACGCTACTGGCGTTTTGGCTGCTGAACCTCGAAATCGCCTGCCATTACAGCACGGGCAACTATATCGATTTCAATTTTTCGGGCAACCTGGAGCGGGATATGGCCTATTCTCTGGCTTGGGCCGCCTTTGCGTTCGTGTTACTCGTGGTGGGCATCCGGGGACGCGTGGTGGCGGCGCGTTATGCCGGCCTAGCCCTGCTTTCCGTGACCCTGCTCAAGCTTTTCTTCCACGATCTTTGGAGCTTGGGTGGGTTATATCGGATTGGCGCGTTGATCGGGCTCGCGGTGGTGTCCATCCCGGTTTCCTATCTCTACCAGCGTTTCATGGCTGTGGATAGCGAGCCCAAATCCCCGCGATAAAGCCCCGCGTTTTTTTGGTTGCGGCCCAGACAGTGAGATGGAACCCGCTTCCGGTCGGCGCTTTGGCTGCCCGGCGGCGTGGTTCACTCGGTCAGTGGTCGCTGGGGGATCTACATCCTTCGTTCACGTTTGGCCGGACAGCCAAATATCTGTCCATGTATCGCATTCCATCCCGCTGTTTGGTCGGTGTCGCAGACTGTCTTACCTCAAAGCCGGCAAGGGTGGCGATTTGCGTTTTTTGAAGTTTGGATATAAGATGTGATAATGGAAATAATACGAATTAGTATTATTCGACGGCCGGGAAAACGCCGGTGGATACCGCGCGACGCCTGGACAAAGGTGGCGGCCGCATGAAAAAGGCACTGCGATGGGTTGCGTTGGCATTGCTGCTGGGGGGTGGCACCTATTGGGCCGCCCTGGGAGCGCATCGCGGCTGGACGCAAACCAGCGTGGCCGTCAAACAAATCGACGATGTCACCGGGTTGGAGGGAATCGTTTATCGCCGACAATTCGTGCCCGGACTCGATTTTCTTGGCGCCACCGTGTTGTTAGCGGGGGTAGTGGCCGCCTCCAGCTTTTTGATCCCCGCTAAAATAGCGAAATCGCCATAAGTAATATTGTGCTATGAGAATGAAAAAAATCTATATATTGACGCTTGCCCTGGCCGCTTTAACCCGGGTTTCGACGGCCGCTCCGTTGGACTTCGATTTCAAGGACCCCAAAGGCGTGAATAACGCGGTGTTTAAACTTGACGCGCCTTTGGAAGCCATCAATGGCAGCGCCAACGGTATCACAGGGAAAATTCGGTTCGACCCGGACGCCCCAGGATCGGTTACCGGGAAAATCATCGTGGCTTCGGAGTCGCTGCATGTGCCGAATCCCATGATGAAAGAACATCTTCAAAGTCCCGCTTGGTTGGACGTGGCGAAGTTTCCGGAGATTGTGTTCGAAAGCAAGTCCATCAAAAACGCGCACACCACGGGCAACACCACGACCGCCGAGGTCACCGGGTCGCTTACGATTCGCGGGATTGCCAAGGAAATCACCGTGCCGGTCAAGTTCACTTATTTAAAGGACAAGCTGGGATCGCGGGTGCCCAATCTGAAGGGGGATCTACTCGTGGTACGGGCCGCATTTCCGATTAAGCGCAGCGACTATGGCATCAATCCCAAAGCGCCGGAGGATAAAGTGTCCGATGCGATTGAATTGGTCCTGAGCATTGCTGGCGCGGCGCCGCAATGAGTATTTTTAACCCCCTATCCTAAATGAATCCCGATCAAAACGCGGCGGTTTCACCTCAGTCATTGATCCAGCAGTTGAGTTGGCGCTACGCCACCAAGAAGTTCGATCCGACCAAGAAAATTCCGAGCGCGAGCTGGCAGGCTTTGGAGCAAGCCCTGGTGCTGAGCCCCTCTTCGTTTGGCTTGCAGCCATGGAAGTTTATCGTTGTCACCCATTTGGAAGTCCGAAAAAAGCTGGTGGCGGTATCCTGGTCGCAAACTCAACCGGCGGATTGCTCCCATTTTGTCGTGTTGGCCGTGCGCACGCAGTTATCGGTTGAAGACATCGATCATTACGTCGCGCGCATTTCCGAGGTTCGCAATATACCGGTGGAGAAATTGGCGGCCTATCGTGAAATGATGGTCGGTAGCCAAAAGCAAATGGCGGAGAAAGGTCTGCTGTCTGCTTGGGCCACGCGCCAAGTCTACATCGCCTTGGGCAACCTATTAACCAGCGCCGCGATCTTGGGCCTCGATGCCTGCCCGATGGAAGGCTTCGAACCTCCAGGGTATGACAAAATCCTCGAGCTCGAAGGCACCGGCTATTCCGCCGTGGTGGCCTGCGCCCTGGGTTATCGCGCCGCGAGCGATCAATATATCCAGATGCCTAAAGTCCGGTTTCCGACCGAGGAAATGATCCGGCATATAGCGTAAGACCGTTCAAGGGGTGGCGGGGGTGAGCTGGATGGCCACATCCGCCGCCAATTCCGGCAGCTCGAATTGTAAATTCCCGCCTTCGCAGCTTACGTTTTCCGCGCGGAGGGGCGTGCCTCGATACGTATCCCACCATTCCAGACGGTAGCGACCAGCGGGCAAACCGCTCACTTGCATGCGCGCCTTGGGGGTGGCGGATACGGCTTGTTTTTCGAAGGCGTTTTTCCAATGATGCCGCGCGTTTTGAATCCAGGCAATGGCCTGGCTGCCGTTGCCGAGCGCGTAACCATTGAAGACTTTATTAGTGGCATTCGGGTCTAATCCAAGTGGTTGAATGGCCAAGGGCTGCCAATGGCCAAGGGTCCACGGCACGGTATCGGCAAACTTGCGCAACGCCGTAAAGGGGGCGTAGAGTTTTTTCGGATGCACGTAGTTGTCCCACCACCAGATCATCGCTCCGCCCGCGTCGCCGGAGAGCAGGGAAGCCCACAAAGCATTGTGAAAATTGATCGCTTTGCCGTCGGGATCGTATTGGCTATCCGGGGAGCGCCAATCGATGCCGAACTCGGCCATTAGATGGGGTTTGCCGAAGGCGGCATGGCGGCGGCCTTCCTGGTAGATCTTCGGTCCTTGATCGGGCAGATCGCCGACCCCATAACTATGAGTTTGGGTGATGTCGATTTCCGGGAGGTTCCACACCTCTGGGTTGCCGTAGGTGGTGGTGACCAGGTGTCCGTAGGGATCGGCCCCGTGGCCGGTGAACTCGCCGGCGCCTTTCAAGCAGCGGGCCATTTCGGCCACCCAGGGAGCGGGCGCTTCGGCCTCGTTCCAGAATTCCCAGGACTGCAAATTCACGCGGTGGCCATAGCGCGCGCCCAGATAGCGCAGTCGCCGCTGATAAAGTTTGCGCGCCGTTTCATTTGTCCACAATGCCCCGGCTTTGGCGCAGGGCCCGCCATTGGTGGCGTTATAAGGATTGGCCTTCCACTGGCCTTCGTTGAAAAAACCGCCGTCCTTGAGCTCGCCATAGGTGCCGAGACAAAGCATTAAGCTGATGCCATTTTGTTCGGCTAGATCGAAAATGAAGTCCAATTTCCAGGCGTTTTGCAGACTGTAGACGCCCAGATTATGATACTGCCCGGACCGCCAATCGCCTTTGTTGTCGCTCGTCCATTCCAACGCGCAATTCCAACTCGACATCCAGACCCGGATGAAATTGCCGCCAGCCTTGCCCAGCGCGCCCAGCCAATCCTCATAATCGTAAGTGCCGCGGCCGCCAGCCCAGCCCATATTCTCGCCTATGGGGAAAAACGGCTGGCCATTATCGCGCATAAAGTAGGGGGCGCCGCTGGTGGCGCG
This sequence comes from Verrucomicrobia bacterium UBA1319, assembly GCA_002306985.1. Classification (GTDB taxonomy): domain Bacteria; phylum Verrucomicrobiota; class Verrucomicrobiia; order Limisphaerales; family UBA1319; genus UBA1319. The sequence goes on from DBTJ01000071.1 coordinate 18,494, forward strand.
GCGGATAAAACCGGGGTTCGCCGAGGGGGTGACTTCAAAAAACGCGGGTTCCAGTCGCGCCGTGCCGGAGCGGTCTTTGGCAAAGACCTCATAACCCCAGCGGCCCGCTCGGCTCGGAGTGAACCGGAGTTTCCAGCCCGGTTCGCCCGCCGGTTCGATTTTCTCCGCGCCATGGTCGAGCTTCCGGGTAAAAACCTGGTCGTAAAAACCGTTCACTCGAAACGTTTGGCCTTGGGGAGAGGTGAACAGGGCGTAGACATCGATGTCGGCTGGATCGAAAGGGTTGTCGAACGTGGCCCGCAAGTCCAACGCCGCTTCCCAGGCGCCATAGCAAGCTACGGAAGCGGTCGTGGGGGTTGCCTTTTGCAGTCGCAAAGGTTCGGTGGAGGAAAAACCGGTGGCGCCATGGAGCGCGATGGCCGACGCCAGGACCCAAGCCATAGCCGCGAGGTGTGTAAGGTTCATAGGCGGATGATATTCGGGAGGATTAGACTGAAGCCAGCGGGTTTTTATTTAATTCGCGCTCCAGGCGGCGGGTGACCCATGATTTTGTGGCGTGACATGGGGTCCAGGGTAGGGTCAAAAGATTAAGGATATTGGAATTGCCCAGCGCGCGGGAGCCTTTGGCACCCGAGATCGGTCGCGTTTGGCGGTTGTCTGATGTGCCCTAGACCATGTACTTAATGCCCATAGCCGAACGCGAATTGCGCGCCGCTTGTCGCCGGCCGGAAACCCACCGGGTCCGCGGTTGGGCGGTCTTGCTGGCCTTGATGGTTTATGTCGTGGCCCTGTTTTTGCTCGGTCAAAAACGCATTCCGCCCTCCTCGCAAGGCCAAACGCTGTTCATTGCCATAGCTGCCGTGGCGTTTGTTTATTGTCTGTTTATTGGTGCTTGGGTGACGGCGGATTGCCTGAGTGTGGAGAAACGCGAAGGCACGCTGGGGTTGCT